>NZ_LCWX01000094.1:16562-37762 GCF_001431305.1 Pseudovibrio sp. POLY-S9
CGGATCAGTCCTGCTGTTCACGCTCAACAGCACGCCAGCCAATATCTTTGCGGTAGAACCCGCCCGGCCAGTCGATCTTTTCAACAGCCGCATATGCTTTTTCACGCGCTTGAGAAACAGTCGCCGCCCGCGCTGTGATGTTTAGAACCCGCCCGCCATTGGACAGCAGTTTCTCATCAGCAACCACGGTGCCTGCGTGGAAGATCTCTACGTCTGGATCAGCTGCAGCTTCTACCAGACCTTTGATCTCACTCAACTTCTCATAGGAACCCGGATAGCCATTGGTCGCCATCACAACAGTGATCGCTGGATCTGTATGCCATTCCGCATCCACCAGATCCAATGTCCCTTCAGCGCAGCCAAGCAGAATCGGCAACAGATCAGTCTTCAGGCGCATCATCAGAACCTGACATTCCGGATCGCCAAAGCGCACGTTATACTCAATCAGCTTCGGACCGTCCTTGGTGATCATCAAACCCGCATAAAGCACGCCTTTGAACGGGCAACCCTGCGCTTTCATGTCTGCAATGGTTGGGTGGATGATCTCTCTCATCACCCGGTCCATCATCTCCTCGGTCATCACAGGGGCAGGGGAGTAAGCACCCATGCCACCAGTGTTCGGGCCTTCATCACCATCGAACGCCCGTTTGTGATCCTGTGCTGTCGCCAGCGGGAGAGCATTCTTACCGTCTGAAAGAACAAAGAAGCTGGCTTCTTCGCCTTCAAGGAATTCTTCAACAACCACTTCTGCGCCAGCAGCACCGAAGGCACCGTCAAAGCAGCTATCGACTGCATCGAGTGCTTCCTGCTCGTTCATGGCCATGATGACGCCCTTACCTGCAGCAAGGCCATCTGCCTTCACCACGATCGGAGCGCCTTGCTCTCGAATGTAGGACTTGGCAGCCTCGGCATTGTCAAACCGGCCATACGCAGCGGTTGGCACATTTGCGCGGGAGCACATGTCCTTGGTGAAGCCTTTGGACCCTTCCAGCTGCGCAGCAGCAGAAGATGGACCAAATACACGAAGGCCAGCATGGGTAAGACTGTCAGACAGGCCATCAACCAGTGGAGCTTCCGGGCCGATTACAACAAAATTGATGTCGTGGAGGCGGCAGAACTCGATAACACTGCGATGATCAGTCGGGTCCAGTGCAATACACTTGGCAAATTGTTCGATGCCTGCATTGCCCGGGGCAACAAACAGCTCGTTTAGCACCGGAGATTTCGCCAGAGACCATGCCAGCGCATGTTCACGCCCGCCAGAACCGATCAGCAGAATATTCATTGAAGTAGACCCTGAAAATAAGAAGGGAACAGGTTCCCCAGTTGTGCGTCTAGGATGTGATGCAGCCTGTAGCATGAGTATGGCTCACAGTAAACGAACAACAGCTCTGGAGAGACCAAAATGCCCCGTCCATCAGTCGAACTGTTGCTGGTTACACCACTGTTTATGAATGAATTCTTCGAGCTGCTGGCAAAATGGGGAGAGCAAGACACCCTTTCAGAGCCGGTTCGTTCACTGGAAGAAACTGCCCGCAGGTTGCTGGTTGACCCAAGTGCAGGGCAGGCATGGTTGGTCAGGAGCACTGGAAAAAGCCTCGGGTTTGTGCTTGTAAGCTACCGGTACAGTATCCGGGCCGGTGGCAAAGTCGGGTTCATAGAGCAGGTGGCGCTCGCTCCAATGGAAGGGATTGAGCGGCTGTTACCGCCTGTACTGCAGGCACTGGAGGATGATCTGGCACAAAAGTCGGTCGTTAAGATGGAAGTTTCGCTGAAGAGACCAGAGCGAAAGACCAGAAAACAGTTCTTCGAGGAATTTGGCTTCTTGACGCAAAGTGTTGATCTGTTGGAAAAGACAATTCACTACGAAGAGGAATTTCCTCTCAGCTTTTAGAGCCAAATTGGATCTGGCTGCAAAAATGCAAGAGAATGCAGACAGACTCTAAGAATACGGTGAGGTGGCAATGTTCAATACCAAAGACACTGGTCCAGTTGCAGATGCAGTAAAGCGTCATTGGGTTGATACGCGCTTGCCGCCAGGCCTTCGCCCCTTTGCTCGTCTTGCCAGGTGGGAGCGGCCAATCGGCTGGTATCTGCTTATGTGGCCGTGTTTGTGGTCTCTGGCCCTTGCATCGAATGCAGCAGGATCTGCCATCCCAAACATCTGGTACGCTGTGCTGATGTTTATCGGCGCAGTGGCAATGCGCGGCGCAGGTTGCACCTACAACGATATTGTAGACAAGGATATTGACGATAAGGTCGAGCGTACACGTTCGCGTCCAATCCCCTCAGGTCAGGTCTCCAGCAAACAAGCCAAAATCTTTATGGCACTGCAAGCGCTCGCCGGTTTGATCGTACTGCTGCAGTTCAACACCTTCACCATCGTCCTGGGCATATCCTCTCTGGCAATTGTTGCTGCCTACCCATTCATGAAACGCATCACCGACTGGCCACAGTTCGTGCTTGGTCTGGCGTTCTCCTGGGGGGCATTGATGGGATGGGCCGCAGTCTTTGGCAGTCTGTCACTGGCACCGGTACTGCTGTATTGCGGGGGTATCCTCTGGACAATCGGCTACGACACCATCTACGCCCATCAGGATAAAGAGGACGACGCTTTGGTCGGCGTGCGCTCAACAGCGCGATTGTTTGGCGAAAAAACCCGTCAGGCTCTGGTCATTCTTTATGGCGCAACAGTTGTTCTGTTTGCAGGAGCCTTCATTGCAGCAGGCAGTGGCCCGCTTGCATTTGCCGGATTGGCGCTCGGTGCATTTCACTTGCTGAACCAGATCCGCGTGTTGGACATTGATGATGGCGACCAGTGCCTTCAGCTCTTCAAGTCCAACTCAACCTTCGGCTTGATCCTGTTTATCGGATTGGTGCTGGACGGCCTCGCGGCCTATTACCTTTAAGAGTTTCAGCGCCGTAAAGATGTGAAACGGCGGGAGCTGGCAAATATCTTCTGCAGCCGTGTTGGCTTGCCTGTTTCGCGGCCAACAAGAAAACGCGGACGTCGTCCAGTCAACGCTCGAAGCTTTCTGCGTGGCAGTGCCTCACCTTTGGAGCATGTGTTAAGCCCAAGACGTGCCAGTTTGGAGGTGCCATCGCTGTCGATCATGAGAAGCGGCAGTGCCAAAACATCTGACCAGGCTTCCCAATAATCCGCTGTCAGCTCCATATCTGTGCTGGTATAAAGCGGAATGCTCAAAGCATGATCGCGATGCAGCAAAATGACCTGATACTCCAGCTCATCGCTGATCTCGCTGACTGTCGCTCTCGCTCCAACACCAGAGTAAGACCCAAGCGGAACCGTTAAGGTAAGCGGAAGCCCACCCATCTCACGGCGAATAAGCACCTTGTCCGGATCAATGCGAATATCGGATCTGTTAACGCCCGGTGTTTCAAGAAGATCATCAGGAAGGTCCGCTTGCATGCGAAACGGCAGCGATACACTCACACGATTAATGTGGTTGTCGTTGCTCGCAAGGCCCAAAAACTGCGATTTGTAGTTGATCACGGAACTGCCCCTCCCTCCACAGGTGTGGAGGTTTCAATTCATCTTCTTTTCAAACTAGAGGAAAATTACAGGGTAGAATCTGCGTAAGTCCTTAACTCGAATGGTTAAAAAACTCTGATTTTAAAGAGGCTTAGCGAACCTCTTCCGAATTTGCTAAAATTCTAACTATCTTTAAGTGGGCTCACCTATGTGCAAAGTCATGCCCAGCAAGCCGCTGCAATTTCTGCGTACAGCCCCGCGATTATTGGCAGGTGTGCTTGCTCTTGAGACAGGCACGCCCTAAACACGAAGAGCAAGAAAATAGGAGGTCCATGCGAATGTCTGACGCAATTGCCAATTCAAAGCTTGAAGAGCAGGCAGTGAGCTTGGTGGAAGCTGCAAAAGCAGCCGGCGCCGATGCAGCAGACGCAATCGCAGTTACGGGCATGTCATTGTCTGTTTCCGTGCGCGAAGGCAAGGTTGAAAACACCGACCGCGCAGAAGGCAACGACGTCACACTCCGCGTATTTGTCGGCAAGCAGGTTGCCAGCATTTCATCCAATGCGAGTGACGATCCTGCTGAGCTTGCTGCCCGTGCCGTTGAAATGGCGAAAGTCACGCCGGAAGATCCATACGCTGGGCTTGCTGAACCTGAGCGTCTCCTGAAAGACATCCCGCAACTGGACCTTATAGATCCACGTGAGGTGAATGCCGAGGAGCTGACCAGAACTGCCCTCGACGCAGAAGCTGCGGCTCTTGCTGTTGAAGGTGTTTCCAAATCAGGCGGTGCTGGCGCAAGCTGGGGGCTCTCTGGCATCGTACTTGTCACAAGCCATGGCTTCGTTGGTGCCTATCAACGCTCTCGTTCAGGCTTCTCCATGACTGCCATTGCTGGTGAAGGCACCGGCATGGAGCGTGATTACGAATTCGATTCCCGTACCTATTGGGATGATCTGATGTCTGCGGAAGAAGTTGGCCGGATTGCAGCAGAGCGCACCGTGCGCCGCCTCAATCCACGTCAGCTGGAAACTCGCAAGGCGCCAGTGGTTTATGAACCACGCACAGCGCGCTCCCTGCTTGGTCACTTTGCAGGCGCGATCAACGGAGCCTCAATCGCCCGTGGAACCAGCTTCTTAAAAGATAAAATGGGCCAGCAGGTCTTCGGGAAAGGCATCACCATCTCCGATGACCCGTTTAAGGCGCGCGGCGGTGGCACAGCTCCGTTTGATGCGGAAGGCACCGGTGCTGAATACCTCAACATGATTGAAGATGGTATTCTGGGCCATTGGTTCCTTGACGGATATGCAGCGCGTGAGCTTGGCCTGACCTCAAATGGCCGTGCACGCCGTTCCGGGTCCTCCACCTCTCCAAGCGCAACCAATCTGACGCTTCAGGCGGGTGAGAAAACACCGGAAGAAATCTTAAGAGATATCGGCGAAGGTTTGCTGGTAACGGATTTGATTGGTCACGGTGCAAACGGTGTAACAGGTGACTACTCCCGAGGAGCCTCTGGCTACTGGGTCGAAAATGGCGAAATCGCCTATCCAGTGAGCGAAATCACCATCGCAGGCAACCTCAAGGACATGTTCCTGAACCTGACACCGGCATCTGATCTGGACGAACGATATGCAGTAGCCACGCCAACAGTGGTTATCGAAGGACTGACGATTGCTGGAAGCTAACAAATATAGCGTGCAGGAAGATTTAGAGCTGTTGGTTTCAGCAGCTCTGGAGGGCGGCAAGATCGCCCTTTCTTATTTTGGGAACTCACCAAAAAACTGGACCAAAGAAGGCGACTCGCCTGTATCTGTCGCTGACATCGAAGTTGATCAGTTTCTGGTATCTAAATTGCGCGAAGCACGCCCCGACTATGGCTGGCTCTCGGAAGAAACCGAAGACGATCTGGTCCGTAAAGACTATGAGACAGTGTTTATCATCGACCCGATTGATGGAACTCGTGCGTTTTTGAATGGACGTGATGAGTGGTGCCTGTCGCTGGCAGTGGTCAAAAAGGGTCGCCCCACAGCTGGCGTAATTTTTTGCCCGGTGCGTGATGAGCTTTACACCTCCGTAGAGGGAGGAGGCAGCTATCTCAATCAGCAAAAGATTGCGGTTTCAGACCGTCCGCCCGTCACCGGCGCCTACATCGCAGGGCCAGTCAGCTTCCTTGAAAAAGAAGGCGTAAAGAGTGAGCAGATTCGGTTCAGTCCTTATCTGGGTTCACTTGCCTACCGTTTTGCACTGGTTGCCTGTGGGAAATTGGATGCAGGTCTGGCGCGTGCAAGAGCCCGCGATTGGGACCTTGCCGCAGCGGATTTAATCATCAGTGAGGCTGGCGGCCAGTTAGTAGACTTGTCTGGATCGACCCTCTACTACAATAAAACTAGAACAAATCACCCCGGACTAGTGGCATCTTCTGCCAAATTGTTTAAAAGGCTTCAGGGAATATCCGTAGAGGATTAATCCTTATCGGTTTCCGGTCGGACTCTCTGTGAAGAAGGTGAGCGAACACTATGAGTGCTCAAGAAGAAAACCAACAGCTACTTCACCTCGTGTTTGGTGGTGAATTAGAAGATATCAGCAATGTTCGCTTTAAGGATCTTAAGGATCTGGACATTGTAGGCATCTACCCGAACTACGCTGAGGCACACGTCGCGTGGAAAGCAAAGGCGCAAGGTACTGTTGATAACGCATTGATGCGTTACTTTATTGTACACATGCACCGTCTGCTTGATCCGGGCGCAGAAACCAAGTAAGTACTGCGCCTCCCGGGAATTCTGCCCGAACTCAAATGGGCTTGTGAAATGTTGAAAAAACTAGGCAAACACCCGCTTGTCATGAAGCTTGCGGGCACTGCCATGGCGTATTATCTGCTCTTTGTTTACAAGAGCAGTAAACTCACCATTGATCCTCCTGAGGTTTATGAGGAACATGAGGAGGGTGCACCATTCATCGCGTCCATGTGGCACGGTCAGCATTTCATGTTGCCCTTTGCTTGTCCAAAGCACTGGGATATCAGGGTTATGATTTCTCGCAGTGCTGACGGCGAGATGCAAGCGGTTTGCGCATCAAAACTGGGGCTCGGTACAATCCGGGCCGCTGGTGCGCAGCGCTCCAGCCAAATCAAGAAACGTGGAGGCATGCGCGGCTTTATTGAAGCTGTGCGCGTGCTCAAAGCAGGCGCCACAGTCTCCATGACGGCAGACGTGCCCAAAGGCCCTGCACGTAAGGCTGGCAAAGGCATAGTGCAACTGGCTAAGCACTCCGGTCGGCCAATCCTGCCCGTAGCAATGGCAACCAGCCGCCATTATGACCTTGATACTTGGGATAAGGCATCCATCAATTTGCCGTTCAGCCATATTGGGTTATGCTTTGGTAAACCTATTCCGGTGCCAGCTGATGCAAGCGATGAACAGGTCGAGGAAATTCGTCAGCGTCTGGAAAACAGCATGAACGAAATAACTGACAAAGCTTACGCAATCGCCAAATCAGGCAAATAATAAACACTGGCAGAACTGGGTCCCATGAGTTCAGTGATCTTCAGAGTCTATCAAGGTCTTGGCCGTCTGGCCGCGCCGCTCCTTGTTGGCTTGTATAAATTGCGCGCCCGCCAGGGCAAAGAAGATCAGAACCGCAAAGGGGAACGGTTTGGTGTCGCCTCGAAAGAGCGGCCATCTGGAAACCTGATCTGGATCCACGCAGCAAGTGTAGGGGAGGCCAACGCCGTCCTGCCGCTTGCAAAGCAGGTCGTCGACGGTGGTTCCAAAGTTTTGCTGACAACAGCGACACTGACATCTGCGCAGGTGGTTGAAGCCTCAGCGCCTGAAGGCGTGATCCATCAGTTTGTTCCTTATGATACGCGCGGCAACATCAAGAGATTTCTGAACCACTGGTCACCTTGTCTGGCAATCACAGTTGAATCAGAAATCTGGCCGGCAACATTCCATGAGTTGGAAAAGCGGCAAATCCCACTGATCATCGTCAATGGACGCATGTCAGAAGGCTCCTTCTCAAATTGGAACCGTGTTCCCTCCTTTGCCCATTCAGTCTTTGGAACCGTCGATTGCGTGCTCGCCCAGTCAGATGATGATGCGGCCCGGTTCAAGCAACTGGGAGCAATCCGCGTCAGACCTACGGGCAATATCAAGTTTGACGGCAATGTTCCTGAGTGCGATCCGGTAGAACTCGCTGACTTCAAAGATCAGCTCGAAGGTCGCCCACGATGGCTTGCAGCCAGTACGCACCCAGAAGAAGAAGTTGAAGTTGCCAAGGCTCATCAAGAGCTCAAGCACAAGTTTGATCGCTTGCTGACGATTATCGTTCCAAGGCATCCGGTCCGGGCACAGGAAATCCGCGAAGAGCTGGAGCAGATGGGCCTTGTGTGCACTCAGCGCTCTCGGGGCGAAGCCACTACCAATGCGACCGATATCTATATAGCTGACACGCTCGGCGAGCTTGGCTTGTTCTATCGTGTTGCGCCGATTGTGTTTATGGGCGGTTCCCTGAGGCCAATCGGTGGGCATAACCTCCTTGAACCGGCTCAAGTAGGCTGCGCCATCCTATCTGGTGTGCATACTCAAAATTTCGCATGGATCTATCGCCACTTCTCAAAGGAAGAAGGCGTTCTTCTGGTACACAACACCAGTGAGTTGGCCGATCAGATCGAAAACCTGCTTCACAACCCTGCGGAAGTTCAAACGCGTGCTGACACAGCAAAAGCGTTGGTCGAATCTGGACGGGGTGCTCTGGCAGCGACCCAGCTTGAGCTGCAGCAATATCTGCCTGTAAAGCAGCCAGAGCAGCAGGGAAGGAGTAGACGATGAACGCTCCTGACTTTTGGTGGACGAAAAACGGAAACTGGCAAGCCAAACTCTTGAGCCCTTTGGGTGCGCTCTACGGCTACATGGCGACACGTCGTTTCAGGTACAATCCCAGATACAAAGCCCGTCAACCTGTCATTTGCATTGGCAACTTTACAGCAGGCGGTACCGGTAAAACACCATTTGCGCTGGCGTTGAATGCTCTGTTGAAAGAGGCTGGCCACAAACCCGGTTTTCTTCTGCGTGGCTACGGAGGTTCGATTAAAGGACCGCTGCTCGTAGAGCCGTCAAAATATGCCGCCGCAGAAGTCGGCGATGAAGCGATGTTATTGGCACGCCGCGGCCCAACTGTGATCTCTGCTGATCGCACAGCTGGTGCCAAGCTTCTGGAAGAGCAGGATATTTCTGTCATCATTATGGATGATGGATTCCAGAACCCGTCTTTGCATAAGGACTTCTCCATCGTTCTTCTGGATGCGAAGACCGGTATTGGCAATGCCAGATGTATTCCGGCTGGTCCATTGAGAATGCCGTTCAAGAAACAGCTGCAACGGGTTGGCCTGCTGATGGTTGTAGGTGAGGGCGATGCGAGTATCGCTCAGCAACAGGCGGCACGCCAGGCTGGGATCGATTTAATGCACGCTGCAATCCGCCCTGTGTCCGCAGATGCCTTAGACGGGGAGCGCGTGCTTGCATTTGCAGGAATTGGTCGTCCTGAAAAGCTATATGCCAGCTTGCGGGAGGTTGGAGCTGAGGTCGTTGAGACCATGTCCTTCCCGGATCATCATTACTTCACGAAAGACGATGCGCGCCTGATACTGCGTGAAGCTGAAACGCAGGACTTGCTGCCAATCACGACCACAAAAGATTACGTGCGTTTGGATGGCCGCGAAGAGCAATCTATTGCGCGGCTTGCAAGCGTGGCAAGTGTGTTGGAAGTGGAGATGAAAATCGCTGATCCAGACGCCCTCATCGAGCGCCTGAAACCTGTGTTGGACTGCGAAAAGCCTTAGGCTTGTAGGCCGTTGCTCTCATAGGCTTTAAGGGCAGCATCTGCATCAATGTACGCTTCCTGGCGAGATACACTCCAGTACTTGAGTTCTTCAAGCATGATCGTTTTGCCAGAAATCGCACACTTCACAAAGTTACCGGGTGCTTTCACCTGATAATCACCATCCAGATATTGGATACGTGCTTCTGTTGGAACGCGTGGCTGTTCAAAACGGTTCATTATTTCAGCATCCAGAGTTGTTGTGTTTTTCCTTTCTTACCGCTCAAACCTTAAAAAGGCCAGCGGTAAGAACATGCATCTTATGCAAATAAATTTGGCAGCATTTATGCAGTTGCCAGTTTTTCCTTGCGGATTTTTTCAATGGTTCGCCAGCAAACATATTGGGCCAGAAAGGCGAAAACAACGCCGCCAATGGCTTGTCCTGCCAGAACACCGTTTGCCTGATAGAAGTAAGCACCGGCAATGGTGAACGGGATAGTCCCAAGAGTTGCTCTGCCCCAGTTGAATAGCATGGAGTAAATTGGGAAGCCCAGATTGTTGAAGACTGCATTGGTGACAAACAAAGCAGCATTGAACAGGAAACCAGCTGCTGCAAATGTGCAGAAGAAGAAGACCAGCGAAGCACTGTCGCCCTCAGCATTGAAGAACTGCACCAATGGCTCCTGCAACACAAACAGCAAACCCCAGGCTGACAGCGTGTATATCACGATCAGTAAAAGAGAATCTTTCACAACCTTGCTAAGCCGGTCGAATTCCATGGCCCCAAAATTCTGGCCAATAATAGGACCAACTGCACCGGAAAGAGCGAACAGAGCACCAAAAGCAACAGGAATAATCCGGCCAACAATCGCAAAGCCCGCGACAGCTCCATCACCAAACTGAGCCATTTCCGCAATAATCCAGGCATTGCCTGCTGGTGTTGCAATGTTGGTCAACATGGCTGGTGTCGCCACTTTGAACAGATCGACCGTATCGCTGACAGTCTTCGAAATCTCAGGCTTGCCGAGCATGTTGTGCTTGATGATCAGGATATAAAGGCCAACACCAACCATCACCAGGCGAGAAACAACAGAAGCGATTGCAGCACCAGTGATGCCCATATCAAACCCGAAAATGAGGATCGGATCTAAAATGGCTGTCACAAAGCCGCTGGATAAGGTCACAAACATCGCGCCACGTGCATCGCCCACGGATCTCAACAGTGCAGAAAGTACCATCGCACCAACGAGGAACGGCATGGAAGGCACGACGATGTAAAGGAAGAGCAACGTAAAATCGAGCGTACGCCCAGACGCCCCGAGCAACATCGCCAGATCATCCAGAAACGCCAGACTACCTGCCACGACAGCGAGTGATATCAGTGTTGATATTATAAGCGACATGCTCACAAGGCGGTGCGCGCCTTTCACATCACCTTGCCCGATACGCCGGGCAACGGAAGCGCTGGCGGCAATGGAAAGTCCAATGCCAATGGCAGAGTTGAAAAACATGATGGTTCCGGCATAGCCAATTGCCGCCGCAAGTTCTTCAATACCCAATTGCGCGATGTAAAAAAGGTTTGCAAAATCAACGAGGAAAATAGCAATCAATCCGACTGAGCCGGTGGATGTCATCACCAGCACATGGCGCATGGTCGAGCCATAGGTGAATTTTGCATCCCGTGTGCCGGATGAAGTTGGTCTGGACATAAAAACTCACTTTTGGCGATGCTGATAGCAATCGCAAGAGAGGGCCTCAATGACCCTGCAATCGTGTATCTTTCCGCTGGAACAGTGTTTCAGCATCTTCTTCAGCTCGGTTTGTAGGCTTTGGAGACGAATAATTTTGTCTTCCACCTCAGTCAGGTGAGCCCGTGCAATCTCGTCTGCACCTTCGCAGTCATCCTCCGGGTGTTCCTTAAGCAGCATAAGGCTCTCGATCATTTCCAAAGAGAAACCGAGATCACGGCCATGACGGATGAAAGAAAGTCGGTTCAGGTGGTCTTCGCCATAACGACGCTGACCGCCCTCAGTGCGCGGAGGTTCCGGAAGCAGCTTTTTTTGCTCGTAAAAACGAATAGTCTGGACTTTAACGCCAGCCTTCTTCGCAAGATCACCGATTGAGTATTCACCAGCCATATCGAACCATACGGATTAATGTGGTCTCTGCGAGAAAGCAGTGCCGCAGATCACGAAATGTTGAAATGAGAGCGCACCACGCCCACGCAATAAATGTGCTTCAAATCAACCAGCGTCAAGAGCAGTGCTCTGATAACTTGATTTAATCAGTCAGGTTTTTCTGATTTGCTTTCATCACGTGGCGTGCGCTGGTGCAACTTGTCAGAGCCAGCAAGATCACCACCGGCAAGCTGCATTGTCAGGCGTTCATCGTCTCGTTTGCGAACATCATCTTCGACTTCGTCAATACGGTCTGACGGCAAACCAAGAAACTCAAGTGCTTTCCGACCAAAGGTCAGGCTGGACTCAAAAGTCTCGCGGATCTGATAGTCAACGCCAAGACGGGTGAGATCAAGCGCATGAGCCCGGTCCGTGGCACGGCAATAAAGGGCTGCATTGGGGAACGCGGATCTGATCTGCAAAATTGCCTGCTTCATGACGCGGTCATCTTCAATGCAAAGAGCAATCAAGGTCGCATTCTCACCACCAGCTGCCTTGAGCACGTCGGGCCGCGTCGCATCCCCGTAATAAACCCTGTAGCCATATTGGCGAGCATAGTTGATCCGATCCGGCTTGTTGTCGAGAGCTGTGACGGAAATTCCTTCAGAAGTCAGCATCTGCGCAACCATCATACCAAACCGCCCAAATCCGACAATCAATACGCTCGGGCATGCATCCTCAAAGGTCTCGATTTTATTGGTCGTGTCGCCATGCTTCTTCATCCGCTCCGCAACAAAATCCAGACCTACCGCACCAAGTGGTGTGAGCAGCATCGTCAAAATAACAATAGCGCTGAGGATATTCGCAGATTCCTCTGGCAAGATTGCCGCGGCAGTCGCCGTTGAAAACAGCACAAAGGCAAACTCCCCGCCTTGTGGCAGAGTGACTGCCACGCGCAGAGCATCAGAGTTGGAAGAGCCAAACAAACGCGACAGGCCCCAGAGCAGAACACCCTTGGTGAGCATCAGCAACACGACCGCTGAAACGACACGCTGCCAGTTTGCGACAATCAGATCAAGTTCGAGCGCCATCCCCACAGTCATGAAGAACAGACCCATGAGCATGGTGCGGAAAGGCTCAATATCCGCTTCCAGCGTATGCCGGTAGCTGGACTCTGCCAGCATCACACCAGAGAGAAAAGCACCCAACGCCATGGAGAGGCCAACAAGGCTCATCAAACCTGCACTGCCCAGAGCAACCAGCAGTGCTGCAGCAATCATCAACTCACGAGCGCCAGAAGCCGTCAAAAGCTTGAAGAGGGGAGAAAGCAGGAAGCGGCCCGCAAAGATCACAAAGCCAACAGCAGCGACAACCGTGATCACCTGCATGGCAATGGAAGCTTCTTCCACATCCGCTTCAGCAGGGGCCAGAATGCTGACCATGGCAAGCAGAGGCACAATAGCCATGTCCTGCAGCAGCAAGATGCCGAAGGCCCGTTGGCCATACTTGGTGCTCAGGTGTCCGCGCTCCTGCAGCATTTGCAAGGCAAAGGCCGTGGATGACAAAGCAAGACCAAGCCCGGCGATCAGGGCAACCTGCCAGGACAGGCCAAACACCATAGCACCCAAGGTCAGTATCAAACCCGAGATTACAACCTGTGCTGTCCCAAGCCCGAATATGTCTCGCCGCATGGTCCATAATCGGGCAGGCTCCAGTTCCAAGCCAATCACAAACAACAGCAGAACGACCCCAAGCTCCGCGAAGCCCAGTATGCGTTCAGGCTCATTGAAGAAGCCGATGCCATAGGGGCCAATCGCCATCCCAGCTGCGAGGAAGCCGACCACAGCACCAAGGCCAAGCCGTTTGGTGATGGGCACAGCGATAACTGCAGCGGAAAGAACCACAATGGTTTCGATAAAGAACGGGGGGACGTGAGCTTCTGCCATTGGCATCCTAAAAAGCGGAATTCAAACTATTAAAACAGACATTTCTGATTTCAGTCGATTTTGAGGGGAATACCTTAATTCTATCTAAGAGAAAATGTAGTTTTCCGTATAAAGCTAGTCTGAAGATGGCTTGTGTGGTGAAGTTTTTTCAGAATTCTCTGATTGTTCCTTCTCTGCCTTCTTTTCGGCCTCCGCAAGGCGGCGTGCTGGTTCGTTCAGGGCAGTTGATTCTGATTTCGGTTTGATCAAAGGTTTCACTGGCACATCGGGCAGCTTGAATTGCTTGTAACCCGCATACAGCCCACCCACCTGCTGCAACGCCAAAAGTTCAGCATCTCTGCGCCGCACATCTGCAAGAATTTCATAGGTGCGGTCTTCATCCTCGCCCAACTCCTCCAGTATTTCCCGCCCGAACTGTAAAGCCGACTCCAGGGTCTCACGCAGTTGATAGTCTGCGCCCGCTGTCACAAGTTGAATAGCGTGACGACGATCATGCGCGCGGGCAAAGATTTTGGCGAGTGGGAATTGTGTTTTCGTCATGCGCACAATCTGGCTCGTTGTTTCGGCCCGTTCGGTACAAACCGCAATCACACTGGCATTTTCCGCCCCTGCTGCCCGCAAAACATTCAGTCGTCGCCCATCTCCGTAGTAAATCCGGTAGCCAAACCGAGAGGCCTCCCGGATATGCTGTGCGTCTGTATCCAGAACAGTCACGGTTGAGCCCTGCGCAATCAGCATCTGAGAGGCAAGCTGCCCAAAACGCCCAAATCCAATCACCAGCACATTGGTACGGCCTCCCTCTGTGTTAGGTATATCCGGTTTCACGGGCTCAGGCCTCAGCTTCACGCCAAACCATTGCGAGAGCCAAACGCTCAGCAGAGTAAACGCCATGGTGAAAGAGATGATTGCGGAGAGCAGGCTGCTCTGATGCGGGTTCAGCAAATCAACGGCGACGGATGCTGAGAAGATGACAAATCCAAACTCTCCAGCCTGAGCCAGCAAACCACCAATCTGCAAACTGTTTTCTGGCGTATGGCCGGACAGGCGGGTGACAGAAAAAATGCTCAGACACTTCACGACCATTAAACCAAAACTGCAGGCAAGCACCACCACCCAGTTCTGATAGACAAAGTTCAGGTCGATGGACATGCCGACCGTGATGAAGAAGAACCCGAGCAACAAGCCGCGAAAAGGCTCCAGATCAGCCTCAAGCTCATGCCGGAAAGAACTTTCTGCCAGCATCACACCCGCAATAAACGCGCCCAATGCACTGGAAAGACCCACCGCTTTCATCAGCGTTGCTGCGCCAAGTACTGTGAGCAATGCAGAGGCTGTCATCATCTCGCGAGCACCAATACGGGCAAACAGCCGAAACAATGGGGTGAGCAGATAGCGGCCAACAGCAACCAACAGAAGCACGGTCGAAGCCATAATCAGCGCTGTCTCCCAACCTGGCCGTTGGCCCGTGTCGATAGGAACAGGCGCCACAATCGCCATCAGCGCGAGAATGGGAACAATCATCATGTCCTGAAACAGCAAGATTGCGATAGATGTTTGCCCCATCGGCGTCGTGCGATCACCGCGGTCCTGCAAAATGCGCAAGGAAAGAGCCGTTGATGAAAGCGCGAGCGAAAGGCCAATAATGAGAGATTTTTGCCAGGTCAGTCCCGCAAAATAGATAACAAGCCCGATTAAAAGCGCGGAAAACCCTACTTGAGCTGACCCTGAGCCAAAAATCTCCTTACGCAAAGACCAAAGACGGCCAGGATTCAGCTCAAGCCCGATCAGAAACAGCAGCATGACCACGCCAAGCTCACCAATGGGCCGCAGCTCATCAGGAGCGCTAAAGGGACTGCCAAGATACTGCCCAATCCCCCACGGTCCTAAAATAACGCCCGCTATCAAATAGCCGACGATGGTTCCAACCCGGATCAGCTTGGCAAACGGCACCACCAGAATCGCCATGCTTAGAAACAGCATGATGTCTGTCACAAAATCCAGTTGGTGGAGTGTGATCATGAAAGGGTGCGGCTCATTATTATTTTTGCAAGAAGCTACAGACCCAGCGTAAATTCGGTTTGAATGCAATACAGACAAGCTGAGGTAAATCTTCAGCACCCTTAACGAAGTGCCAGTTTGAGCTCTCAGGTTGTAGCATAAATAGATGCAATTTAGACCTTGAACCTACAGTGACTAGAGCCTTTACAGTCGCCTTATTCTCGATTGGAGGCGCAAAATGCTAGACAAACCAAACACTCACTTAAACATCCTGCTCAAGGAAACCCCACTACTCAACTTTAGCGCGCCAACAATCCGGCAGCTCGTTGTTCAAAGGAAATGGAAGGATCTATCTCCCTTTGATCGTGCTGGAGCAGTCTACGATTTCGTCCGCAATGAAATCCTGTTTGGTTACAACAAAGCAGACAATATTCCGGCAAGTCAGGTGCTGGCTGATGGAATAGGGCAGTGCAATACCAAAGGCACACTTCTCATGGCATTGATGAGAGCCGTTGGGATTCCCTGTCGTCTGCACGGCTTCACAATCCATAAAGAACTACAGCGCGGAGTAGTGCCCGAACTGGTCTACCAGATCGCCCCAGACAACATTTTGCATTCCTGGGTGGAGATCAATCTTGAGGACCGCTGGATTAATCTGGAGGGCTTTATTCTGGACGATGCGTTTCTCTCTGCTCTTCAGCAGAAGTTTGCCCCAAGCAGACAATCCCTTTGTGGCTACGGCGTTGGCACCAACTGCCTCAGCGCGCCTCAGGTCAATTGGCGGGGGCAGGACACCTACATCCAGAAAACCGGTATTAACAATGACTTCGGAACTTATAACAGCCCGGATGATTTCTACACTGAACACATGCAGGCGTTCTCGCCAATGATGAGGGTGCTTTATGAAAACGGCATCCGTCACGTGATGAACTGGAGAACCAATCGCATTCGCGCTGGTAAAGTGCCTGCAATTCCTTTGCGGGATTAGAAGCGTCACCACAAAGAAAAAGGGGCATCTCTGCCCCTTTCAAACTCATAGAACCTGTCTGAACCAATCAGGTCGCAGTGCCACCAATCGTCATCTCGTTGATGCGCATGGTTGGCTGTCCAACACCCACTGGCACGCCTTGACCGGCTTTGCCGCAAGTTCCGATACCTGGATCCAGTTTCATGTCGTTGCCAATCATGGACACCCGTTTGAGCGCATCCGGACCGTTTCCGATCAACATCGCACCTTTCACTGGAGCGCCAATCTTTCCGTTCTGGACACGGTAGGCTTCAGTACAGGAGAACACAAACTTGCCAGAGGTGATATCAACCTGACCACCACCAAAGGAAACAGCATAAATGCCGTCTTCCAGGCTTTCGATGATCTCTTTTGGATCCTGATCACCATTCTCCATGATGGTATTGGTCATGCGTGGCAGAGGCTGGTGTGAGAAGGATTCACGGCGGCCATTACCAGTTGGCTCAACACCCATCAGGCGTGCGTTCTGGCGATCCTGCATGTATCCAACAAGAACACCATCCTCAATGAGCGTGGTTCGGCCAGTCGGCGTACCCTCATCATCAACGGAAAGAGAGCCGCGACGTTTGGAGATGGTACCGTCATCAACAATGGTCACACCTTTTGCGGCAACCTGCTGTCCCATCAAGCCTGCAAACGCCGATGTTTTCTTGCGGTTGAAGTCACCTTCAAGGCCATGCCCAACTGCTTCGTGCAGCAAAATGCCCGGCCAGCCGTTGCCAAGCACCACGTCAAACGTACCAGCAGGAGCTGGAATTGCCTCCAGATTGACCAGAGCCTGACGTAGAGCTTCTTCCACGGCATGCTGCCAGCTTGTTTCAGCAACAAACTCACCAAACCCTTCGCGGCCACCAGAGCCAAAAGAGCCAGTCTCCTGCTTGTCGCCGTCACCAGCCACAATCGAAACATTGAGGCGCACAAGCGGGCGTACATCACGAATACGATGACCATCAGCTCGCAGGATGTCCACTGTCTTCCAGCTGCCTGCCAGCGAAACAGTTACCTGCTGTACGCGCGGGTCTTTCGCACGGGCATACGCGTCAATTTCCTGCAGCAGCTGTACTTTTTCAGCAAAACTTGGGCTGCCAATCGGGTTTTCATCCGTGTAGAGCTTTTGATTGGTACGAGCTGGCGGTGCTGCATAAGTACCGGAATGACCGCTCTGGACTGAAGCAACCGCATCAGCAGCGCGTTTCAAAGCAGCCACGGAAATGTCGTCAGAATGGGCATAACCAGATGCTTCACCCACAACAGCACGCAGGCCAAATCCCTGACCAGTGCTGAACGTGGAGGACTTCAGGCGTCCATTGTCGAACACAAGCCCTTCGTTCTGGCTGTATTCCAGATAAAGTTCCCCATCATCAGCGCCTTTCAGCGCTGCCGCAGTAATCTGGCGCGCTGTCTCCTCGTCCAGTCCTGAGGTCTGGAGAAGATCAATCGGTTTATCGCTCATGGGTAAAACTCCGAAATAATGGATTTGCTCTGTTGTGGCGAACAATCCGTGCACTTTCAAGGCTTACTATTCAATAAAGGAGGCGGGAAGGCCATCGCTCCCAAGTATTTGAGGGTCAATGCAGGAAAGCGAGCACCAATCCGGCACACACCAGAACGGCCCCGGAAACTCTATCGAGCCTGAATCTTGCGGAAGGAGCAGACAGCCAGTTGCGGGAATACCCGCCAAGAACGGCGATCAATCCGTCAATTAAAATCGCCATCATAAGATAAGTCACGCCCATCACCGTAAGCTGCGGATCTGCTGGATAAGCCTTGTCAATAAACTGCGGGAAAAATGCAGCCATGAACAGCAGCGATTTTGGGTTTGAAAGACCAACAAAGAAGCCAACTTTCAAATGCTTATGGCTTCCGCTCACTACCCTGTCATGCCGCCCCGCACGCAACCAGCTAGAGATGCCCAGGTAGATTAAATAGGCCGCTCCTCCAAGCTGAATAACCTCAAAGGCATCAGGGTAGGTGCGCACCACCCAGGAAAGGCCAAGCACGACAGCAATGATCTGGACAGCTTGTGCGATTGTCATGCCAGCCATAACAATCAGGCCCGCTGAAGTGCCTTCGCGAGTGGATTTAGCCAGTATCATCATCACGTTAGGCCCGGGGATAGCCAGTAAGATGAATGTCGCTACAATAAATCCGAGATAAAGGCTGATATTCATCATCTGAAAACCAATAGTCCCATAAGGAAAACTCCGGCAGTGAGTAAAACACCACTGTTGAACCGCTTCAGCACGCCTTCAACACGTGGAGATCGAAACAACCGCTCAACCAGTCCGCCGCCCACCACAAGCGGTAGATCCAGGCAGGTCGCAATCAGAAGAAAAGTTGTACCCAGAACAACAAACTGGGCATCTACCGGATGAGCGTGATTGAGAAAATGAGGGAAAAGAGCTGCGAGAAAAATGAGAGTTTTGGGATTGGCAATGCTGATCATGAAACCTGTCAGAAAGTCAGAGCCCTGGCTGGTGGGCTCAGCAATCCTACGGCTAGCAGCTCTCCACCTTCGAAGGCCGAGATAAATCAGATAAGCCGCCCCCAAAACGGTCACAGTCTCAAAGACGTAGGGATAACTGACAATGAGCCAGGAAAGCCCAAAGGAAACCAGCACCACCTGAATGGCTTCTGCTGCTTTAACGCCAATGAGTGTAAAGAGACCAGCAAAAGTTCCTCCGGATGCGGATCTGGAAAGGATCAACATTTTACTGGCGTCAGGCACCGACATGATAATCAATGTCGTGACAACAAACGCAATATAGACATGCATTGCTATGGGCACGGATCACCTGCAAAGGTCCGGTCTGTTTGCATCAAGAGGCTGACGCTGCCGCAATCAAACAGAATGTGCTCCCATAGAAAACAGCACACCGGAATTAAGGTGCAAAAACCCTTTGCTTTGCGTGCCTCATTTTAGGAAAACTAAGAGGTCTCTTTGAAAACTGCAGAGACTGATCTCAAATTTATAAGTGACGGAAATAACAGTGCTTCAATATTTTCAAGCGCAGGCCAAAAACAACGCTTGGGCGAATTATAGGCTACTTTCCAGTTGCAAGAAGCTCTCTGAAGACGAGCTAGTTGCAAAACGGACAAGTTTTTTCCCTTCAATCCTGATGACACTGAATCACATCCTCACAGTGGATTGGTTCTATATCAGCGCTCTGGAAGGAGCGCCGCTCGGGATTAATGCATTTGATCCTGAGTACCCTTTTGAGCACCTATCACTTCTTTTCGAGGCTCAAAGAAACTCAGATCAGAAATTAATTGCACACATAGGCTCAATGGATCTCGCTGACCTCTCCAAAATACATGTGCTGAGAGATGACAAGCCTCTGAGTGAACGAGCAGACAGGCTTCTTTTGCATCTCTTTCAACATCAGATGCACCATCGCGGGCAAGTGCACGCCATGTTGAGAGGAACTTCAGTTGCACCACCTCAGCTCGATGAATTCTTTCTTAGCAACGAGATGGAACAGCAGGCCCGTAAGGATGACTTCGCCGCACTCGGGTTCTGTGAGGCTGACATCTGGCCAGATCGTGGGTGATCAGCTAGTTCGGCAGGATCTTTTCTCGCGCCTGAAAAGACAAAAGCCGAGGCGATTTTCATCATCTCGGCTTTCAGATTACATTCGAGGGCAAGCACTTACACTTAAGGCAGAGCCGCGATTGCTTCTTTCAGACCAACCAGTGAGATCGGAATGCCGATACCTTCTTCTGGTGTCTCAAAGATAATGAAAGTTGCAGTCTGACCAGTTGTGAGCTTGTCGATCAGATCCTTTTCCAGCATCGCTTCAGAAACGCAACCGCTTGGGGCAGGCAGACAGCGGATGAATGGCATCCGGCCAACATCTTTACCATCTACATTCAGACCAAGTTGCATCGGTAGCAAAACGCCAAGTGGAGCGAGAATGCGCAAAACGGTCGCTTGCTGGTCAGCCGTCTTAAGAATAATAGCTGTCAGGCCTACAGTATCACGTGCAGAATCTGTCACACTTTGAATAAGAGCACACTGCTCGACGTTAGAACCTGGGGATTTGGCGCAACGCTGCTGCCAATCACCAAACTCGCCTTTGAGTTCGCCAAGCGCTTGTTGAGCATGACCAGCTCCGGAAAATCCGGCGGCACCCGCCACTGTCACCGCAACTGATAGAGTCAGCGTGCGTAAAAACTGCTTCAAAAAACCTTCCTCCAGTTCACCGGCTGTGCAGTGTCTGTCTCCCCAGCCAGCCAGCGTGGGGTGTTTCCCTAAAATATTGGAATACCGCTCCTGACGTCAAAGCGCAAACTGGCATTCTTGGCTGTCCACTTAACTGACGAGGAAGGAGGGATCCGACTCACATTGTTCACGCCGAGGTAACGTTCCTTTTTGCCGATAAAGTGACGATTTAGTGAGTGAAATTGGACGCATGGATAGAAATGATCGATTTTCGATATAGGGAAAAGTAACTAGGTGAAAACAGCGGAGATCGTTCAAAATCCAATTGCATCTGCGGATTTCTTATGTTTTTTGTCCAACTCATTGATTCAAGTCAAATGATACTGCGACTTATAGTCGCTATAACCTTAGGGGAATCGCGTAGAAACCCTTATTGGGTTATTATGTCGCAGATATTCACGCAGGTGTGAGGACTGGTCGGACGGGCCAAAGTGGGCACCCCACATGTGTGGACAAGAAGAGGATTGCCGTTTCGGCGGCATTTAAGAGGGACAGGGAGCGCAAGACGTGATGAAGCTCTTGAAGCATCACCTGGCAACCATTGCCGCAACTATGGCAATCGGATTGACGGGTTTTATGGCAGGGG
>NZ_LCWX01000094.1:37869-42900 GCF_001431305.1 Pseudovibrio sp. POLY-S9
TGCAGCACAGCCAACGCCGTGGCAGATGGGCATGCAGCCTGCGGCGACGACAGTGATGGAAGACATTCGCTGGTTTAACGATTTTACCCTGATCATTATGGCCGGCGTGACGGTTTTCGTAGCACTCCTGCTGCTTGTTGTGATCATCAGGTTCCGCAAGAAGGCGAACCCAACGCCATCTCGCACTTCACACAACACTATGATCGAGGTTGTTTGGACGGTTGTCCCAATCCTCATTCTGGTGATGATCTCAGTTCCGTCTTTCCGTTTGCTCTTCAAACAGCTTGATATCCCTGAATACGAAATGACCATCAAGGCAACTGGTTACCAGTGGTATTGGGGTTATGAGTATGCGGATGAAGGCATGGAAGATGTCTCATTCGATGCTTATATGCTTGAAGATGCTTCTGAATTGGCAAAAGATAACTATAATCAATCTCGCGAAGCTCTTAAACCAAATGAACCACGTCTCTTGGCTGCCGACTACAACATTGTTGTCCCGGTCGACACAACAGTACGCGTTCAGGTGACCGCTGGGGATGTGATACACTCCTTTGCAGTTCCTGCATTTGGTATCAAAATTGATGCAGTGCCTTTTCGACTGAACGAAACCTGGTTCCGTGCTGATAACACCGGCATGTTCTACGGTCAGTGTTCGGAGCTGTGCGGAACACGTCATGCATTCATGCCAATCGCCGTACAGGTTGTGACCAAAGAACAGTATCAGGCCTGGGCCGAAGCTGCTCGCTCGGACATCGACGAAGCAAACACACTCCTCGCAAATCTGATTGCTGATGAGAAGAAGGTTGCTGCCACCGCAGCCACCGACGTGAAGGTTGTGTCCCGTTAAGCGGGGCCACTGATTGAGCCGAGTATGCGCGCGTCAAGGGCTGCAGCGCATACGAGCAAGAACTTTACGAGGGAGCACAAGTATGTCTGCGTCTGAAACGCATGCACATGACCATCCAACTGGATGGGTGCGGTGGGTCTACTCCACCAACCACAAGGATATCGGTATCCTTTACCTGATCTTCGCGATCATGGCTGGTATCATCGGCGGTCTTCTGTCCATCGCAATGCGGATGGAACTTCAAGATCCCGGAATGCAATATTTTCCAAATGCTGGAATGTTCAACGTATTCACTACTGCGCACGCGCTGATCATGATCTTCTTCATGGTTATGCCAGCGCTTATCGGTGGTTTCGCGAACTACTTTGTTCCGATCATGATCGGTGCGCCTGATATGGCGTTCCCACGTATGAACAACATTTCCTTCTGGCTTCTGCCACCAGCATTCATTCTTCTGTTGTTGTCTCTATTTGTTCCTGGAGCGGCAGGTGAGTATGGTGTTGGCGGAGGGTGGACTATCTATCCGCCGTTGTCGACATCGGCATCTCCTGGTCCTGCAATGGACTTTGCAATTCTGGCGCTACACGTTGCCGGTGCATCTTCCATTCTGGGTGCCATCAACTTCATCACCACCATCTTCAATATGCGCGCGCCTGGCATGACCATGCACAAGATGCCGCTGTTCGTATGGTCCGTGCTGGTAACAGTCTTCCTGCTGTTGATCTCTCTGCCTGTTCTGGCTGGCGCGATCACCATGTTGCTGACAGACCGTAACTTCGACACCACCTTCTTCACAGCTGCCGGTGGCGGTGACCCAATTCTGTTCCAGCACTTGTTCTGGTTCTTCGGTCACCCTGAAGTGTACATTCTGATCTTGCCTGCATTCGGCATCATCTCCCACATCATCTCCACCTTCTCGCACAAGCCTGTGTTCGGTTATATCGGCATGGCCTACGCGATGGTTGCGATTGGTGTTGTTGGGTTTGTCGTTTGGGCGCACCACATGTTCACCGTTGGTCTGTCCGCAGACACGCAGGCGTACTTCCTGTTCGCCACCATGGTGATTGCAGTGCCAACCGGCATCAAGATCTTCTCATGGATTGCGACCATGTGGGGCGGTTCCATCGAGTTCCGCACGCCAATGATCTGGGCGATTGGCTTTGTGTTCCTGTTCACCGTTGGCGGTGTAACCGGCGTTCAGCTGGCAAACGCAGGTCTCGACCGCGCGCTACATGACACCTACTACGTTGTGGCTCACTTCCACTACGTTCTGTCTCTGGGCGCTGTGTTCGCGATCTTTGCAGCCTGGTACTACTGGTTCCCTAAGATCTCCGGTTACATGTACTCCGAGTTCCTCGGCAACCTGCACTTTGCGCTTATGTTCATCGGTGTGAACCTCGTGTTCTTCCCGCAGCACTTCCTTGGTCTTGCTGGTATGCCACGCCGTTATGCCGACTATCCGGATGCATACGCTGGCTGGAATATGGTTTCCTCCTACGGTTCCTACCTCACTGGTTTTGCAGTGCTCATCTTCTTGTGGTGTGTCCTTGACGCATTCATCAAGAAGCGTGTGGCTGGCGATAACCCATGGGGCAAAGGCGCAACTACTCTGGAATGGACCCTGTCTTCACCTCCTCCATTCCACCAGTTCGAGATCCTTCCAAAGATCAAGTAACTGCACCGAAATTGCCGGGGGCGTGTCAGCGCCCTCGGTTATAGCTAAAGCACAAGCCCGGAAGTGCTCCAATGTTCCGGGGATGAAGTCTAGAACGCTGAAAAACGGCACAGGTTTCAATATCGCGACAGAGGTACAGGCATGACAATGCTGGAACAGACACAAGGACTTCACGAGGACGCAACCGATCTTGGTGGTCGTGGAAGCGTTTCTGATTACATCGCGCTGCTCAAGCCGCGGGTAATGTCTCTTGTTGTGTTCACAGCAGCTGTTGGTCTGGTCATGGCTCCGGGCAATCAGCACCCGGTCCTCAGCTTCATTTCTATTCTTTGCATCGCCATTGGTGGTGGTGCATCTGGTGCGCTGAACATGTGGTGGGATGCAGACATTGATGCTGTCATGTCCCGCACTAAAAAGCGCCCGATCCCGGCAGGCAAAATCACACGTCAGGAAGCCCTTGCTTTTGGCATGGTTCTGTCCTTCGGTTCTGTTCTGACCCTCGGTCTGGTGGCAAACTGGATGGCCGCCGGTCTGCTGGCGTTCACGATCTTCTTTTACGTGGTCATCTACACAATGTGGCTCAAGCGCAGCACGCCGCAGAACATCGTTATCGGTGGTGCAGCTGGCGCACTTCCACCAATGGTCGGCTGGGCAGCTGTTACAGGTGACGTAACGCTGGTCAGCATCGCACTGTTTATGATCACCTTCACCTGGACACCTCCACACTTCTGGGCTTTGGCGCTGGTTAAAAACGGCGACTACCAGGCTGCTGGCGTCCCAATGTTGCCGGTCGTCGCAGGCGAAACCGCGACCCGTCATCAAATCGTTTTGTATTCTTTGCTGCTGCTACCGGTTGGCATGGCACCGTACTTCCTAGGCTTTGCCTCCGTGTTCTATGGTGTTGGCTCTGCCATCCTTGGCTTGGTGTTTCTCGGTTATGCAATCCGTGTCTGGAGAGTGCGCGAGGGTGATGCAGCCAAGAAAACAGCAATGTCTCTCTTCAAGTTCTCTTTGTTCTATCTGATGCTGATTTTTGCTGGGTTGCTCGCTGAGAACATGATTGGTCTGGTCTAACGCATAACTGGAAAGAGAAGAAAATGAGCAAGCAAAAAGCAGTTTTTTCTGAAGAGCAAGCCAAGACCCGCCGCGGACGTTCAGTGGCTCTTGCAGTCACACTCGGCGTTCTTGTTGCTATGTTTTATGTGATCACCATCGTGAAGCTCGGTCCGGGCATCATGGATCGTCCACTGTAAGAGACGCAAATGACTGATCAAAAACCAAAAACAGCAGAACAAGCCAAAGTAAACCGCAGCAACGCTACCGTCGCTGTGATTTGCGGGGGCGTGTTCTTTGGAATGGTTGGTTTGTCCTTTGCAGCTGTCCCGCTTTATCAGCTCTTCTGTCAAGTGACGGGCTATGGCGGCACCACACAGCGAGCAGAAGAGGCATCCGATACGATCCTTGATCGTGAGATCATCGTGAGCTTTGACGCCAACGTCGCTCCGGGTCTGGATTGGGATTTCAAACCAAAACAAAAGAAAGTCCGCGTGAAGCTGGGCCAGATGACCGAGATTATGTACGAGGCCCAAAGCCTCGCGCATCAGGTTTCTACCGGGACTTCCACGTTTAACGTGGCGCCTTTCGAAGTCGGGGGCTACTTCAACAAAATTGATTGCTTCTGCTTTACCGAGCAACCGCTTGAAGCAGGAGAATCGATCGATATGCCGGTCGTGTTTTTCATCGATCCGGAACTGGACAAGGACGAGAGCCTGAAGAATATCAAGGAAATCACCTTGTCCTACACATTCTTTGAATTGCCGAAAGACGGTGAGGAAGAAACAGCTGCAGTGGCTTCTCCAAGCGACGCGGCCACTGACAAGCTTTAGGTTGCGAGACGGATCTGCCTTTTGCAGAAGCGACCTTTTTTGAAATGGGGAGAAAGATATGGCTGGTGTTAAAAACCACGATTATCACATTATCGAGCCAAGCCCATGGCCATTTGTTGGGTCAGTTGGGGCGCTGGTTATGGCAATCGGCGCGATTGTATTCATGCGCATGAGTGAGGGCGGCGTAAGCTTCTCATTTCTGAGCAACGCTGATGGCGAAACAACCGTTGGCTTTACGCTGAACGGTTGGGGCCTGTTTGCAATTGGTCTTGGTATCGTTCTTTACACCATGTTTATGTGGTGGCGTGACACGGTTAAGGAATCTCGCGAAGGGCACCATACACGCGTTGTATCCTTGCACCTGCGCTACGGCATGCTGCTGTTCATCCTGTCCGAAGTTATGTTCTTCGTAGCATGGTTCTGGGCCTTCTTTGATGCATCCCTGTTCGCGGGGGAAGCTGCGCAGTTTGGCCGTGTCGAGCACACTGGTGGTGTTTGGCCGCCACAAGGCATCGAAACCTTCGATCCGTGGCACCTGCCGCTGTTGAACACATTGATCCTGCTTCTGTCTGGTACAACAGTAACCTGGGCACACCACGCACTGGTTCATGGGGACCGTG
>NZ_LCWX01000094.1:42996-45080 GCF_001431305.1 Pseudovibrio sp. POLY-S9
ATGGCCTGAAATGGGGTCTGATCGCGACTGTCGTTCTGGGTGTGATCTTCACCATCTGTCAGGCCTACGAATACTCTCATGCAGCGTTCGGCTTCTCCGAGAACATCTACGGCGCAACCTTCTTCATGGCGACAGGGTTCCATGGCTTCCACGTGATCGTGGGCACCATCTTCCTCGCTGTGTGTTTGTTCCGTGCACTGGCTGGACACTTCTCCACCACCAAGCACTTCGGCTTCGAGGCAGCAGCCTGGTACTGGCACTTTGTGGATGTGGTTTGGCTGTTCCTGTTTGCATCCGTTTACATCTGGGGCGGCTAAGCTTGCGGCATTAGCCAAGAGTGGGTCTGGAATTCAGACGAAAAAAGAAAAAAGATAAGGGCGGCGCAAGCCGCCTTTTCTATATGTATATGACCTAGGTGCCTTGCGAGCGTTCAAAGTCACCTGTGTATCCGAGGCTTCACATGAGTGAGAGGAAGAAGACAAAGGCTTATCTTGGCCTTCCTGCCAATCCATTTTCAGCTGGTCTGCGCGGAAAATGTCCACGGTGCGGGGAGGGGCCATTGTTTCAGGGCCTGCTAAACCTGCGTGCGTCCTGTTCCAGATGCGGTCTTTCCTATGACTTTGCAGATTCTGGAGACGGACCTGCAGTCTTTGTCATTCTCATTCTGGGGTTTATTCTTGTTGGTGGTGTTTTGTTCGTTGAGTTTGCGTACGAACCTCCACTCTGGCTGCATTTGATTATCTGGGCACCCGTGACTGTGGTGTTGAGTGTGACGCTTCTGCGCATACTCAAAGGCCTGTTGATTGCATTGCAGTACAAGAACAATGCAGCGGAAGGAAAGCTTGATGATCGCTGAAAGGGAGATTGGCGATGCTTCATCTGATTCAAAGCCTGCGCGAAAAAACGATGTCGCCTGGCATGAGGAACCTGAACCGGTTCCTGAACACACTCATCGCAACACGAGAAAAAACAAAGATAACACCGTGACAGATGATCAAATGGAACATGACGACACTGATGCTGAGGATGCAGTAGCAAAGCCTGGGTTAGTTGCATTTCTCAAGCGCTACTGGATCTTGCACCTGTGTGCTGCAGTTGGGCTAGCTATTCTTGCCAATCTGAGTTTGTGGCAGTTCAATCGTCTGGACGAAAAGGTGGCTTTGATTGCGCGCGCTGAAGTGCGGGCGACTGAGCCTGCTGTTGCAGCGCCCGGCCCGGCAACCTGGGAAGATATGTCGAGCGATGAAATCGACTATATGCCTGTTGAGCTGACTGGCCAGTTTATTATCGGAGAGCTGTACTACTTTGATACCCTGACCAAGCCGAAGGGCCCACTGGGCGGGCAGGGGTATTTTGTTTACGCACCTTTCATCACGAATGACGGCTGGAACGTTTTGGTCAATCGTGGCTTTGTTCCAATTGATCGCAAAGAGTTCAGCACACGTTTGGGCTCCGCTCCACCACGCGGACAAATAACCATTACCGGCCTTGCCCGCAGAGCCGAAGTGGCGAGCATGTTCTCCGCAGAACCAAACCAGAAGACCAGCGTGTGGTATGTGCGCGAGCCAAAGGCGATGGCTGAAGCAATGGGATTGCTGCCGGATCAGACCGCACCCTACACGATTGACCTTCAGGAAACCGTGAGCGTTGCTGGTGACCTGCCACAGGCGGGTGAGACCCGCATGACGTTCTCCAACAATCACCTGCAGTATGCCTTCACATGGGCAGGTCTGGCGCTCACTCTGGTCGGCGTCTACTTTGCCTTCCTGATCAAAGCATGGCTGGATCGGGGCAAGGTCTCTTCTGAAAACGAAGAGGACGATGATGAAGACGACGATGACTTTGATGCGGAAGAAGAAAAACGGAAGGCTGATCGTTTCCGTATGATATCTGACGCGGCACGGCGCAAGCGAAATAAATTTCAGCGATAGACCACAAAAAAGGGGAGCATGGCTCCATAGGCGCTAACTTAAGAAGCTATGTTCCCGAATTCGTTGAATTTTTCGCTTTCTGGGAGGTTCGCATATACCTCGCCAAAAGCTGCTGGCGTTAACTGTGATGTTAGTCAGATCCCATGCTCCCTG
>NZ_LCWX01000095.1:0-7036 GCF_001431305.1 Pseudovibrio sp. POLY-S9
CATGCCCATGTCGCACCATCCTTGCAAGAGACCAACAACAGGATCAGTGTGACACTTCTAGATTGATAGATCCTGACACTTTAGCATGGCGGTTACAATCCAGCAGCAGAAAATCTGCATTATGAAACTGAAGGGCCGCCAACCTGCAACGGGTGATTTGCCCGCCTGAGAGGGCGGAGAGTGGGTGATCGGCGGAGATTTCCAGCCCCATCTGGGCAAGGGCCGCTTCCATGCGGCTTTCCAGCGTCCAGTCTGCTTGGGCTAGTTCGTCCATGCTGGCCGTCCCGGCTTCAGCTTTTTGCAGAATATGCAGGGCTTCAGTGATGCCAAACAGATCTGCGAGTGTTTCCTGAGGTCCGCTTTGCAGCCGCTGCTTTAACAGGCTTATGGAACCTTGCACGGAGACAGAACCGGACGCAGGTGTAAGCGCACCGCTGATGAGGTTCAGCAGTGTTGTTTTGCCAGTGCCGTTGCGGCCAATCAGGCCAGTGCGGTGTTGAGCAAACTGAAGATTGAGATCAGAAAAAAGCGCAGTACCGTCAGGACGTGCCCAGGACAGATGATTGAGTGAGATAGATAAAGGCATGGTGATGAACTCTTACAGAAACAGGGCAGGTTGATTGTGTTGTCCTGTTCTTGTTCATCGCTTTATCTCCTCGCGTTTTGATCGGGCCAGAGATTATGCGGTTTGCACGGGAAGTCAAGGCACATACAGCTTGCCCGTCATTGCCCCGCATCCTGTGTTGCTTTTGCCTCACTCCGCCGTGCGCTTAGCGCAAGCAACAGGAGGAGGGAGATGAAGAGCACCACAACGCCGGGAATGATGGAGGCGCTGGACAGGCTGAGGGTGGTGATCAACACGCCAGTTATAAGGCTGCCAACAGGAGCACCGCCTTCATCACCCAGATACATGACGCTGAGCACGCGGGATTTGTGGGTTGAGGGCGCCTGCTCCTGCAAGATGATGCGGCTCATGTTGAGGCAGATACCGCCGCCAACGCCCCAAAAGAAGATGCTGCCAAGAAAAGCCCAGTAAGGTGGAGACATCGCCCAAAACAGCAGTGCAAAGCCGCCCATGCTGTAACCCACAACAAGCAGTGGGACTGGATTTCTGATTGCTCCCAGTTTGAGGAGCAAGCCGCTGGAGCATGCGCCGCCAACCATGAAAACAGCGAAGGCAAACGCAAAGTCAAAGCCTGTGGCGTGATAGGTATCCCGTAACATAAGCGGCACCAGAACGGCATAGGGACCGCCCAGTATGAGGCCGGCTGAACTCATCAGAAACACCGGCAATCTTAGGGTTTTGGAAAACAACACCAAAGCCAGTCCCTCACGAATTTCGCTAAGGATGCTGGGTCTTTCTTTTGCCGCAAGTGCTGGCGTGTCTGGCAAACGCAGGCTTGTTATAATGCCAACCAGAAAGAGCGTGCTGGAGATGGCAAGCAGCGGTGCAACACCAACCCACTCCACACTGCTGGCAAGTGCAAAGCCTGCCAGCGTGACGAGGTAGAGCATCCCTACGGAAAGCGTCACGCTGCGCCCGATGAGCATGGATGAGATGTGGTTGAGCATGCCATCCAGCGTAGGCTGAACGAATGCCAGTGTGGTGCCAGAGAGCAGCGCAAAGAGGATCAGGCCTTCAAACCCGACAAAGCCGAAATGAAGCAGCACAGTCAACGCTATTACGGGGACCGCATTGGCGATGTGCAGCAAAACAAGCAGCTTGCGCTTGTTCAGACGGTCAGCGACGGCCCCGGCAAACAGCAGCACAAACAGGTTGGGCAGCATAGAAGCCGTCATTGCATAGCTCACCCGTTCCGGGCTCTCAGCAAGGTAGACAGTTACAAGGTAGGGAAACAGCACGCCCAGCATGGCACGGGGGAACTGAAAGCTGGTGAGGCTGAGTTGATAAAACAGGATGGGGCGTGAAACAGACATCAATAAAATCTCTAAGAAACAATCTTTGAAGCCTATCGGCAGATCATGGCCCTGTCTGCTAAACCCAGCGTTTCTGCGAAATAAAGCACGTCTGTTGCCCGTACAGCACGCTTTGCGTGAAGGCTGGCGCTCTGCCGTATCCTGGGGAGACAGAGCGCCCTAATGCCTTTGGGGGGATGTGATTTAGATGCTGGATTCCACAGCAATCGTGAAGTTTGGCGGGATTACGTCTGTGCGAAGGTGTTTGATTGCCTGGTATTCAGGGGAGTTCCAGAGCGTCTTGAGGGCTTCCATACTTGGGAACCGGAAAAGCGTCAGTTGCGCGTTTGTGTTCCATACGCCTTCCAGATGTTCAAAAGGCTGATCGGGTCCGCCAAAGATGATGCATTCCCCACCTGCAGCTTCAAATAGTGGAACGGCTTTTTCGCCATATGCGTCGATTGAGCCATGATCTTTTGGCATAAAGCTGCTGGCAACAAGGTAGGCGGCTTTTGGTTCACTCATGTCAGTACTCCAGTTTAGTCAGGTGAGGCAAAAGCGCAAAATTACGCCAATTGGGGGGAACAGCCTCAGCCCGCTTGTGATGAGATGACACTCAAGTACTTCCTCAAGTTAAGTTGAGGTCAAGCGTTTTTTCGGGAGAAATGAAAAATCTGGTGCGCATAAATGTCACGCTGTCCTACGCAGGAGATTACAACAGTTTAACTTGAAACTGCCGTAATGTGCCCTTAGGTTGCAGCCATGTTTCGTGTGCTGATCATATTATTGACGCTGTTCGTCACCACGCCCTATGCCATGAGCATGCAGGGCGAAATGGCGTCTAACAGTGCAGCACAAAAGCTCGCTCTGGTTGAGCAGAATGCAGCTGCCATGGAGCATATGATCTCTGATAAATCATCTTGTTGCTGCTGTGAAACAGAGACAGCCATGGCAACAGGTATGACTGCCTGTATGGCGACGTATGGCCTGCTGGATCAGACCAATGCAATCTCTCCTTTATACCGCAGCTCCAGCATGTCTGTGCCGGTTTTGCTACCGGTGTACTCTGCTCAAACCAGCGGTATAGACAGGCCTCCAATCCATTCAGTTGTTTAGACCTCAAAACTCTAACTGACTGAAATAAATAATAAATTGGATTGGATAGACTCATGATCTCCAAAACTAATCTGTTTGCTGGTGTGTTCTCTGCTGTTCTTGGTGCAAGCGCTTTAATGCTGCCTGCGCATGCTGAAGGTGAAAAGGACGTAACCCTTTACAAATCTCCGAGTTGCGGGTGTTGCACAGCTTGGGGGGATGCGCTTGAAGATGCGGGCTTCAATGTGACTGTGAAGAAGACGGATGATCTTTACCGCGTCAAACAGCAGGTGGGCGTGCCTGAAAATCTTGAGGCGTGCCATACCGCTATCGTGGATGGATATGTGATTGAAGGGCACGTGCCGCTGGATGCTGTAAACCGCATGTTGACGGAGCGTCCGGACATCAAAGGCCTCTCAGTTCCGGGCATGCCAATGGGCTCTCTGGGCATGGGTGAACCGGATGAGGACACTCAGTACACCGTTTTTGCGCTGCCTAAAGTGACTGGCGGCAAGCCTGCCGTTTACCAGAAGGTCGGTAATTAATCTTTTGCGACTACAGGCAGGAGCAGCGTTGCTTCTGCCTGTTTCTTTGAGGATCCCCTCCTACAAATCCCAATGGAAATTGGGGAGATTGCGCTTGTCTCTCGCCTGTTTGTCTCTTCCAAAATCGCCAAATCAAAAGGATGCGAATTATGGATGAGAACTGGCTCCCAACGCTGCAAACAGCCAACCCGCAAGAGGGCTATGAGCTTGCAGTCAAACTGTCCCGCATGGCTATCAAGTTTATGCAGCCGGATGCCGAAGTCCGCTCTGCCATGCGCTTGATGTATGAATATGATTCAGAGTCTCTGATCGCAGCTTCACAAACCATTGCTGAGCACTTCAGCACTGTCGCTGCGGCCAATAACTACTGGAAATAAGCTCAGCTTTCTGCGCTGAAACACATCCCCGATGGCCCTGCGGTTTTCGGGGAGATGCTCTGTCACGCTCCCACGAGGGCCGGGGATTTCAGCTCACACAGGTTGCCATCCGGATCGGTAAAGGCTGCGATTGTGCCCCAGTCGAATGTTTGAGGCTGAACATCCAGCCCTTTAGCGTTCAGGAGCTCAATGGCTGTGTCCATGTCGTCTGTGTTGAACCGCAGGACGCAGGGGTTCTGTCTGCGCGGTTTTTGCGTGGGGCTGCCGTGCCCGCCGCGCTCAACCATAAGATAGCTGCTACCAAAACGAAAACTGAACAGATCCGGCGTGCGTTCAATAACTTGCAGGCCCAGAGTGTGCTCATAGAACTGCACGCAGAGCTCAAAGTTTTCCGTAAACAGAATGATGCCAAACTCTGCTGTCAGCTCAGAAATGCTGGTGGGTTTCATCTCAAAATCACCTTGCTCAAATAACTTGCCGGCGCATGATGCGCCTGAAAATACAGGCTGTCATGCTAAGCCAGCTGATAATCCTGAGCAAGAAAACCGATTGCACACCGCTTGAAGAGGTGCGTGCAACCGGCTGAACTGCTGCCAAAGTGAGGCGCGATCCAAGCGATTAGCTCAGGGGCTTGAAGATGAAGCCATCGCCGTCCTGCGTGACATGGCCCATGCCGGGATAGCTCAGGTGTGTGGCTGCCAGTGGGGTGCCGCTTTCCGCGAGGCGAGTGAGCAGTTCTCTGCGTGTTTTGATGGCTTGCTGCGGATCGATATCGAGACCGTATGTGATCTCAGGGTTCCTGAACTGCAAAACCTCCGAGATGATGGCGTCGCCGATGATCCAGAGTTCCTTGCCGCCACCAGCAATGCGCAGCCCGCTGTGTCCTGGTGTGTGGCCGGGAAGTGGCACAAGCACCAGTCCGTCCCCTAGGTCTGTTTCACCTTGATGGGTCATAACGCGATCTTTGATAGGCGCTGCGATCGTTTGGGCGACTTCGACGAGAGGTTTCATTTCATCTGGAACGCGCTCTGCCAATGCCGGGTCTGTCCAGAAGGTCCATTCAGCCTCTGCCATATGGATTTTTGCATTGCTGAAACCACCGGCATTCGGACCCAGCAACCCACCAATATGATCAGCGTGCATGTGGGTGATGACGATATCTGTGATTTCATCCTGCTTAATGCCCTGTGCGGCGAGCAAGGCATCCAACTTGCCTACATTTGGGTCTGTCTCCGCAAAAACGACACCTGACCCCGTATCAACCAGCACCAGCCGTTTTCCCGCACGGATCAGCCAGACATTGGCGCCAACAACAACAGGGTCACCCGCTGTTGCAAGAATTTCCGCATTCGCATTGCCAAACCAGTTGTTGGGCAGGTTGAAGTAACCATCTGAGAACGTGGAAAGTTCCAGCTCGCCAAGCTTCATGGTGGCCAGCTCACCTGCAAAACTGATGGGTGGCAGCATGGTGCTGGCAGCCGTGGCAGCCAAGGTCAGCATCACGCGCCGGCGGGTCATTGTGTACGGTGTCATTTTGATCTCCTGTTGTCTTGTGGGGTGAGATGAGTGGCGGTTACGCACGCCAGCTTTCTGAAAAGGCCAGAGCGCCGGTGGTGAAGGGGTGACCATCCAGATCCATAGGCCAGATTTGGCCGCGGGCCTGTTGTCCTTTGACGGTGAGCACAGCCTTTTCTGCCGGGATCATCACCGCGCTCACGCCATAAGGGCGGAGCGGCAGATCGCTGACAGTCTCGTCGCTGACGAGCAGAGGCTGGTGCATATCGAACCATGACATCACGATCTCATCCTCTGCGCTACGGATGGTCTGGCTCCATGCTTTTTGGGTGTCTCCGCTTCGGTCAAACTCGGCGTTGATGGTTGAGATGCTCTGGTCTTTGGTGTCTGGCCCCAGCATGCCCTGCACAGTGGATTGCAGCCAGCGGGTCATCTCCACATTGTCGGTGTAGATGCGCCATTCATCGTTGGTCAGTTCACTCTTGATGAACAGAGCATGGCCTGCCCCTTTGGGGGAATATGTGATGGTCCAGAGACTTGCCTCGGATGTGCGTGGGCCGTCTTTGGTCTCGCTCAGCCAGATGAAAGGATTTTCGCCGTTGAGTATGACAGTGCCGGGATTGACTGATGGCATGATGTAAAACCTTGAGAATGTTGAATGAGAAGCCCACCCCGCTTGCGGGATGGGCGAGCATGTCTAAGCCGCTATCAGGACGCGCGAGGCAGCCTGATCTGGTTCATGCCTCCATCCGCCTGCACATCTGCGCCGCGCATGAAGGAAGACTCTGAGGAGGCGAGGAACACGGCGACGGCTGCCATCTCCTCTGGCTGGCCAACGCGGCCTGCGGCCAGAAGGTTGCCAAAGGCTTCGTTTGTGGCCTTCACTTGCTCGTCAGTAAGCCCGCCGTTGGAAAGAGCAGGCGTATCGATGGGGCCGGGGCTGAGAACGTTGATGCGTGCGCCGATCTCATAAAGGTCTGGCGTCAACGTGCGGGCGAGGGAGCGCACCGCAGCTTTGGAGGCGGCATAGGCTGAGTAACCCGCCGTGCCCATTTCGCTGATGCAGGAGCCCACGAGCACCACCGAGGCCTCAGGTGCCAAAAGCGGCAGTGCGTACTGTACGGTGAAGAAAGCGCCTTTGAAGTTGACGTCAAACACACGGTCCAGCTGTTCCGCGCCGGTTTCAATCAGCGGGGTTGCGGGTGCAACACCCGCATTGGCAAAGACAACATCAATTCGGCCATAGACTTCTTTGACTTGCTCAAAGGCTCTGCGCAAAGAAGGTAAATCGGCTACATCACCAACAACACCCATTGCGTTTTTACCAATTTTGGCGACTGCCTGATCCACTTTTGCCTGCGTACGGGCCAAAATGACGACGTTTGCGCCTTCAGCCACAAAGGCTTTCGCAGTGGCAAGGCCTATCCCGCTGTTGCCTCCGGTGATGAAGGCAACCTTGTTAGCCAGACGATTGCTCATAAGAATTCTCCAGTGAGGTTCAAAGGGAGGGCGCGAGGCCGCTATAAAGGCATGCCTTCAGGCTCCGGCGCGACCAGAGTGCGGAGGAACCTCGGCTCCGCCGTGGTG
>NZ_LCWX01000095.1:7132-11339 GCF_001431305.1 Pseudovibrio sp. POLY-S9
ATGACTTAGGGGATGCCCCCTAAGTCGCTCATTGGAAGGGAAGGGGTGTTATCAGCTGTCCAGTGGCTGCATGAAGATTGCTTCGCGCAGCACTTGCCAGCGGCCATCTTCAAAGCGCCATTCAATGTTGCAGAGCAGCTTCATTTCTTCGTCGTTCATGCCGCTGTGTTTGCGGGTCAGCACAGAAACACCGGTGTCGCCAAGAATGTGAAAATCGTGCCATTCCGCCCAGGTGTTGAGCTGATGCTTGCCTGCCTCAGCCTGTTTGCGGAAGTGCTCGATAAACTCTTGCTTGTTGAAGGTGGTCACGCTGCTGTCTGGCGCAACGAGTGTGGTGTGGAAGTCATCGTGATAGATGGTTTGCAAGGCGTCAATGTCATAGTTGGTGGCGCGGTCGATCAGGTGATCCATTGCTGCGCGGATGGCTTCTGCGGTGTGTGTTGCCTTTGTCATTTTCTTATCTTTCTTCGTCTTTTCACGACCACCAGAGTGTTATCGAGTGTTCCCAGACCTTGTTACGGCTGAGTTAAGTCGTCATATAGGGCAGTGTGTTAGTTGAGTTTTACGAGGTTGGCAGTTACAGAAAACTGCTCAAAAAACCTCGGATTTACTTAAACGTGCCACGCACTGGATAGTTGTTATCCGGGTTGCGGATAAACCCCAATCCACCAAGCAGCGCGGTCAGATCTGGCCGGGTAAACGGCGCGTTGGAAATGTCCACCAACTGCAGTTCCTGCTTATCATTCACCACAAACAGAGCAGGCTCGGAAAACGGAGCAGGAGCTTCCTGCGGGGACCGAGGCTTGGAGATGTAAACGCCCAGTTCCTGCATCTGCTCAAGGCTCAGACCGTACCCGACCGGAAACTCCGGCTGCACATCTGCCAGTTGGTGTTGTGCTCTTTCAAGGCTGTCTGCCGAAACCGCCAGCGCCTCAATGCCAAGGCGATGCAAGTCACTCAGCTTTTCGTTGAGCTGCTTCAAGTAACGGGTGCAAAGTGGGCAATGAGCCCCGCGATACACCACAATCAGCTGCCAGTCGAAGTCAGCATCAGGTGTGCCAAGCGAGAGTTCGCCGCCACCAACAGCCTTCACTGTAAGCTGCGGAAACGGCTGTTCCGCTGCTAATGCTGTATGTTTCACAAAAGCCTCCTTGAGTTTTGTAATGAACGTTATTAAACTCGAATTCAAACAAGAGTCAATCGTTTTGTAATGAATGGTACAAAATAAATGGGACGCCCAAGAAACTTTAACCGAGACGAAGCCCTGCAAGCTGCCATCAATGTGTTCTGGAAAAAAGGCTACGACGGAGCCTCCATGAAGGACCTGACGACAGCCATGGGCATCAACAGCCCAAGCCTGTATTCGGTGTTTGGAGACAAGCATCAGCTCTATCTGGAAGCGATCGACCGTTACTCCAATGATGACGGATGTGCACCGCTGGTCGCGTTTGAAACCGAGCCGGATATTAAAAAGGCGGTGGTCGCCTTCATGCGCTCAACCATTGATTACGCCAGCAACCACGAAAGCGGCAGCAAGGGGTGTTTTCTGGGTAACTGCGTTTCAACAACAGTGGGGCAGGTGGAAGGCACCACCGAGCGACTTCAAGGGGCGATCACCGGAGCAGATGAGCGTCTCGCCTCCCGCTTTGACAAGGAAAAAGAGCTGGGCAACCTGCCCGCTGACTTCCCCTCATTAGAACGTGCCCGCCTGATGTTCGACCTGCGCCAGGGCCAGGTCCTCCGCGCCCGCGCCGAACTCGACCAGGACACCACAGAAGCCGGCCTCGCCTTCCGCGCGAAGATGATATTGGCGGTGTGAAGAAGACTGAGCGCAGCGGCTAGAGTGCTGCGCGTTTCTTTACTTGCTGGTTCGAAATTCTGAGTTTTAACAGATAAAGTTTAGTTTGCGGGGCGTTGTCATGAAAGCTTTGGAAACTGAGGGTATGGTTTTTGAAGTGCTGCCGAGTCTCTTTTCAAGAGCTATACTATGAATTGTAAAAAATATAAATATCACAACACGTTACCGCATAACTGTGCCGTTACCTAGCTTATGAGATTTTACCGCTAATATACCTTCCTCTTCGGGCCTAAGAGATCTTATGTTTTCTGCCAAAAAGCCATTTACGCTTGTTATTTTTTTGTCTGTTTCGGCCTGTGCAAGTCATCAGGATAAGCATGGGTTGTTTGATAGTCCTTCGCACAATGAAGTTGCTGCCAGTGATGTGATGCCGGAGCAATCAGCGAAGCGTCCGGCTTCGTTTAAAAAGCTCGAAGAGCCGCCGAAGTACTTTGCTGCGGCAGATGTTTTGTCTGTGCCGCTACAGAGCGAAAACTACACAATCAGCGAGGCGGCGCCGAGCAATGGGCGGTATCTGACCTTCGCAATCAAAACGGAAGATGGCGCCTACACTGTGCAGGGCAAGCAGTTTATGGAAGACCATGTCCATGAGCTGAACGCACTGGCAGCACTGCGCGAAAAAAACAAGGCAGTCGCCTTTGCCAGAAGCGCGGGAACAGCCGTCATCACGCCAATCAAGTCGGTCTACACAACGGTGACAGCCCCAGTCACCGCAGCCAAAAACGTGTATGGCAATGCCAAGGGCATGGTGAAGTCCGTGCGCAAGGGCGTGGGCAAAGCGGCGACCTTTGTGAAAACGCGCGGGAACATGCCACCGGAAACAGCGGAGCGTGAAGAAGACGGTTTCATCAGCGGCTTCTTTGGCCGTCCGGAGGCGATCCGCAAGCTGGCCTTTGAGATGAAGGTGGATCCGTACACTCACTTTACCCCGTTGCGTGATGAGCTGACGGAGCTGGCGAACTATCATGCCGCGGGACAGTTTGGCGTGGATCAGGGCCTGAGCTTTGTGCCCGGCGTGGGCAGCATCATTATCAGCAGTCTTAAGACGGCGGACAGTCTGACCAGAAAAACGCTGCTGAAGACGCCCGACGAGATGGCCGATATCAACCGCGAGCGACTGGCGGAAGCTGGTATTTCCAAGGCAAGCACTGAGGGCGTTCTGCTGAACGCTCACTTTACGCCCACGGAGAAGACTATTTTCACGGGCCTTGTGATTGAGGCGAAAGACCTTGAGGGCATTGAAGTTCTCATGAAGCATGCGTCCGGCGCGCAGTCCCGCCCGCAGGCGTTTTCTGCGCTGATGCTGGTGGAGATGCTGGGGCGTTTGCATGATGACAGCAAGATTGAGAAGGTGGAAGTGCATCACGACGTGGTGGTGGCTTACCAGGCTGACAGCACGGCGAACATCGTTCTGCCCTACGACTACCTGAGCTGGACCTCCTACAACGCAAAGACCGTCTGGAACGTAACCAGAAGCCTTGCGGCCAAGGATGTTAAGACCAGAAACGTGCGGTTCGTGCTGGCGGGCGATCTTTCTGAAAACAGCCGCAAAGCTCTGGAAACTCGCAAGTGGGGTGTGCGGAGAAATCTGATGGCAGACGTCCTTTGACCTAAGCCTCCAATGCCCCTCTCACAAATCCATCAAACGCGGTGATCTTGAGATTGCCGCGATTTGAGGGGTGGTAGAGCAGCCACAAGTCGGTCTGGTAGATGGCAGGTTGCTCTCCTACATCACGCAGGCCATCAAGAAGCGTCGGTATGTCGGGCAAGATGCCGACGCCCAGACCACTGTGGATGCCATCCGCCAGCAGGCTCATGCTGTCATAGCGGATGAGGCTGGCCGGTGAGGGGACTTTGTCGCGAAACCAGTCATTTGCCGGATGCGCTTGCAGGCTGTCACCAGGGATTAGCCATGTGAGCTCCTGAAAATCAAGCTCACCCAACCCATCCAGATATTTTGGCGCACCAACCAGCTTGTAGTCGATGGTGCCCAGCCTGAGGCCAATCATATCATCCGGCGGCTGACTGGTGGGGCGTAGGGCCACATCATAGCGCCGCTCGCTCAGGTTCTCGAAGCTGTTGGTGACATTGAATTCCAGCTGCAGGTTCGGGTGGGCGTTGCGAAACGCTGCAAGACGGGGGTGGATCACGCTTTGCAGCAGCAGGTCGGTGGTTGTAACCCGCAGTGGACCAGTTAGTCCGACATCTTCACCTCCCAGCAGGGCATCAGCGGCGGAAAGTCCTGCATGGATCTGCTCGGCCTGCTCACACAGCGCCAGACCCAGAGGCAGGGGCTTGAAACCGGCGCGGGAGCGGGTGAACAGCGGCTCGCCCACCTTGGCCTCAATG
>NZ_LCWX01000095.1:11479-19309 GCF_001431305.1 Pseudovibrio sp. POLY-S9
GGCGTTCTCCAGTGTTCGCTCGCGGGTCAGGTGCATAATCACCAGAAGATCGTCTGCGCTCAGTTTCATATGCATGTCCGCCCTTGTTCGCTGCAACTATGCATATTTCACAGGATCAGGGCAATCGCTAGTCTCAGCCTCACACCGAGAGCACATCTCTTTGCGCTCATGAAAACAGAGAGTTACAAGGATTAGCCATGTTTAAGACAGCCCTGAAAGCCATCAGCACCGCAGCCTTGATCACCATGTCCACCGCCGCCTTTGCTGGTGGAGATGATGACCATATGACCCAGCTGAAAGACATTGAGTGGACCCAGTTTGGCAACACGCCGATCCACATTTCTGTGTTGTGGGGCGACCGTGATACCGGCCCTTACGGCATGTACCTGAAGATGCCAGGCGGCTTCCACGTAGGGGAACATGGCCACTCCAACGACTACAACGCCATCACCGTGCAGGGACAGTGGGAACACACCCGCGCTGGCAAAAAAGAAGTGCTGCCGGTGGGCTCGCACGTGATGCAGCCGGGGCAAGAGTTCCACGATGACGCCTGCGTTGGCCCAAAAGACTGCATCCTGCTGGTCGTCCAAAACGGCAAAGGCGACGTCCTGCTGCCACAGTAAGGCGGACTATGCTGTAAATGCTTGAGTTTTCGATCAGAAATGGGGCCGTTCGGGCTCCATTTTTGTGTGTTGGCCGGTGTGCTGAGCCTAGCCGAAACTACCGTAGCGGATTGCTGAAGTCTTAAGGAAATCAGAGGCTTCAGGGCGTTCAGTTTGGTTATCTGTTGTATTCAAAGGGATTATTGTACATCCGCTGATATTTCATGCAGTATGGGTCTACGTAATATTGCGAGTAGGCCGCACCTTATAATCAAATCCCCAAAAAATCTTGGGTCTTTTCATCGCAGATAATTTCCTGCCGCACCCCGGCAACGCCAGACATTTGTGAGAGTTACCTGATGGTTTCTGAAGAAAAAAGCAGTGTGCCGACCCCGACCAAGAGCCACAATGCCCCGTCACTGGATGACAAGTACACCCAGACCAGCGGTGTTGTCTTTCTCACAGGCAATCAGGCACTGGTGCGCCTTCCGTTGCAGCAGCGCATGCGTGATGAGCTGGCGGGGCTGAATACGGGTGCTTTTATCTCCGGTTACCGCGGCTCTCCGCTTGGGCGTTACGATATGGAGTTGTGGCGGGCGCAGCTGCATCTGGATAAGCACAGCATTGTATTCCAGCCAGGCGTGAATGAGGATCTAGCGGCAACGGCGATCTGGGGCTCACAGCACGTGGGCAACATGAAGATGCGCAACAAGGATGGCGTGGTTGGCTTTTGGTACGGTAAAACGCCGGGGGTGGACCGTTCTGGCGATGCCTTCCGCCATGCCAACTTTGCAGGCACCCACCCCAAGGGCGGTGTTGTGGCGTTGTGTGGGGATGACCACGCGGCCAAGTCCTCCACCGTTGCTGGCCAGTCGGACCATGCGTTGATTGCCTCTGGCATGCCGGTGCTTTACCCAGCCAACCCGCAGGACATTCTGGATTACGGCATTCTGGCCGTGGAGATGAGCCGTTACAGCGGGTGCTGGGTGGGCGTGAAACTGGTGACGGATGTGGTGGAAAGCGCTTCCAGCGTGGAGGTAGATCTGGACCGCATTGAGATTGTGAAACCGGACCTGAAAGACCCGCAGGGCGGCGTCTGGATTCGCGAGATCGATCTGCCCGTGCAGCAGGAAAAGCGACTGCTGGAAGAGAAGATTCCACGTGCGCTGGCCTTTGCGCAGGCCAACAACATCAACCAGATCACCCACGATGCCCATGAGCCGGAGGTGGGCATCATCGCCTCGGGCAAATCTTACTCCGACTTGCGTCAGGCCATGAACGAGCTGGGTTTGACCTCTCTGGAAACAGAAAAGCGCCGCATCCGCATTCTGAAGATTGGCATGGTGTGGCCGCTCGATCCCAAGATTATCGAGGCCTTTTCCAAGGGGCTCAAGAAGATCCTTGTGGTGGAAGAAAAGCGCCCAGTTGCTGAGGATCAGCTGAAAACCATCCTGTTTGATGCGGGTATGTCGCTCAAGGTGCAGGGCAAGGGCCTGTTGCCCAATTCCGGCGTGTTGGCCGCCAATCAGGTGGCCTCTGCCATTGCAGAGTTTTTGGAGGATGATGGGCTTAAGGCCAAAGTGCCGGTGCCGATCAAGCTGAAGCCGGGGCCGGTGCGCCGTCCCTCGTTCTGCTCCGGTTGCCCGCACAACACCTCCACCAAAGTACCGGATGGTAGCCGCGCGCTGGCAGGCATTGGCTGCCACACCATTGCGTATTTTAATGATCCGGTGAAGACCAAGGCCCCCTCTCAAATGGGCGGCGAGGGTATGCACTGGGTGGGTCAGGCACCGTTTACGGATGAGCCGCATGTGTTCGCCAATATGGGCGATGGCACTTATTTTCACTCCAGCTTTCTGGCCATGCGTCAGGCTGTGGCTGCTGATGCGACCATGACCTACAAACTGCTGGTCAACGGGTTTGTTTCCATGACGGGCGGACAGCCCGTTGATGGCGAGCAATCCGTACCCCAGCTCATCACCGCCGCGCTCAATGAAGGCGTGAAGAAGGTGGTTGTGGTGACCGAGGATGTGGAACGGGTAGAAGCTCAATCCATTCCGGCAGGCGTTGAGGTGCACCACAGACGAGAGCTGGAAGCGGTGCAGCGCGATCTGCGTGAGATACCGGGTGTGACAGTGCTGATTTACGATCAGGCTTGCGCCACTGAGCGTCGCCGCTTGCGCAAGCGCGGCAAGTGGGAGGACCCGAAGGTCCGCACCTACATTCACCCGGACATCTGCGAAGGATGTGGCGATTGTGGTGAGAAGTCGGGTTGTCTTTCCATTGAGCCGCTGGAAACGCCACTGGGCCGCAAACGGCAGATCAACCAATCCAGCTGCAACAAGGATTTCTCCTGCGTTGAGGGGTTTTGCCCCAGCTTCGTGACCATTCACGGTGCAGAGCCGAAGAAGGCCACCACACCTGCAGAACGTCAGGTGGAAAGCGTGGGCGATGAGCTGTTGGCAGAGCCGGAACTGCCCGCCATCAACGGCGCGACTGGGCTGCTGGTCACTGGTATTGGCGGCACAGGCGTTGTCACCATTGGCGCGATCCTGTCCATGGCCGCGCATCTGGATGGCAGCCGCGTTTCCACGCTGGACCTGACGGGCCTTGCGCAAAAGTACGGGGCGGTGATGACGCATATGCGCATCGCCAAATCCGTGGATGGTTTGCAAAGCGCACGATTGGCGGTTGGCGAAGCGGATGTTGTGATCGGCTGTGATCTGGTGGTGACAGCGGGTGATGAAACGCTGACAACACTGCGACAGGGCTCCGCTCAGGTGGTGGTGAACACGGAAGAAGTGCCGACCATCGACTTTTCCAAGAACCCGGATTGGGACATCAACACGCCCAACCTGCAGGCGCGGCTGAGCGAGGCTGTTGGTGACCGGCTGGATTACTTCGACACCACGCAGGCTGCGAAAGACCTGTGCGGCGATGCGGTGATGGCAAACATGATGCTGTTTGGTGCGGCCTGGCAGCGTGGCCTCATTCCGGTAACGCTCGGTTCCATCCGTCAGGCCATTGAGCTGAACGGTGTGGCCCGCGACAAGAACTTCGAGGCCTTCAACTGGGGCCGCCTGATGGTGCTGGACCCGGAGCGGGTTGCCAAAGCACGGGCACCGGTTGCGCAAGTGGTGAAGCTGGATCGTCCGCTGCCGCTGGAAGAGCTGATTGAGGACCGGGTGAACCGCCTCAAGGAGTATCAAGGCAGCAGCCTTGGCAGGTTTTACCGTCAAAAGCTGGTTGCGCTGAAAAAGGCCGGAGCGGGCGAACAGATACTTCGCACCGCCGCGACGCAATATTTCCGTCTGCTGGCGCATAAGGACGAGTTTGAAGTCGCGCGCCTGTTCTCACAGCCACAGTTCAAGCAGAGCCTTGCGGAGACTTTCGAGGGCGATCTGGAAGTGCGCTTCCACATTGGCGGCGGTCCCTTTGCGAAAAAAGACCGTGTGACCGGCCTGCCAGTGAAGACTGAGTTCGGGCCGTGGATGATGAAGTTATTCTCGGTCCTCTCCAGCCTCAAAGGCCTGCGCGGTTCGTTCCTTGATCCCTTCCGCAAAAATGAGGAGCGCGTTCTGGCAAATGAAATGCGTTCATCATATGAGGCAGACATGGATCTGGTCTGCACTCATCTGGCAACAGCTGGTGAGAAGGTTGCACATGATTTGCTGAGCTGGCCAGTGAAAGTGCGCGGGTACGGCCACGTACGAGCGGGCAATGCGGAAAAAGCGCTGAAGCTTCGCGAGCGACGCATATCTGCACTTAGTAACGCACAAAACAACGCAAAGCCGGAGAAGGTGTCTGCGTAAGCGTAACGTAATGATATGTTTGATGGAATTGGGGTGAGGCCTACGGGTTTCACCCCGTTTTGGTTTTGGGGTTTACATAGCAACGCAAACAGGCTCAGCGATTTTTTGTAGAAAATTGGCCCCCTCTGCAGGATCGCACAAGATCATGCAGTTATTCCCTCAGTCCAAGACATGCAGCGGAGTTGTGGCGGCAACCTGCCGTTGATGAGATGCCCTGAGCGCAAGATGTAGGTACTAGTACCGCCCTAGTTTTGAGTTTTTCAAAGATTAATTCCAAAATGTGTATTATGCACTTATGGATAAACCCTAATAGTGACCCCAGTTCTATTTTAGTAGTCTCCAATAAAACGGGTTCTCTGTCAGGGATGTAAACTGATTTAAGCTTATCTCTATTATGTATTGTGATGACAAATTCAGTTAAATATTAACAAAACTATAATAATAGTGGCTGTTGTATTTACGCAAGGAGAGGGTTAATCAACCAGAGGTGGTTGAAACCAGCATCATATGAGTGAGAGATGGCGGAACCCGTACTGATTTCTACAGTATGGCGAAGCAGAAAATGAAACTAAGTCATCGCATTGTCAGCGCATCAGCAGCGGTTCTTCTCGTTGCCTCATCGCTCGTAATTTCGATCGGAACCTACCTCAGCATGCAAACGGCTGAGCAAGACAGCCGGGCCTTGTTCAACTCGGTTGCGTCCGGACTGGCCGTCACAGCGCAGGATCTTTTAAAAGAGTCGCAGGTTATTTCCACAACACTTGCACGCACTTACGGCGCTGAGATCGACAGCGGAGATGCTTCGCGCACCAACATCGCGCTCATGACAGAAGCAGCTTTGCGCGGTACAACGGACATCCTCGGCATCGCCGTCTTCCTGCAGCCGGATGTTGCAGGCAAAGATGCTGATTACGTTGGCAAGAAGTACGCTTCTGACACTGGCCAGTTCGTCCCCTACTTCTACATAGAAAATGGCAGTGTTCAGTCCCTGACAGCAGACATTGGCCGTGCTGATGTTCAGCGGCGTATGCGCAGGACGATACAGCAGAAAAGCCAATTCGTAACTGAGCCTTACACCTTTGATGTTGAAGGCAAAAAAATCCTCTCCGCCTCCGTTCTGGACCCAATTTTGAACGCAAAAGGCGAGGCTGTTGGTGTTGTGGTGATCGATGTTGATTTCGATAAGCTGCAGGAAAAAATGGGTGCCGCCAACTTTTATGACACTGGCCGTCTGGCCGTGGTCAGCGAAGACGGGCTCTGGGTCAGCCACAGCGACCGCTCTATTTTAGGCGAGAAAGTCCGCCCGGTTATCGAGAGCATCATGAACGGCGTCCGCGACAAAGCGAACGTGCAAGAAGTCGGTGATCGCCTGTTTATTTTTGAGAAGTTTCAACTGGGTACGACGGATCAGTACTGGTTTGCCGGTATGTCCGTTACCACTGAGGAGCTGACAGCTGGTGCCCGCAACACCCGCGATATGGCGCTGATCGCAGCAGTGGTTTCCGGCCTGATTGGCTGCATCATCTTATGGTTCATCGGCAATTCCATCGCCCGCCCAATCGTCAACCTGACACACCGCATGCAGTCTCTTGCTGATGGCAATGTTTCCGATGAGGTGCAGTACACTGGCCGCTCTGACGAAATCGGCCAGATGGCTAACGCCTTGAAAGTGTTTGTAACTGCGGTCTCTGAACGCCAGAGCTTGCAGTCCGAAGCGGAAAAAGAGCACTTGCGCGAGGCGGAGCGTCAGAAGCAATCGGCCAAGCTGATCGAGGCATTCTCAGGCACCGCAGAAACCGCACTGACGGTCATTCACAGCCGGTTTGACGAGCTGGAGCAGACCTCCAAGGAACTGGCGAGTATTGCCGAGGATACAAACGTCCAAACCACTGCTACCTCAGCAGCTTCTGAAGAAGCAACGGCCAACGTACAGACAGTAGCCTCTGCTTCTGAGGAGCTTTCAACCTCCATAGAAGAGATTGCGCAGCAGATTGCCCGCACCAACAAGGTGATCACCCAAACCAACGATGCAGTACAGGCCACCAACACCAAAGTGCTGGATCTGGACGGTACGGCGCAGCGCATTGGCGAGGTGGTCAATCTCATTCAGGACATCGCCGAGCAAACCAACTTGCTGGCGCTCAACGCGACTATTGAGGCGGCTCGTGCCGGTGAGATGGGCAAGGGCTTTGCCGTTGTGGCAACCGAGGTGAAGGAGCTGGCGAGCCAGACCTCCAAGGCGACCGAAGAGATCTCCCAGCAGATTGCGGAGATTCAGGGCTCTTCCAAGGATGCTGTTGAAGCCATTCAGGAAATCACCTCCAGCATCCGGCAGGTCAACGAGTTTGCATCCAATATTGCGGCCTCTGTTGAGCAGCAGGGCGCGGCCACTGCCGAGATCACTGAAAACGTGCATCAGGCAGCAACAGGCACGCAGAACGTTTCTGAAAACATGGTGCTGGTGGCGCAGGCTGCAGAGAAAACCAATCAGTCCTCTGATCTTGTCTCCAAAACCGCCTCATCCGTGCGGCAAGAGGTTGTTGACCTGCGCGAGCAGATCGACGACTTCCTGTACAAGGTACAGTCCGTATAAGGCTGTGACCTAACGATAAATCAGGCTGGTGAAGTGATAGGCTTTGCCAGCCTTTTTTGATGCCGGGATATAGCGGCATGCACCTATCCCTCGCTTCATCTGCGATGTGAGGTCATCTCGTGAAATAACCTGACTTCACAACGCTTTCAGTTTCCGAATGACCTGGAACCACAGTCGCAAATCCCTCGATAACCTGACTGCTGAACTTTCTAAGCTCGATCATTTCTTCTGAATTGTAGAAGGTCACAGCAGCCTCAAAACTCTCGAACCTGTACATCACCATATTTGTGTAGGATGTTGGCCCCGCAAGGGTTTTCATTGGGCTTGCGACGATCAACTCGCCACCATATTTTTCGATAATAGGAAGGGATCTGGGGCCGAGTTCCTCAATGCGCGACCTGTCGATAATATTGTAGTGGTGAAGAACATAACCAGCCATTTAAAATATCCTGAAATTATAAAGTGAGGCGACGCCTACATAACTGCGCCTGCTAAGCAAACCCGGCCCATCTAAATGGTGTCGACCAGAACGGTGACTGTCTCTTCCAGCTCTGCCAAGGGCGTGCCGCCGCGCACCATGACGCGCAGGCCGAAGTAACCTGCAGCCAACAGATTGGCCTTCTGCTTTCGCAAGGCATCATCACTCTTGTAGGGCTCGGAGACAGCAAGGGCGGTGTTGAACAGGTCCTGCGTGCTCTGGATACCTTCCTGCGCGTTGAGCTGGATCTGCTGATCATCATGGGCGTGCTCAATGGCGGAGTTGCACAGGAAGCAACCGCTGCGATCGCCGTTGCGCACTGGCTCCAGCACTGCTGCAAACAGA
>NZ_LCWX01000095.1:19407-43463 GCF_001431305.1 Pseudovibrio sp. POLY-S9
TCCACAAATCGCTGTTTTGCGTCCGGGGCCTTGCAGATCACCTGTGCCAGATGGCTGATGTCCCGCTCGTGATAGAGCTTCAGCGCGCGCGCGTACATGGCGTCTTTATTGCCAAATTCCCGGTAGAGCGACTGCTTCTTCAGCTCGGTTATCCTCTCCAAGTCCTGCATGGAGGTGCCATGATAGCCTTTTTCCCAAAAAGCTCTCTGTATTCTGTTCAACGCAGTTTTGGGGTCAAATTCCCGAGGTCTCGCCATCACATTAATTCCCGCTCACAACAATGTTACCGATCAGTCCGTATTTTATTATGGACACATCGGTCCGTAATACATATACCTAAGTGCACAGGCTGGCAAGACCCGCCGCAACACACTACCAAATTCAACACAGGAGGTTGAAATGACTGATCTTACTCACGCGTCTGCCACTCAATCAGATGACAACGCCGCCCTGGGTGCTTTGTTCTCCGATATCGCGAAAAACGGAATCTTCGCTGCCCTTATTCTCGTGTTCCTTTGGTTTGGTGGCATGAAGTTTACGGCTTATGAGGCCGGAGCAATTCGCGGACTGGTCGAGAATTCTCCCTTTCTTGGATGGCTTTACTCATTCCTGTCCGAAGGAGCTGTGTCCAAACTCATCGGATTGACCGAGCTGACCATCGCGGCGTTACTCACCACCCGCTTCTTCGCGCCTAAATTCGCGGTCTTCGGTGCGCTTGGTGCTATCGGCACGTTTCTGTTGACCTTCAGCTTCTTCTTTTCCACGCCGGGCGTGTTCATTCCGGACACTGGCGTGCTGGCGATCTCCGTTATTCCGGGGCAGTTTCTTTTGAAAGATATTGTCCTGCTGTTCGCATCCGTGTTCGCCCTGGGCAATGCCCTCAGTGCAACTGCAAAATAAAGATATACTCCTCACTGTGCACTGAAATGGGGGCGTCAATGACGCCTCCATTGGGCTACCCGCAAAACGCTGGCAAGTACCGGCTTTTACCGCCCGCCTGTCTTCATTCTACTCCCCAAAGCTTCCAGTGAAACCTCGATTAGTTTGAAGATCTTCTCCTCGGGCATGCCGAACTTTACCATCTCGTAGAGCCCCTCACAAATGAGCATAAAGTATCCGGTTAGCAGCTCGATCTCGCCCGGGTCTTTGAGCTCATTCTGGCATTGAACGAGCTTGTCGCGGATCTGATCTTCCCAATTGAACTGCAGCCCCTGAAACTGCTCCCAGAGCTCTTTATCCACGTAGCCAAGATCGATAAGCGTCAGCCAGAAGAGGCCTTTCTCCGCTTTGATCTCATCGCAGCACAGCTCGGTAAATTCCATGAAGGCTGCTTGCATGGCGGAGTAGATATCGGAATGCAGAGCCATAACCGATTGCATTTGCTGGCTATATTTGAGATAGTACCAACTGAGTGCTGCGACGACCAGGCCCTGTTTCGATGTAAATCGGCCTTCCAGAGTGTCAAGAGAAACGCCCACCGCCTCCGACACGTCTTTCATCGTGGCAGCTTTAATCCCCTTTTCCAAAAACACACGAATGCTCGTATCAAAAAGACTTTCGAGTTCGGGAATTGGAATGTCCGGTTTAACTGGTTCGTCCGAGCTCATTTTGAAACTATAGATTATTCAAAAATGCCCTCAAGACAGATGCTCGGCTTTAGAAAAAGAAACGCAAATCCAATGAGCTGGATACATTTCAATTTATGCCGATTCCGTTGAACTCCGCCAGACAGACTGCACAATTAGGCAGTTTTGTGCTGTTTTCCTTTAAATATTCAAAATGTAAAAATCTGTCTGTTGTTCTATTCGCCTATGTCTATCATAGGTTGACTTAAGGTTATTTCGCATACGTAGGGTTATAATATTTCGTAGGCGGCTAAGTATAGCACCCAATTTACTTGCGGCTCTTTGGGGCCAACTATCACTCTATGAGGCGGGAAGGGTATTCTTGGCAACTCGACCTACAGGTGGGTGCTTTTCGCATTCTGCGCTTCATGAATTGAGTCAATTGGAGGTTCAGATATGTCTATCAAAACAGTCGTCACCCTTACCGACACGTCCGGTGATCAGGTTGCATCCCGCGTTGCCGTTGAACTCTCCAAGCTGACAGATGCCTATCTGATTGGCGTCGTACCCAACTACGAGACCTCCTACTACCTGTGCACCGCCGGGCCAATGCCGCCAGACTATGAACAGCGCTTGCAGGAGCAGTCCGCTGCGACACTCAATAAGTCATTGGAGGGCTTCGCAAAACACTTTGAGGGCGCGGGCATAGATGGTGAAACACGCGTCACAGACATCACCCTTGGCGGCACGTTTGACGAGTTGATGCATCTGGGGCGTTTGAGTGATGTTACCGTGATACGACAGGACGATCCTGCCAAGCCGGAACCGATGCGTGCTGCTATGATTGAGGCGATGGTGTTTGACACCGGTGTCGCGACGCTCATTGTGCCGCACGCCTATGAAAAAGCGTTCGCGCCCAAAAACATAGCTGTGGCATGGGATGGCTCGGGCCCAGCCTCCAACGCAGCGCATGCCTCTATGTCCATGTTGCAAAATGCAGACACTGTTTCTGTTGTGATGATCACGCCGCATGACGAGCCAAAGCATTCAGAACTAACGGATATTCGTAGTTACTTCGAGCGCCATGGCGTCAATATCCATCTGGAAGTGATGAGCAACGTCTCCGGCTCCGTTTCAGCAGCTCTGCTAAGCACGGTGGAACGTCTCAACGCGGATATGCTGGTGATGGGCGGATACGGCCATAGCCGATTGGCGCAATACCTGTTTGGCGGGGCAACGCGCCGCGTGCTGCATGATATGAAGATCCCGGTTCTGATGACCCATTAAGACACTCACGAAGGGGGCCTCACGGGCTCCCTTTTTTACTGCTGCATTTTCTCTGAGTAGTTCCAATGATGTTTTCTACAAGCAATCCGGTGTGATTTTCCCAAAAGAACGCGGTTTGATTGCTTGATCACCGAAAACAAGTCAGTTTGGCGTCACCTTGTGCGGTCACCCTGCACCATACCTGACGACATAGACTGCGCGTGGCATCGCGCGCTCAATATTGGAAATTACACTGATGAAATTGAGAGAAACTGCCGGTTTAACGGGTCTTCTGGCAGTATTGATATTGATTGCTCTGCCTGCTCAGGCTGCCGCATTTTCCACGGCACAGGCCAAAGCGGACTTCCTCCACGGTCTGTGGCACCCGCTTGGCGGGCTAGACCACATCCTCACCATGGTTGGCGTCGGTGTTTGGGCTGCGCTGGTTCTGCTTAAGAAGCGCCTTGTCTGGCCGCTGGTGTTCACGCTGGTTATGTTCATGGCGTTCTGGGCTCGTTACATGGGCGTTGTTGTGCCGTATGTGGAGACGGGTATTCTGGCGTCTGTCATCGTGATTGGCCTGCTGGTGGCGTTCGCTCTAAAACTGCCTGTGGTGGTGGGTGCGCTGATTGTTGGCGTGTTTGCTGTGTTCCACGGTGCGGCGCATGCCACTGAGGCCAATTCGAGCAGCCTGTTGATCTATGCGCTCGGCTTTTCCGTTTCCTCTTTCGCGCTTGGCTTGTCCGGCATCGGGCTTGGCTCGTTGACCGAATGGAACAGCGGACGCATGTTCCTGCGCGCGCTTGGTGCGGTTACAGCGCTGTTTGGCCTTTATCTGATGTTCGTCGCCTAGTGTTTCTTTAAAGCGACAGTTTTCAAGGGATTACTCCGGTTTTGTGGCTTTCCCTTCGCAAACACACTCAGTTCTGCTTTCTTGAAGGTGCGGTTCCGACCGCGCCTTTTTTAATGCTGATTTTTATGTGTGATTGCGAGTTTCAATGAGTGATGGCCGTTTGACGATAGCGCCCGAAGTGGTGCGCAAGATGCTTGATGAGCAGTTCCCCGCGTTGGCCGCTCTGCCTCTCAGGCGTGTTGAGAAGGATGGCTGGGACAACAACACGTTCCGCCTGGGTGATGAGCTGAAGGTGCGTTTGCCATCTGCTGCGGGCTATGTTCCGCAGGTCGAAAAGGAGTTTAACTGGCTCCTGAAACTGGCAAAACATCTGCCTGTCGCTGTTCCTGAGCCTGTTGCTCTTGGCAAACCGACCGCAGACTACCCATATCCGTGGTCAGTCTATCGCTGGATTGAGGGTGAGACAGCTTCTGCAGAATCTATCCGTGATATGAACGAGTTTGCGAGGGATCTCGCGGCCTTCCTGCATGCGCTCTGGGCCGCCGAGACCACAGGAGCGCCGGAAGCCGGAGAGCACAACTGCTACCGTGGCGGTGATCTCAGCGTCTATGATGAGGAGACCCGTTTTTGCCTCTCTGGTGTGACTGACCTGATTGATGCCGACGCAGCGCTGATGATCTGGGAGCAAGCGCTTCGGTCCAAATGGGAGAAGCCCGCAGTCTGGGTGCAGGGAGACCTCTCAAACGGGAATATCCTCACACGGGATGGCCGCCTCAGTGCCGTCATTGATTTTGGCTTATGTACGGTTGGCGATCCCGCCTGCGACTTAGTTATCACCTGGAAGTTCTTTTCCGGCGTCAATCGCGAGATTTTCAAAACCGCGGTCAACATCGACCAAAATACCTGGGATCGCGCCATAGGCTGGGCTCTCTGGAAGGCAGTTCGCACGCTCTTCTACGCTAGAAAAGACAACATCGCAGAGGAACAAAGAGAAGCAAAAACAGTGATTGAAGCCATCCTCTCAGATGCAAAACTTGTTACCACGAAGACTTAAGGTCCTGCCTTTAGGCTCTTTCTGATCTTATGCAGTCAAACAGGAAGAGCAGCAATGGAAAGAGACTTTGAGTTGTTGTTGACCCAGCGCATGTGGGAGGATCCGGCATTCGCGAAACTGGCACAGCGCGATGCAGCTGCTGCGCTTAAGGAGCTGGGAGTGAAGGTTGATCCCAGCGTTAAAGTCCGGATCCTCCAGCAGCGTAAAGACACGCTTTATCTGACTATTCCCCCTGCCAAACAAGAGGGTGCACTTGATACAACATTGGATCTCAACCAATTGGATTTGTGGTCCAGCGGAGATATGTTTGTCTGGGTTGCTTCGGTTTACAACAAGGTCAAGCTGCTTGGCATCCGCTCTTCCATCGTGAAAGGGGAGAGGGAAGCATGACAGACCGCGACAACAGCGATTTTGCGGAGCAAGACTACCGACGGATGATCAACGATCCTGCGTATCGCCAGCGCCTGATTGCAGATCCGAAAGGAACGCTTGGCGAAACAACGGGTTATGAGTTTGATGCAGGCGTACGCGTTGAGGTGATTGAGCAAGAGCCCGACACCATCTGCATGATGATCCCCATTAAGCCGGAGGGCTCTGCTGATGAGGTTGAGCAGGCGCTGCACAAATCTACCGAGCGCACGTATGACCTGCTGTTTTCCTCTGGCATCGGCGGGTATTTCATCCCGAGTGATGAGCTGAAATGGACTCTTCGAGATATGCGCCACAGTTGGATCAGCAAACTGGGGCTCAAGTTATGACCCCCAGTACACAAGCACATCAGTTCTGCAAATTGGACTGATAGAGGGATCTCAGGTGCGGGATGAACTCGGTGCAGAAGGAGATGGAGACCTCCTCAGGATCGTAAAACGCGTTTGGCTCACCACAGCTTTCCACCTTTACGATGACCTCGTTGGGCAGCGACATGTCGTCTTTCAGGCTTTTGATTTCCTCAGAAAGCACGTGATTGATGACCTTGGCGTCCGCGCCAGTCCCGGCTTGAAAAGTCATCGCGACGCCGGAGCCTGGCTTCATCTCATCAAACACAGCGCCCCAACTGCTGGCAGCTTGCTCGTACTCAAACGGGCACATTTCTGCCCGGTCTTCCGGCAGGTCCAGGTCTGTCGCCAACTCAGCGCGTTTGTCCGGATCTGCCCCATAAAACAGGCAGATATGGTTGTAGTAGCGCTGCTGATCAGGTCCATGCAGATCCCACCACGCCACCTCTTCTTCCCCTTCGGGATCGTTGATGTAGCCAAACGCGCTGTCAAAGGCGAGCTCCTGCGCGGCCTCTTCCTCATAAAGCCAGTCAATCATCAGCACGGAGAGCACATCTGCGGCGTCTTCCTCCTGCCCGAAGATTGGCACCTGCATCTGGTCAATCACCGCATGGCCAACCTCGTGGTAAAAGATCGACAGGATGTTGGCCTCCACAAAGGCGTTCTCTGCTTCATCAGCCTGTGCACCAAGAGGAGACAGCAGCGAAACTGCGCAAGTCGCGGTGAGAAGAAGAGAACGTAGCATTGGCGGCCTTCCGTATCAGCTATTGAAATCTCTGAATAATCACTCCAATGCCATGTTTACGCAGGTTCGCCAAATCCTTTGTGCTTTGTGATACATCTGAAGGCTGTTAGCAGTGGAAGTTGAGCTTGTTGCCATCCAGATCGCGGCAGTAAGCCCCATAAAATGCTTCACCGCGCGGGCCAGGAGGGCCTTCATCTTTGCCGCCCAGTTGCAGGGCGAGTGTATGCAGGGTCTTGACGGTTTCGCGATCCTCCACCCGCAAAGCCACCATGGTGCCGTTGCCAACGGATGCGTCTTCGCCATCATAAGGCGTGTTGAGGACGATGAGCGGTTTGCCCTCGCCAAAGCTCCAGGCATAGAGCCGGTTGTTTTCAAAGACCCGTGTTGCGCCCATCTTCCCCAAAATGGCGTCGTAAAACGCGCAAGCGCGGTCTAAATCGTTGGTACCCAAAGTGATATAGCCGATCATATGGTATCCTGATCCCAATAAATTGCAGTCAATGACAGAGCGTTCAAAATCAGTAGAGGTGAATGGTTCATTCCCCTGAGTAAACTACAGGGCACGCTCCAAGTAAATGCAGAAGAGGCCTGGGCTGCCACGCTTCGTCGCCCTAGGTGAAATACCTATTGCAATCGAGTGGGATCACTGTTTGTTTCGGATTATCTAATATACGTTGAGCCTAGGAATTGCTGCATGCGAGGCTTTCTTCAGCGCATTGTTTGTGTTGCCCTTTTTCTTGCTGTGTTGGTTGCAAACCAGCTGGCGGCAAGCCCGGTGTTCGCGCAATCTGAAATGGTGCGCGTCGGCATCCTTTCCTATCGCGGCAGCTTGGAAACTCAGCGTACATGGGCGCCGACCATTGACCATCTGCAACGTGAACTGCCGGACGTGGAGTTCTCCTATCTGCCTCTGACGCTTCAACAAATTGCTGAGCAGGCAGACCAACTGGATTTCATCATCACCAATCCGGGCCACTCGTTTCAGCTGGAACGGATTGCGGGCGTCAGCCGCATCGCCAGCGCTCGCTCTCACGTTAACAAAAGCGAGATGCAGGATCTTGGATCGGTGATTTTCACGCGAGCAGACAGCGGCATTGGTGGGTTGACTGAGCTGAAAGGTACGAGCGCGGGCGTGGTCTCCACAGAAGCTTTCGGCGGATATCTCGCAGCCAAACACAGCCTGCAGCAAAGCCTTGGCACTGAGCCTGACTTGCGCGTTAAACCTCTGGGCTTTCCGCAGCAAACAGTGGTGGAGGCAGTGGTCAATGGGGATGTGCAAATCGGCATTGTCCGCGCTTGCCTGCTGGAGAGCATGAGTGCGGCTGGCAAGCTGGATAAAACGCAAATCCGTGTGTTGGGCCAGCAGTATGACCCGGAGTTTGCCTGTGCCAGAACCACGGAGCTTTATCCGGGTTGGGCGTTTTTAAAGGTGCCCGGCGTTTCGCCTCAGCTGGCAACGCGCATCACGCAGGCCCTGCTTTCCATGCCGGATGGCGCCTGCACGGATGAATGGCTCGGCCACGCCAACTGGATCGCACCGGTTTCCTATGCTGCGGTTGAGCGCGTTTACCGCGATCTGGCGCTCTATCCCTACAACAAGGACTTGCGACAGATCCTGAAGGACTGGGTGGAGCGGAACTACTTTCTGCTTGGCGTGATTATCCTGCTCAGCGGAGCTTTTCTGCTGCATGTGGGGCATGTGGAATTTCTGGTCCGCCGCCGCTCGCGCCAGCTGGAAACGGCCAGTGACAAGCTGGCGAACGCACTGCAACGCAACCTGATGTTGGAGAGTGAGCTGGCCCATGCCGGGCGTGTTTCTTCCATGAACATCCTCGCCAGCAGTCTGGCGCACGATCTCAAGCAACCGCTTGGGGCGATCTCCACCTTCGCCCACAGCCTGCGGCAGCGGTTGGACCGTGGTACGGCAGATGAAGAAACGCTGCAAAAACAACTGACCCGCATCTCAGAGCAAGCCAATCGGGCCTCCGACTTCATCAACTCCATGCGCAGCTTCCTCAACAAGCAGCCAGAGGCGCGGCGGCGTGTGGACCTGCGCGATTTGGTGGATGAAACGGTGATGCTGATGCGCACCTTCGCGGTCAAGCATGCCTGCCAGCTGCAATGGCACTCACCCCATGAGCCGGTGTTCGTCTGCTGTGATGATGTGCAATTGCGGCAGGTCATGGTGGTTCTGCTGCAAAACGCGCTTGATGCTACGGTGGAAGCTGGCCTTGAGGACGGAGTGATCTCCATTCAACTGGAACAGACCGCAGAAGCCTGTGAGCTTAGGGTGTGCGATCAAGGGGCTGGTATTCCAAAAGAGCTGGAGGAGAAGGTGTTTGAGCCGTTTTATTCCAGCAAGGGCAGTCTGGGTTTAGGGCTGGCCACCGCGTTTAGCATTGTTGACAGCCACGATGGGGAGTTGACCCTGAAACCGATGCTTGATGAAGGCACATGCGCAACAGTGAGGCTGCCATTGAGCCGCTCACAAACTGAGGGAAACCATGACACAACAACCAGTTAAACCGCTTTATGGACCAGAGGCTGAGCCTGTGATCATCATTATTGATGATGATGACGCCATGCGGGAAGCGCTGGTGTGTCTGGTAGAGTCCGTCGGGTTGAAGGCTGTTGATTTTGAACGTGCTGATGATTTTCTGAGTTCTGATCTACGCCCTTGCGTTGGCGTCATCATCACCGACATGCGCATCCCCGGCACCAGTGGCCTCGGGCTTTTAGAGAAGCTGCGTGCCTCGGGCCAGCACTTGCCGGTGATCGTCATCTCTGCCTTCGCGAACCTGCGTGATGGCGTGCGTGCCATGAGCCTTGGTGCTGTCGATGTGTTGGAAAAGCCGTTTGATGAGCAAGGCCTGCTTGACAAACTGCAAGACCTGATAACAGAGACCCGAAACCGCGCCAGCCAATGCTGCCTGACAGCGCAGGCCAAAGTGAAGGTAGACCGCCTCACCAACCGCGAACGCGAGGTGATGGGTTATCTGGCACAAGGCCTGCAAAACAAAAGCATTGCCAATGCATTAGGCCTTAGCGTCAAAACCGTAGAAATCCACCGCCACAACGTCCTCACCAAACTGGAAGTGCAAACCCTCGTCGACGTTTACCAGCTCACCCAAAGTGCCGACCGCGCAACAGGGTCTGGCCGGTGTTGCGGCGTGGAAGAGGCTTAAAGGCGGATTTCGGAGCTTTGCGGTGCAAACTTTACTCAAAGTTTCAGGTTAACTTCAGGATAGCGTGGTGAGGTGCCGGGGTTACGAGGCGGCAACCAGGCGGCGTTTAAGACGCGCCTGAAGCACAACTGCAAACAACAAGTTGCTGCCATAAGAAGAACTGGCAGAAACTATGACTGATCAACAATATGTGCGCTCCGCCCGGATCCTTCACTGGCTAATGGCCCTTGGCTTTTTATCCATGTGGGTGACCGGCTACATCATGAAGCTGGACTCTCTGGAAGATACCCCCTTGGAAGAAAGTCTGTTTGACCTCCACATCTCTATGGGCGTGACCCTGCTGGGCCTGTTGTTGCTGCGCGTGGCTATCCGCTTGGTCAACAAACCGCCTGCATTGCCTGCGGGGCTGACTTCATGGGAAAAAATCGGCTCCCATCTGGGTCACCTGGGTCTGTACCTTCTGCCGCTCGTCACCATGCTGGTGGCTTGGGCCGAGGTTGATTTTGGCGGCCACGGTGTGAAGTGGTTCACCATTGGTATGCCAAAGATCTTCCCAACCATGGAAACCTTCGCCGGTATCAATCTGGAAGACACGACTGCAACAGCGCATGAGCTGCTGGCTTGGTCTTTGTTGGTACTGGTCGCTGTGCACGTGGCCGCTGTTCTCAAACACAAATACTGGGATGGTCACGACGTCATTGGCCGCATGAGCTTGCTCAGCAAAAAATAACAGGACGCGGGGGAGGGCTGATCGCAGCCCTAACGCCGAGGGCGCATTGGGGGCAGTCCCTCGGCATCCGCCTGAGCTTGCGCTTTGGCTTCTTTGAGCAGCGCATCCAGCGTGAACATGGCGGTCTTCATATCCTGTAATCTGGCGGAGGCTTCTGCCAGATTGTCTTGCTTCAAGGCCTCTTCCACCCGCGCAATTGAATCATCTGCCATGGCTTTGTAACTCAGGAAGTCCGCCAACTCGCCTTTGTACTTGGCGCTTTTGCGCAGCACCATCATGGCGACGATATCTTTCTTCGCCTTGCCCACCTGCGCTGTGTATCTGGCAGCTTCTTCCTCGTGCTTTGAACGTTTTGCTGACCGTGGACGCTGCACAGGTTCATCCTCGATAATCTGTTCTCTTGGTGGGGCTTCTACGGTTGGCTCTGGTTTAACCTTCTCAGGCGGCGGGTTGAGACGGTCTAGCGCAATTTTCATGTTGGCGATGGTTGCGTTCAGGTCCTCCAGCATATAGCGGGCGTCCTTCACACGTCCAGTGGTTAGAAGCCGCTCAATCTGGATGGTGAGTGTTGAGGCGGTGGCGCTATAACCTTCGTAGTGACGGAGCTGCTCCGGATTCTGGATCGTGGCTTTTTGCGCATCCAGCCCTTCGATTTCTTTGCGAGCCTCTTTCACATCCTGCAGGAACCCTTCCACCTGTGCGGCTGTGTTGATGCCACGGGTAAAGGCAATTTCCAGCCCGGTCATGGTGATGTTGGCATTGTCAAGCATGTCCTCAGCGCGGCGGTATCCGCGTTTGGCGTAGAGTTTCTCTGCCTCCACAATGTAGGCACTCGCTCTGTTATGCAGTTTTTCAAAGATCACCAGTTCCTCGGTGTCTTTGAACGAGCCGGAGCGGATGTGAAACGCACGTAAATCTGCACGGGCTTTTGTGACCTTCTTGCCAAACTTGAGCGAAGCCTCCAGCTCCGGTGCCGCAGACTGGATCGCGGGCGCTTCCTGCAACCACGCGACCACCGCCTTCATCTTCAGCAGGCTCTTTTCAAAACTGGCAATTGCCTTGTTGGCATCGTCCACGTGAGATGCGCGGTGGTGGGTGGTGATCTGGTCAAAGTACTTTTGCACCTCCTGATCAGCGCTCTCAAAGCTGCGCAGTTTTTTCTGGTAGTTCTTATGTTTGCCCGCCAATTCCATGAACTGGAAACGATGTTGCTGAAGCTGGCCATGGGCGTTTTGTAACAGTGGGATCTGGTCGCCAATCACAGCAAGGGCGTCTTCAAACTCCCCGACATAAAAACTGAGTGATGTGATGCCTGCGTTTATCTCCGCAATAAATGGCTGAATATCGTGCGTTTTTTTGGACTTGGCAGAGGTGATTGCCTGACGCGCGGCCTTATGTGCTTTCTTGAAGCCTCCAAAGAGGGCACGGCAGAACTTGATAAGGTTGCCCTGCGCATAAAGCTCATCAACTTTCTTCTCCAGCACTGCAATCTGCTCGAAATCAGTGACAGCAAGAGCCGGGGCATCCGTTTCCTCGTCTCCACCAACCAGATCATCCTCCGGAAATGTCCATGACATATGCCGATAGAAATCTTCAGCCCATCTCTGCTGCTCAACACTCAGCTTCTCAACCGGCATCACCCTCTCCAACCCAAAGCAAACAACGTGCCGGATGATGCCTTGATTGTGCTGGTTTTCGGGCAAATTTCACGAGCTGAGTGAAGGGGGAGTTGATGGGTGAGGCGGGTTTTGTCTAAATCTATAGGTTTGTTATGCTCTCCGAAAAGGGGAGGCTGGACGTGATGACACAAGGGCGGATTGTGTTGCTCAATGGAGCACCGAGGTCTGGCAAAAGCTCGATTGTATCAGCACTGCAAAAGCAGGCAGATGAGCCCTGGATAAATCTCGGTGTGGACGTTGTCGTCAAGCAGATGACCCCGGAACACATGAAGCCGGGGATAGGTCTGCGTCCGGGAGGGGAAAGGCCTGACCTGGAAGACTTTATCTCCCGCTCCTATCACGCGCTTTACAAAAGCATCGCGGCTCATGCCGAACTGGGCTTTGATGTCATCGCTGATCTGGGCCACCACAACAGCTATGCGACGCTGGACGGCAACTGGAGGCATTATCTGAAGGAGGTGGAAAGGCTGGACGTGATGATTGTCGGCGTCTTTTGCCCGCTGGCAGAGATCATGCAGCGCCGAGCTGGCAGTGATGGGACTTATCTCACGGCCAATGAGGAAGGCGAAATCCCGTTACCCGTCCTTCGCTGGCAGGAAGAGGTTCATAAGCCGGGGATTTATGACCTGGAACTGGACACTTCGATGTTGAGTGCGGAGGAGTGTGCGGAAAGAATTCTGAATGTGATTGCGTCAGGCGCAAAGTTTAATGCCAGAGACAAGCTTATAGCATCGCAGATATGAGCTGCTTCGTCTGCTGATCGACTGAAGACAAGCGGGGGATGACACTATCTGGTTTCAGCAGGGTGCCGGGTGCGAGAACGGAGTTTGCGCCGACTTTGCTGTTGTCACCGATCAGGGAGCCAAATTTTGTCACGCCTGTCGGGACTTCTTTTCCATCCTGAAGGAGCGTAATCTCTTTCCCAGCCCATTCATTGCGGTGATTGGCGACCACAACGCCGGCTTCCAGATTGACGTTTTCGCCTAAAATGGAATCTCCCAGAAACCCGAGATGGGCGAGTTTGGAGCCTTTGAGCATGAAGCTGGACTTTACCTCACAAAACGGGCCAACCGCGCAGCCTTCATCCAGAAACACGCCTCCGCGCAAATAGCTGCGGGAGGACACAAAGGCGTTGGGTCCGATGATCACTGCGTCTTTCAACATCGCCCCATCTTCCACCACGGCGCTTTCGTGAAGAGCGATGCTGTTGGTGACGCGGTATGAGCTATCAAGGCGAGAGATCATGCCCTGAATGATGCTTGCAGCGTTCGTCGTCATTGCCCACGGTGTGTGCCCAAGTTCTGCGAGTGGTGAGTTCTCCCAGTTCGCAATGTAGTCACGCAACCGGATCATTGAGCCTTTCCTTGTGGCGGCATCTTGAGAACCAGCGCTGCGAGGAGGAAGCCGATCATCAGGCCGTTGAGCAGGTGCCACATGAAGTGAGTGCCGAAAGCGACGGAGAAGCAGAGGGCCATGTCCACGGTTCGGAACATCAAAGAGACCGCAAAAGTTGCCGTGGCGAGCGTGATATAGGCACGGGCCGGATGCTTGCGCAGGTGCATCAGCAGGGTTGCGATGAGCAGAGCGACCATAGCTGGCAGGTATTGCAGGGAGCCGTTGAACGGATCAGGGCCAGCATCAATATCCGTCAGTACAGCATCCGAACTGAACCAGAAAATAGCGGCGGTTATGCCCACTGCAATGGCACTGGCACGCAAGGTGCGGAACAGGTTTTCGCCGGTCGCACGATAGATCACCGTGATGATATAGAAGGCCACAAAGCTCCAGATTGGGACAACGTCCGCCAGCTCTGACCATGTGTTTGCAAATGTATGAAACAGGAATGAGCCAACGCCAATAGCCGCTGCAAGCGCGATCAGTACCAGCTCTGCGATGCTCGGGTTGCCCCGTTTACGCACCAGATAAAGCGCGATCAGAGCAGCCACAATAAAGCTGAGATTGCTGAGCGCATTCAGCGGTTCATTCCAGAACCCCGGCGCGGTTCGCTCGCAGTAAAGGTCAATATAGTCAGCAGGAAGCATCGCAGTGTCTCAATGAAAGTCAGAGGCTGAAAGAGCAGAAAGACTAAATCTGTAAGTGTGCCGATTGTAGGGTGCGACCTGCAATATTCAAGGCATAATCATAGAGATGCCGGAGCCTGCCAGAACCAGATCAATCATCCGATCATGATGCTTTGAACTGAGCTTGTTCAGGATCGCTTTGGCTGCATAGGTGCCAAGGGTGATTGACCCGCCCACCAGTGCCCCGCCAATGAGGATGTCCGTGCTCATGACATTGAGATAGCTGAAGGTCGCGGCCTTGGAGCCGAACACGAACAGGGAGGCCGCTGCTTCTGTTGCGATCAACGCGCTTTTGACAAGACCGAAAGAGGAGAAAACCGCCAGACTAAGCGGGCCGGAAGAGGCGACCAGTCCGGTGATGAACCCGATGAGCGTTCCGCCAAACACAAGGTGGATTGGCTTGGAACCGATGTTTTTGGAGCGCAGCAGATAGCGCACGGGAATGAGCACCAGAAAGAACAGGCCAAGGATGGTGCTGCCAACGGATTCCGGTATGGCAATCAACAGGTTCGCGCCCAGAGCAGCCATGGGAATGCTCGGCAGTGCGTAAAAGAACACCGCGCGCCAGTTGATTTCACTCCACCACACAATCACGCGCCCGCAATTGGCGATGAGTGCCGCAATCGCCATGATGGGAATGGCCGCCTTGGTTCCAAACACAGCCACCAGAATAGGCAGCAGGATGATGGATGACCCCGTGCCAACAATGCCGGACAATACCCCGGCAAGCATGCCAGAAACGGCAATAATCAATATGCTCAAATGAGGAACCCTTGGAGAAAAGAACATTCTGAAAAATCTTCTGATCTGTATAAGAGTGACTGCCTCATGATGCAATTTGCTTGAAGAGAAGCTGCATTAAAAAATACAGCTTCGCTCCTCAAAACGGTTAAACAGAGTTTAGGCGGACAGGGTTGGGCGAGAGCGGAGAGACGCGCGCCTGATAGGTGGAATGAACTGGCACAGTAAAACGACCAGAAATCGGGCGGTCACCAGCTCCCGGTGCGGACCGCACCAACGGTATTGAGGCAATTGATGTTTCGCGATCGATGTCTCTCCAAACACCAGCGACCTGATGTTGAGGTTGCCAGACGCCTGAAGGCACGGTCTGCCAGGCAGCGGTAAGATTGATAGCGGGCATTATTGTTTTCCTTTATTCACCACGATCATTTGTTTGTGCAGCATGCTTATGTGCTGCTCTCCTATGGACGAATGAGACGCGCATCTGTGATGACTAAGGGTTTGTTCTCTGGTGTTGCCCCGCCCCATCTAGGGGAACTCCCCTAAGCCCGCAGATAACCTCCCCAATATTTTTGTTGTTGGCCTCCCGGTAGCTTGGGAACAACCCAAACCGTGACACTCCGGGGGGAGACATGAATTCAAGACGTGAGTTCCTCAAACTGGCCATGGCAGGCTCAACAGCTGCGGTAGCAGCGCCGGCAGCTGCAAGCGCACAGGCAAAGCCCAAGCGCTGGGGCATGCTGGTGGATCTGCGCAAATGCATCGGCTGTCAGGCCTGCACCGTGGCCTGCACTATTGAAAACGACGTGCCCGCAGGCCAGCACCGTACCGCTGTTCCCATATACGAGCTGGATGGTCCGGATGGTCCAAGTCAGGCCGTGCTGCCGCGCTTGTGCAACCATTGTGACGAGCCGCCGTGCATTCCGGTGTGTCCGGTCAATGCCACCTATAAAACCGATGAGGGCGCTGTGGTGGTGGATGCCGAACAATGCGTGGCCTGCGGCTACTGCGTGCAGGCGTGCCCTTATGAAGCGCGCTTCATCAACCACAAAACCGGCGTTGCGGACAAGTGCACGTTTTGTGTGCATCGCACGTCCGTTGGCTTGCTGCCGGCCTGTGTTGAAACCTGCGTTGGCAACGCCCGTGTGTTTGGCGATCTGAATGATCCGGAAAGCGAAATCCGCAAGCTGATGGCGCAGCATGAAACCAAGGGCCTGCGACCGGAATTCAAAACAGGACCGAACGTCTATTACATCGGGCTGGATGACAGGCTTGCCTCAACCGTAGCGGTTGGTGGTGGTGCCCGTGATTTACGCCAAGGTCTTGAAACGCCTGCACATGGGGAGGTGTGAGTTATGCCTGCTGTTGATCTGATGTCATTTGATCATGAAGCCGTTTGGCGGCCCTGGGCGGTCGCTTACTTCCTGCTGGTGGGAACAGGGGCAGGCGCCGCCTTGCTGCTGGCTTATGCTCGTCTTGTGCGCGTTGCAGAAGCCAAAGGCGCCCTGATTGTCGCCACCAGTTTTGCATTGGCCTCCGGTTTGCCATTGCTGGCGGACCTGCACCAGCCTGCACGTTTTATGCACTTCTACAGTGGCTCTGCGCCCGCTTCCATCATGTGGTGGGGCAGCTGGTTCCTGCCGTTGTTTATCGCCTCCACGCTTTTGCTGGCGTTCATGACAGGCCGTCGCGGCAACGCGCCCATGTGCGGCGGCGAACGCATGCTGACCATGATTGTCGGCGCTCTGGCCCTCTGCATATTAGGGTACACCGCTGGTGAAATGAGCGTGGTTGCTGCTCGTCCTGTATGGAACACACTCGGCTTCCCCATTGTGCTTATTCTAACCGCCCTTATGAGCGGTGCCGGTGCCACCATGACCATTGACAGCCTCAATGGTGAGAAGGGTGAAGGCCGCTACATGCTGGTGGTGACAGGTGCTGCCACTCTGGTCGCGTTTGGCCTCTGGATGCTGACCGACACCAACCTCTCAACACTCGCGGCAGACTATGCCCCTGTTGGGTTGTTCGGTGCATTCATCATCGCAGGTGTCGTGGTTCCAGTGGTTCTGGCTGTGAGTGCAAAGGCCTCTTTGTTGCTGCGCGGTGTAAGCGGGGCGCTGGCCGTGTTTGGCGCATTGGCTTTCCGCTGGTCCACCTTCAACGGCGCGCAACTCATGTCCAAAACCGAGACCGCATTTTACGGCCATGAAGCCGCCCTGTCTCAGGATGCTCTGCGCACGCTAGCCGGGTCTGCTGGCCTGCTGATCCTCAGTCTTATCTTCGTGACGCTTCTCATCAACCTGCTGGCCGTGCGTGCCAGCAAGCAAACTCAAGCCTAAGGAGAGCCAGTTATGACTATTTCTCGCCGTGGTGTTCTTCAAGGTGCAACCGCTCTTGGCGCAGCTGGCGCTGCCTTCTGGGGCTTTGCTGAAACGGGCAAAAACTTCTATCAAGGCGTGCTGGGGGATGCGAAAGCCAAAGGCATTGCCGGTGGTGCTTTGCCACCGGAATACAAGGTGGACTCATCCACTGGAGAGGTGATCCTCAACCCCGATCAACGGGTCGGCTACACAATGTGCATGGGCTGCACCAGCGTTTGCGGCATTCGTGTGCGGGTAGACAAAGCCTCTGGCGATATTTTGCGCGCCACCGGAAACCCGTACAGCCCACTCTCCACCAATCCGCACATTCCATACGACACGCCCATCAAAGACGCGATCACCGGCCTGTCTGCCTATAGTGAGCAAGGCCTCGCAGGACGCTCCACCGCCTGTGGGCGCGGCAATGCTGCCATCGCCAAGCAAAACAGCAAGGAGCGTATTCTCAAGCCAATGAAACGGGTTGGCGAACGCGGCAGCGGCCAGTGGAAGGAGATTTCCTGGGATCAGCTGATTGAGGAAACCGTTGAAGGGGGAGACTTGTTTGGTGAAGGCAATGTGGAAGGCCTGCGCGCCATCCGCGATCTAAAGACACCGCTTGATCCGGAAAACCCAGAATATGGCCCCAAAGCCAACCAGCTGGTGGTGATCCCGGTCTTTAAAAACGGTCGCCTGATGATGGCTGCCCGCTTCGCCAAAATGGCTTACGGCACCCGCAACTTTGTGGGACACCGCTCCTATTGCGGCCTGTCCATGCGCGCTGGCTATGCGGCCATGCTGGATAACTTGAAGAAGCAGCCACACCTGAAGCCGGATTATCGCCACGCCAAGTACATGCTGTTCATCGGCACGGCCCCGGGCAATGCAGGTAACCCCTACAAGCTGCAGGGCACGCTGATGGGCGCTGCCCGTGGGCGTGATGGGGTTAAATATGCGGTGGTGGACCCTGTTCTCACCAACTCTCAAAACCATGCGTTTGGCAAGGACAACACATGGGTTCCTATCAGGCCGGGCACGGATGGTGCATTGGTGATGGGCATGATCCGCTGGATCATGGAAAACGAACGATACGACGCCAAGTTTCTGGCTCAACCGTCCGGCGCAGCAGCTCAGACGGCAGGGGAGGCCAGTTGGTCCAATGCAACGCATCTGGTCATTGATGATCCAGAGCATCCAAAAGGCGGCTCATTCCTGCGGCAAGGAATGGTAACAGCTGACCTGGAAGAAGATGCTCAAAAAGCACCTATGTGCCTTGATGCGCAAACGGGAGAGCTTTCTCCTGCAAAGGGCCGCCCTGCCACACTGTTCCACCAGGGAACTGTGAGACTTCTGGATGGTTCTACTGTGCCCGTAGCCACCAGCCTGAGCTTGCTGCGCCGGGAGGCACTGCGCAAAACTCTTGCTGAATACTCCACCGACTGCGGTGTACCGGAAGAGCGCATCATCTCTCTGGCACGCGATTTCACCAGCGTTGGCAAACAGGCAGCTGCCGATTGCCACGGCGGTACTATGCATGCAGCAGGCTTTTACACCGCCTACGCGATCGTCATGCTCAATGCGCTGGTGGGCAACCTCAACGCCAAAGGCGGCACCACAGCAGGTGGTGGTCGCTTCAAGGATGTGCAGAAAGGCCCACGCTATAACCTGCTTGCCTTCCCCGGCAAGGTGAAGGTGAAAGGCGTAGATGCAGGCCGAGGTGGCTTCGCCTACGAGAAAACCAGCGAGTTCAAGCGCTTGGTTGCGGATGGCAAGAACCCATACCCTGCGCAGGCGCCATGGCATTCTTTCACCCAGCCCATGGGTGCGCAATGGCTCACCTCTGTGTTGGAGGGGTATCCCTACAAGGCCAAGGCTGTGATCACATGGTCCTCAAACCCGGTCTACGGTGTTGCGGGCATGGAGAACGACGTCAAAGAAAAGATCAAGGACACCAAGCGCCTGCCGCTGTTCATCGCCATTGATCCATTTATCAACGAGACCTCTCGTTTCGCCGATTACATCGTGCCGGACCGTGTGTTCTACGAGGCATGGGGCTGGGCATCTGCCTGGGGCGGTGTGCCAACCAAGGTCTCCACGGCCCGCTGGCCGGTGGTGGATTGTCAGACCGGCAAAACACCGGATGGCCGCCACATGGACATGGATAACTTCTTTATTGATGTGGCCAAACGCATGGATCTGCCGGGCTTTGGCGACAAAGCCATCCCGGATGCAGACGGCAACCTGCACCCGCTGCACCGCTCTGAGGATTTTTGGATGCGAGCCGGTGCCAACGTGGCGTTTGACGGGGGAGCTGTTCCAGAAAGTGATGATGCCGACATGACGATCACCGGTGTGGATCGCATCCGAGCGGACTTAGAAAGCACGTTAAAGCCAGACGAATGGCGCCGTGTTGCTTATGTTTACAACAGAGGTGGCCGCTATGAGGATGCGGCGAAAACCTACAAGGGCGAGACATTTGCTCGCTCCTACAAAAAAGGCATTCAGGTCTGGAACGAGACTGTCGGCACCGCGCGAAACTCCATGACGGGCAAGAAGTTTATTGGCTGCCCAACATGGCAGGCCCCAAGCTTTGCCGACGGAACTCAAGTGGACAAAGCCTTCCCGCCGGATCTATGGCCGTTCCGCGTTGTCAGCACCAAATCCCAGCTGCGCTCTTCCAGCACCGGAGGCAATCCGTATCTGGATGATCTGAAACTCTCCAACGCCATCGCCATCAACACGGTGGATGCGGACCAGCTCTCAATCAAAACCGGAGACTGGATCACCGTCATCTCCCCAAGCAACCGTATCAGCGGGCAGGCCTTAGTTCGCCAAGGCATCGCACGGGGCGCCATAGGCATCGAGCACGGCTACGGCCACCGCGAGCTGGGCGCGCGTACCCACAAGATCGGAAAGGTCATTTTAGAAGGACATTCTGAGCGGGGCCTCGGCACCAACAGCAATGACCTGGGCTACACCGACCCAACCAGCAAACGCCCGGCCCTGCTCGCCGACCCCGTCGTCGGCAGCATCGCCCGTCAGGCTCTCCCCGCGCGTATAGAAAAAATGGGCTAACCGAACCCCGAAGAATACCTAGGGTTCTCGTAAAAAGAATACGCCAACAAAAACATCAGGCACGGCCCCTCAGCGGTGCCTGATAACAACAAACAGCCAAAGCCAAACGCCTCTCCAACTCGGTACCAGACACATCTCGGACAGAAAAACTCCTACAACCCTCGCCAAAGATGGCGGGGGTCTTTTTTGTGGGAGAAGAGAGCCATTCAACCCAGCTTTTTTAATAAATATTCGCTCGATAGAGGGGGAATAGTGAAACATAATCTCATGGCGTAAGTGATATCCCGCATTAACTTATTTTAGTGCGCCAAGAGGTCCGTTATGGCTGGTTCCGATATCCCTTCCGGTTCAATTGAAACTGCTGGTACTCCAAAACAGTCCAGTCAGGTTGATGCATGGGCGAATGCTATGCTCAAAATTTGCAGTATTGATCCTTCTGAGGCCGATACTGTTTCCTCCTATGGAGATGAAGTGCCCGAGGCGCTTGAGGTATCGCTTGATACCGCGGAAGGCATTCAGAATGCAGTAGCGCAGTCCTATGTAGAATTCGGAGGTCTTACGGAAAAGGCCCATCTGATCATCGACAAGGAACAGCGCGAAATCCTCGATAATTTTGAGCAGAAAACCGATGATTACCTGAATGAAGCTGAACGTGCTGCTGAAGGGGAAGACATCGATGTGGCTAATGATTTCCTTGATAATGCAAAGCTCAGCATGAAGGGCATGAGCGAGGCACTTGATCGTGGTGTTTCAACGGCTCTCAAGCTGGACGGCTACGTGCAGGAAGTCACCGCTCTGCTCAAGGAAGCTGGCACCTATTATAAACAGCGTAATAAGATCCCTTATGAAGAACAGCTTTCTGACCTTTTAAGCTACCAGACCATGGTGGAAACACTGGGGCAGGAAGCTAAGCTGCTCATTTCTGAAAACCGTATTGCTGATGCCAAAACAGCCATCGAGCAGATGAAAGCCGCTATCGGCAACATGCCGAAGTGCTTTGAAACGCCAAAGAATGCCAAGACTGCGAAGAAGGCCACTGCGGATGATGCGGAAACCGCCGAAATTATTTCAGCAGATCAGGAAACAGCGGGCGACGTCTTCGAGAACCGTCTGGCACGCCTGAGAGAAGACCTGAACAGTTTGAAAACTGGCATCAACACAAGCAATGCCAATTGGCGTCCGATTTGTCAGCACGTGAATGGACCTGAATTCGAGACGATCTATCAGGGAGCGCTGGCAAGTTATGAGGATGGCATGGCTTGTGCTCAGGAGGATAGGGAAGATAAAGAAGCGCATTGCGAACAACTTCAGCAATACGTTTCCTCTGCCAAATCTTATTTAGTACAGATGCAGCAACTCTTTGCCAAAGCTCAGGAAATCCGTAAGAACGACATTACCGGCATTGATATCAAGGCAAAAGAAGCGACTGCGAAATTACAGAGTCTGGTTAAGCGTCGGCCTGAGATACAGGCTTGGAGCGTTGATCTTGGAGCCTTTGACCAGGCCCGTACGCTCGCCGCAAAGGCGCTTGAAGCGCTCAACGTGGCCATGGCTGATAACAGCACGGCTGTAAGTGTTGCTGCGTTAAACGCGTTCAACAGCCAGATTGCTGATATGCAGGAAGCGTTTGATGTCGCAGCCGCTGAAATTGAACGGACCAGCGCGGACATGAAGTTCCGTCTCAAGAACGTGAAAAGTGTGTTTGCCAACCTTGCGGCCCGCAAAGAAGAGTTGAAGAAAAAGCCCAAGGAGTTTGCAGAGTTCTATAAGGCAAATAACGACGCCTTCACACTGATCACCCAGGATCAGGTTGTTCTGTCCAACCGTGATAGGAAGGGCGTCGATGATCTGCTGGCAGGTGTTGAAGTGGCTCTTGGCAAAATGCGGGCCTTACTTGGCATGCCGGATGCTGGAGAAGGTGGTGTCCAGACAGATGCCTCTGGCCGTAGAGATGAGTTGCTTCAGGCCGTGCGAGACAGGTTTGGCCAACTGAAGCAGGTTGAAAAGTGGGCCAGAGAGAACCCTGAGCTCGAAGGCCACTATGCGGATATCGCAGACGCTCATGCCGATGCTCAGGAGCAAGCAGACACCTTTAAGGTCGGTCTCATCGAGCTTGGCAATATGAACCCGAAAGTGGTCGAAAATGCCTTGCGTGCCATTGATCAGGATCTGGATGATATGGACAACATCTTCCAGGCAGCCAGAGAGCAGATGGAACAGCTGAAAGGGGCTGAGGTGATTGAGGGGGAACTCAACGCGAAATCTGACCTTCTGGAACGCATCAAAGCGTATGATCCTCGCATAGATAAATATGAAGAGAAAGCGAGTAAGTTCGATGATGGTGGTGAGAGAGCCTTCTACGAGGGCACTATCGCCAATCTCAGAGACTGTCTCCTGACAGCTTCTGGCTTCTATCATCAGGATGAAGATGCTAAGGGGGAAGCAGAGCTGGAGAAGGTTGAATTCTACTTTGACAGCCTTGATAAATCGCTCACGCAAGCAGCTGCGACCCGGAGTGAACTTGAAGGGTTCAAGCATATCGTCGCGATGGCGAACCAGTCACTTACAGATCTGATCGCCAAAGAAGAAAGTCTAAAAAACCAATCCCAGCGCAAAGCATTTGTTGTGAACAGCGCCGCCGTGCAGAAGCTCATACTTCAAATTGATAAGCATATCGGTAATCGGGATATCAAGCCAATTCGCGATGTTATTCCAGCGCTTGAAGCTGCAGTTCAGAAGATGGAAGAGGAGTTCCCAAAATCCAGAGGCGAGAAGTTGAAAGCCGCTTTGGGGAAGAAAAAGAAGGGAACCTTCGAAGACGAGTTGATTGCTATGCAGCAGCGGCAAGCAGCGGCTGAAGCAGAAAGAGCGGCTGAAGAAGAACGCCGCGCAAACTCTGATGAACATCTGAGCGCAGAAGAAAAACAAGCCAAGGCCAATAAGAAAGAAATCTGGGATATGGAGCAGATTGTCTTCAAAGCTTGTGAGTTGATGGTGGGGCTTGATAGAAAATTCGAGCCAGCGGAATCTGATCTGAGTCACAGGGAAAATGCAGCCCGGAGTGCAAAAGAGAAGCAGAAGCTGGCTAAAGAAAGGGCTCCGCTTAAACAGTACTACACCAACAGAGAAGCCTTTAAGGCGCTCATTGTAGAGCTTGGCGAGCTGCACCGTAACCTGAAGCTCGAGGAAGCCTGGAAGCTCATTCCTAAGATCAAGGCAGCCGCTTTGAAGATGGAAGAAGAGTATCCAAAAACACGATCTGAAAAAGCAAAAGCCGCACTTGGTAAAAAGAAGAAGAAAGACTTCTTCGGTGATGATGTGGAACCTAAGAGTGGCAAGAAGAAGTAGTCAGGCAGGTCTCAAAGAGGAGGCGTAGTGAGACTATGCCTCCTCCTCCAGTCGCTTTCGTAGGGCGTATTTGACGAGTTTGTTGGGTTTGGAGAGCAGGGACTTGAGGTGCCTGCTCTTTGAGATTTCGCGCTGGAGTTTGTAAAGAACCTCAGCGCTTTCAGTGTCTTCAATCCGCATGGCCTGATCAAACAGAAGCCCGAAGGCCTGGCCCAGGGCTTTTTTGTTGAACTTTTCCTTATTGTTGAGCAGGAAGGCTTTGACCTGATCGATATCCATTGAGTTCAATGATTTGCGATCCACAAAGGCCTTTTTGTTGCAGTAATAATCCTGCCGCGCGGAGATGAGGCGCTCGCGCACCAGCCGCTCATCAACGGCTTCCAGATCAAACTCATCTGCCATCTGGTCCACCGGATCGCGGTGCCCGGCGCGGCGTTGCTGTACGCTGATTTCTGCAAGGCGGGTGATGTAAAAATGCTTCCAGAACCTGTTGGTCAGATCACGCTTATCCGGAAACCCGCGATAGGCAACAAGCCTCTCTGGCAAGTTGGCAAAGGAGTGCCTGTCCTGCGCGCGTAGCCAGAGGTCATAATCCTGACAG
>NZ_LCWX01000095.1:43569-52631 GCF_001431305.1 Pseudovibrio sp. POLY-S9
TCTCGCGGTAACCTCCAAGGTCTACAAGTGCGCGGCGTCGCATCATCATGGAGGGGTGAACGAAGGTGTTCTGGCCGCGATCCAATTGCGCTTTAATCTCGAAATCATCCTCTGGGAACTCAAAGGACCCCATAACCCTGTCATGATCGTTGATATGATCAGCGAAGGTGCCGAGAAACGAAATGTCCGGGTTTTCTTTAAGGAATTCAATCTGCTTGGCAAACCGCTCTGGTCTGCACAGATCGTCGCCATCCATACGGGCGATGTAAACACCACTGGCCTGTGAGATGCCAAAGTTGAGTGCGCCAGCCATGCCGAAATGGGGGGAATGCAACAGCTTGAACCGGTCATCAACAGAGGCGATGTCTGCACACACATCTTCCGATCCATCAGAAGAGTGATCGTTGATCATGAGCACTTCGAAATGAGGGAAGCTCTGGTACTTTATGCTCTGCAATGCAGGCAGTAGATATTTGCCGCAATTGTGAACCGGAAGAACGACACTGATCTCCACAATACCAACCTCATAGAGTGCTCGGGAATCTTCGAAAGGGCATGCGGGCCAAACCTAACAGCTTCCGCACCCGGTTTATTCCGGCAGATCTGGTTGGTTATAGACCGAGGTATGATTTGTTCTGAGGTGGCTAAGCATCAACCTTTCACTTCGCCCAACTGTGGCTTATTGCAGAAGAGGGAAGACAGGCTTTGCCAATCTCACAGGCTCACTTTAAGAGAAGAGAGACGATTCCAGCTGGTTGACCTGAGGCGAATTGAAATGCGCACCCTGAAAGAGATGTTTCTTGATCCAATCCTGAGCCTAAAGGATGCGCTGGAGAACCTCTCCCCCGCCAAGCGGATCACGCCGGAGATGATTGCGCTGCGCAACACGTCTGATATGGACCTGCTGTTTCTACTCTGGAATGGCAACGGCGATGACCTTTCCATGTTCTCGACCGGCTTCCTTTCTCTGGTTGGAGAACAGGGGCTGAAACGGTCTTTGGAGGATGCACTTGCCGCTTACGGAGCAGCGCAAGAAATCAGCAAAGAAACGCAAAAAAACGCATTTCTCGTCAAAACAACGCACTTTAAGATCGTTGTCCTGTTGGAGCGGGAAAGATCCGGCAAAATCAAAGGCTTATTTATCAAGCCTGCGCTGTATCAGGTAGAAAACCTTGATGAGTGTCTGTCTCTGATGCAAGAGATGGTTGGAACGTCCAGCCTTCTCATTCGCAAAGATGGTGTAGAATTTTTCAGCAAAAATGCAGATCAACCCTTAGCGATTGGCCCAGCTTACAAGCTGTTTGTGATGCAGGAACTGGTGCGCCGTGTGAAAGGCGGTGAGCTGAAGTGGAACCAGAAGGTTCGACTGGAAAAAGACTTGGAATCCCATCCGGTTAGCAGTCTTTACGCCAAAATGAGTGGTGGATTGGTGACCCTGCAGGTGGTTGCACAGCACATGATGACAGCCTCTGACAATTCCGCTGCCGATGTTGTTCTCAACCTCATCGGCACTAAGTCATTGGAAACGCGGGAAGAACGGACGCCGTTCCTGACATCTCGTCAGTTTTATCAACTCAAGGCGGATCGTGATCTTGCCGAGAGATATGGTCAGGCGGGTGTTGCTAAGCGCCGGAAAATTCTGGAGAAAATCGAGGAACGTTCACTGCCCGCGATTGAGGATGTAGCCGACCCATATCTCAGCGGAGTGGAATGGTATGCAAGCGCGGAAGAACTCTGCGATGTGATCGGCGAAATAGCAGATGACAAGGCGATGCAGTTCAACCCTGGCCTGGCGGAAAAGACCGACTGGCAACGCATTGCTTTCAAAGCTGGAAGCGAGATCGGTGTTCTTAATTTTACCTATGATCTCAAAGGGTTGAACGGAGTGCATTGGCAGGTTGCGGTGACGTGGAACCACGAAGATATTCTGCCGGAGGGCAAGTTGCTCGGCCTCACCAACGCGTTGTTGCAGGAGCTGAAGAAGCTATAGTTTGTGCTGCACCATGTCCTCGGGTTGCATCAGTTCAACGCGGTTGCCGAAGGGGTCATGGGTGGTTCTTCTCAGGAAACCAATGAAGGTCGGGTCCTCTGAAACCTCATATCCCGCATCCCGCAGGTGCTCTGTGAGTTTCATGATATCATCCACCACGAAGGCCGGATGACCCACCTTGTTGGCGACAAACGGGTCTTGCACGCTCAGGTGCAGATTGACAGAACCTACTGAAAACCAACCACCTTGTTGGTGCCGCGCTATCTCAGGCCGCTCAATTTCTTCAAAGCCCAACAGGTCCACGTAAAACTCGCGGGCGAGCTTATCCCCGTCAGGCGCGATGGGAAGGTTGATGTGTTGCAAACCGAGAATGGTCATCTGCCGAGGCTCCTGTGCCGAGGTGAGCTTGCTTGATTAACTCACCCTCTAACACACACAGGATATCGTGAGGTTTTCGAAAACTCGAAGATTTTCTGTTTATTTATCAATGTCTAAAGCAGAAATTTGAATCCTATTCTGGCGTGCAGCGCCAGCAGTCAGGCCGTCTTCTGCATCAACTCGATGCGGTTGCCAAACGGGTCTTCGGTGAACTTTCGGATGTAGCCCGGCAATGGTTTGTCGTCCTTCAACACAGCGCCTGTTGCGGCCAGACGATCAACCGTTTCCTGAAGGCTATCCAACAAAAAGGCGGGATGGGCCTTCTTGTTTGGGGTGAACGGATCTTCCACGCCAACATGCAGGTTAACGCTGCCTGCAGTGAACCAGACTCCGCCACGGCCTTGTAAAGACGCAGGTTTTTCGACTTCGGTAAAACCGAGCAGGCCGATGAAGAAAGCGCGGGCCGCGTCTTCCTGCCCTGCTGGCATGGTCATCTGGACGTGATCAAGTGCAATAATGCCCATATATATCCTCAATTATGGTTTTGGGAGGCGCCGCAACCACACGAGAAGGATACAGGCGCTATTTGAAAACAGGTGAGCGTTTTTCAAGAAACGCGTTCAGGCCCTCGGCATGGTTTTCCGAATTTCCAGCCCGACGCTGCATCTCCGCTTCCCGCACAAGCTGGTCTTCCAACGTGCTATCAGCTGATGCATGAATGAGATGTTTGGTCATGGCATACGCCGATGTTGGGCCTTTTGCAAGTTTAGTTGCAACATCTAGTACCTCGCCCTGAAGTTGGTCGTCTTCAATGGCTTCCCAGATCAGGCCCCAATCTGCTGCGCGGTCCGCAGTCAGCGGCATACCAGTCAGCATCAACCCCTTGGCACGCACCTCGCCCACCATCCGTGGTAAGTGAAAGGATGCACCAGCACCAGGGACAAGACCTAACTTGCTGAAAGCGTGTATGAATTTTGCGCTCTTGGCGGCAAACACCATGTCGCAGGCAAAGGCGAGACCAGCCCCAGCACCCGTTGCAACGCCATTCACAGCGCACAAAACCGGCTTTTCCATCTGCCGGATTGCGTGAATAATCGGGCTGTAATGTTGTGTTAGAACATCACCCAAATCCGGCTTTTCGCCAGTGCTGTCGGGCAGGATGTCGTTGAGGTCCTGTCCGGTGCAAAAGGCGCGGCCTGAGCCGGTGAGGATAACCGTGCGCACCTCAGAGCTGGTGTGGGCCTCGTTCAACGCGGAGAGCAGGTCCTGACGCATCTCTGGTGAGAGGGCATTGAGTTTGTCTGGGCGGTTGAGCGTTATTCTCAAAACACCACCAAGCTGTTCTTTTAAAAGGGTATCCTGCGCCATACTCTCTCGTCCCATGCAATCAGTCACTAAAATCTGCGGGGATACTAACGAATTGATCAGCCTGCGCCCATAAGCCATTTGGTCTTACCGGTGGGCTTTTGCGCACTCTATGATGTGTTGGATAAAAGCCCGTGTGCGTTTCGGTCTGTGCTTTCGGGCTGGGGTTACAATGTAAAGCGGTACCTCAGGGATCTGCAGTGTGGTTTTTAGGTGGTGTAACCGGCCTTGTTCTACCTCATGCTCACAAAGTGAAATTGGCAGCACAGCAACGCAATCCGTTGATAATGCGAGTTGTTTGGTCAAACGGAAGTTGGTGGTCTCTATCGTATGAGTGGAGGTTGTACCCACCAAGAACTCAGCTAGAAATCCTCCCGGATCTCTGAGTGCAAAGGAGGCAATGTTGTCCTCTGTGATGAGCTTGTGCGGTTTGCGAGAGAATAGTCCAACAGGGTCATAAGTGTAGCGCTGCGCGATCAGAGTTTCGTCTCCCGGATGCCGCGCTCGGATGGCAAGATCGAAGTGATCTGCCACGAGATCCACCGGACTGTCGCTCATATCAACGTAAAACGAGACCTTGGGATGCAGCTTGCCAAAGCTGCTCAGCAGCGCTTCCAGCGTTTCTGCCGGATAATCTGTTGGGACGGAAAGGCGAATGTTTCCAGAGAATTCGTCTTTCTCTTGCAGGTCGCTTTCAGCTTGTAGAAGCGCTTCCAAGGCTGGCTCGCACTGCTGCAAAAACCGTTCACCCTCCAGCGTCAAAGAAACCCGCCGTGTGGTGCGGTGAAGCAATTGCACGCCGAGCCGTTCCTCCAACGCTTGCACGCGAGCTGTAACCGTTGAACGGGGAATACTCAGATGCTCTGCGGCCTCAGTGAAGGAGTTCAGGCGAGCGACGTCAACGAAGGTTTGCAACTGGATGATGTTCGTCATTATGCAATTATATCGTTTAATGATGACAGTATTATCTGAATACTCCAGCCGCTCAGAGTTTGCTAGCCCTATGCTCCATATAGAGATAGGTGACAAGATGAATAGACGGAAATTTCTTGGTTTAAGCGGAACAACAGCACTGGTTTCTGCCGTTGGTTTGCCTGTACTAGCGCATGCCAAAGTGAACGGTTCACCAGAGGAAACACTGCAGATACAGTGGCTTGGCGGCGCCACAATGCTCATCAGCTTTGATGGAGTGACGTTCCTCTCGGATCCTGCCTTTGGCGTTGGGAAGCAAGCGATTGTGATGCCGAACCCGAATGAGATGTTTGATCTCGCCAAGGGGCCCAACCTGAAACCACAACCACGATTTAGGGCGTTACCTGCGTTTGATCTTGGAGCGGTGACTGCAACACTGATCAGTCATTCGCATCCAGACCACTTTGATGCAGCAGCAGAGGCGAGAATTGCATCTGACATGCCGATGGTTGCGACAGAGCATGACAAGCAAGTACTTGCAAAGAAGGGCTTTTCCAATATCACCGCTCTGCCATGGGGCGAGCATATGGTGTTCCCGACTAAGTCTGGTCAGATCACGATCACGGCAGTTCCCGCCCAGCATTCTGAGAATGTGGAGATCCTGAAGATCCTCGGACCGGGCAATGGGTACTTCTTTGAGTTTGCGGCCGGTGATTATCGCAGGACCATGTACTGGACTGGCGATACCTTCCCGGTAGATGATGTGATGGCCAAAGTCCAAGCTCTTGGTGCCATTGATGTTCTTGTGCCACATGTTGGCGGGGTGGGTGTGACGGGCGCTCTTGGGAAGATCAGCATGGATGCCGCAGATGTGGTGGACATGGTGGATCGCCTGAAGCCGAAACGCGTCCTGCCTATTCATCACTCCACGTTTGGGCTGTTCCTTGAACCGATCTGGAAACTGGCGCAGGCGATGGAGAGGCATGAAGCAGGTCTTGATGTCATCGCAGAAGGCAGCACGGTTCAATACCAATAGATGAAGATGTATGTGCGATGACTATTATGAGTCATCGCACATACTATCTAGTAAATGGGCAATCAGAAGAATAAATAGATTAGCCTTATAGATTTCACTCAGTGAAACTGAAGTGTATTCATATATGAATAAATGAGAATCTCTTGTTTACCTTGGTTCTGTTGCCTAGGATCACTCGGATAATATTATTATTTGGAGGGGTAAATGAATATTATTAAATCAATCGCGAGTATTGGCTCGGTTGTCAGCGTGTCTTTGCTGGCCTTATCTCAACCCGCATTTTCCGGCGAAGTGATGGACCGCGTCATGGAGAGTAAGGTGATCCGCGTCGCCACCAACTCCGGATATCCGCCGGCTTCATTCCTGAATGCTGATGGTGTGTTTGAAGGTTATGACATTGATGTTTCAAAAGAAGTCGCCAAACGTATGGGCGCAAAGGCAGAGTTCCTGAACCCGGCTTGGGAGGCCATTACATCCGGCAAGTGGGGCGGGCGCTGGGAGATGTCCATCGGTTCCATGACGCCAACACCTGCCCGCGCGAAAGTGCTCGATTTTCCAGCAGTTTACTATTACACGCCTGCTGCGTTTTACGTGCACAAGGACGCGTCTTATGAGACGGTTTCGGAGCTGAATGGCAAGCGCATCGGGGCCAGCACAGGTTCAACCTTCGAGTACTATCTTCAGCACGAATTAGAGCTGGATGCGGCTTATTCTCCTGCGTTCGAGTTTGCGGTGACACCGGGTGAGGTCCGCACCTATGAGGCTGACAGCAACGTTTTGGATGACCTGCGTTTGGGAGATGGCAAACGTCTGGATGCTGGCATCACTTCGGTCCCAACCATTCTGGAAGCGATCAAGGCGAACTATCCGATCCGTATTCTGGGAGAGGCGGTGTTCTTTGAGCCTTTGGCCGTTGTGACGTCTCGTGATGACCCTGAGTTTTCTCAGAAAGTCGGCGAAATCATTGAGGAAATGCGGGCTGATGGCACTTTGGTTGAGCTTTCACAAAAGTGGTTCGGGGCTGACCTTGTAACCACGACGCACTAGTGCGGTTGGTCCTATGACACTGCTCGTGAACCTGTTTAGCCATGCGCCCTCTCGGCGCCTGGTTTTCTTCGCGGTACTGGCAGCGTTGCTCATGGCGTTTGATCAGAGCAACGTTGGGCAATACCTGACGACCCTTCTGAACCTTGATGTGGCTCCTGATACCGCTTCCGTGCTGGCCGCATTTGCGATTTCTGCCGTGATCACAGCAGACGTTGTGTTCGTCTCCAAACTGCCAATGAAGGTGCAAGTGCCGATCTATTGGGCGCAGCTTCTGGCGCTGTTTCTGGGGTTCTTCTATTCGTTTGACCTGTCGTTTCCGTTCATTATCGAGCGGTTGCCGATCCTGCTTTACAAGGGGCTGTTCTACACGCTCTTTGTCTCGTTTGCGTCCATCATTTGCGCCAGCTTACTGGCATTTGTTGGGGCACTTGCCCGTCTGTCCAACTCAGGTCCAGCCTATGCGGCTTCAACGTTCTACGTTTCGTTTTTTCGCGGTACGCCGTTGTTGTTGCAGGTTTATCTGATTTATCTGGGCTTGCCGCAACTTGGAATCACACTGGATGCAATCCCATCAGGCATTCTGGCTTTGTCGCTCAGTTACGGGGCCTATATGACGGAGATTTTCCGAGGGGGCATACAGGCGGTTCCACGGCAACAGTCAGAAGCCGCCGCCGCTCTGGGCTTGCAGCCCTGGCAGGTCATGTGGAAGGTGGTTTTGCCTCAGGCAATCCGCATCATCATTCCGCCAACGGGCAACAACTTCATCTCTATGCTCAAGGACAGCTCGCTGGTGTCTGCCATGGGCATTATGGAGCTCATGTATCTGGCACGGACGCTTGGGCGCTCCGAGTTCAAACACTTTGAAATGTTGATCAGCGCCGCGCTCATCTACTGGGCGGTTAGTTTCGTCTTTGAGATGATACAGGCACAGCTGGAGAAGCGGTATTCAGCGCCGCAGAAGGTTGGGTAAGCAAAAGGAAAGAGGGCCACTCAGGCCTTCTTTCTGTCGCGAAGCAAGTCATGACACTTGAGAGCGCAGTAATAGCCGATAGTGAAGAAGATGCTCATGGCAAGGACTTGTAGATAGAACCGGTCAAACGTGTTCCGGTGCAGTATCAGGTTGAGTGCATGGCCTACGTAAACGCCAAACATCATCATGGAAATTGCGAAGACGTGTATGAAGGTTTTTGCGCTTTTTGAAGCCGGATGCCCTTTGCAGTGATCCGCGAAAAAACAGGTTACAATACAAGCGCCCACCATGATGAGGGTCATCCAGTTCAGATAAACAGCAGCCAGTGTCAGGCTGTTCATCTGTTGCATTGCCAGGTTCTGGTCAATGGACAGATCGATCTGGTAGCCCAAAATCATACCGAACCCGCCATAAACAAACCCGCTCCAGAAATACGTGAAGAGGTAGCTGGGCATACCTGCGTTTTGCAGGCTGACCATGCCTGCAAAGAATATGGCGAGAACGAAAGCAACTTCAAATACATGAAGGGTGTCGGGCCGCGTGATCATCGCCACCACAGCCAGCTGAAGTACGAGCATCACTCCATAACCAATGGGGTTGGTAAGCAGAAAATGGCTCAGAGAAAAGCTGCGCATTCGTTTTGGCTTCCGCTCGTTGTCAGGGCTGATGCCGTGTACCTCAGTCATGTGAACCTGATGTTGTCTCGGGCCGTTACTGGTTGTTGTTCCAGTCGTCTTTTTCCTTCAGATCCCTGACGACTTTCACGTGCTGCATCATGCCGCCATCCTCGTGGTAGAGCAGGTGGCAGTGCAAAGGATACTTGCCGACGAAGTCCTTGAACCGCATGCGAAATTTCACATGTCCATGAGGCGGAACCTGAATGGTGTCCGCCCAGAATGGAAGCTCCAGCGTGTAATCCAAAGGGTCTTCGCCCTGAATTTCAAAGACATACATGGGGTTCACATGGATATGGATGGGATGCGGAAACTCGCTTTCATTCTCCAGCGTCCATTCTTCCACGGCGTCCAGTTCAACCCAATGATTGACCACCTCACAGCCGCCAAACTGGCCGTGGTCGATGGTGACGTTCACCCCGCGGTAGTACTTGTCGGGATTGTCCAGCGTATTCGCCTGGAAGGTCAGCGTGCGTTTGTTGGTTACTTCTTCTGGGCCGATTGATTCCAGCAGTCTGCCACGCAGGCTTTCCGGGAAAGGCGGTGGAGTGGTGCGCTCAGCTGTTTCGCTCGGCATGTAGATCGCTGCGCCGATCTCCTCGCCGCGCTCCACCTCAATGGCAAAGAGTGGCGGGTTGTTGTGGTACTTGTAATGCGGAATAAACTGGTATTCGACCGAGTCATTTTGCA
>NZ_LCWX01000096.1:0-1430 GCF_001431305.1 Pseudovibrio sp. POLY-S9
CTGCTGGTCCCGTGAAGGGCTTGCAAGCCAGGGCACGCCGTTTTCATACTTTCCCAGATGAAGACTTTGGAGAGAGTGTGCGCCGTGGGATCGGCAGATCCCGCAGAGCACCGGCCTGCGCACGGCTTAGTCCAAATAAGACAATAAGGCGGATGAAAGCCTCCCCGCTTCAGGAGATATTCAGGAAGGCGATGAGCTGTTCCATCTTCTCTAAAGACAGATGTTGAATTTCCAGATCACAATAAGTGCTGTCTGGCCGGATCTCGAAAGCACCGCGAGCACTGCAATCAAAGCTTTGAATAGCCTTGCGCAAACTGTACCTGCCGTGAATATTCACATGCGCTTCTGATGGAGCTGCCCGCTTGACCACTTCTGCAATCATGCATTTTTTATCGTGATGATCAGCAATCGCCGCCAGTGCCTTAAAGGCCAGCGGGAACGCTGGCTCTGTGATGTGACGGTTGATCTCCTTCAGGACTTGCTCAGGATGGGATGTAAACCGGTCAGGCGCAAACGTTCGCCGTAATGCTGGCTGCTCTCCCCACGCAGCATATTCTTTCAGATTGCGCCAATAGTGACTGTCTCCCAAATCATGCCGCAGGCTGGCATTGGTTCGTATGCGGCCGCGCTCTTTCATAAAGCTGATGACCAAGGCTCCCATGGGAGCCTCAACCGTGACAAGGTGGCCTTGGGAGAGGATTGTCCCCTCCCCCTCAAACAACATTCTGGCGACCGGTAAAACCGTTTCTTCCAGTGTCATGCCGCCGCTCCAAGTGCATAGTTCCGGCGACTAGGACGATACGGGCGCGTACTGCCATGTGCGTCCCTGATATCATCCATTGAATAGGTGCCACGGCTGCGTGACTTCCATCCGGACGGGCGATAATTCCACTTCTGCTTTTTCTTGGCATACTTGAAGCCTGCCTGTTTCAGGGTCTCTTTATGTTCTCGGGTATTTCCACCAACCCACACCCATGCACCACAGATTTCAATTTCCAGCCCATCCAGATCAATAATGGCGTTGATAGCCGCGTTGAGTTCTTCGCCGTAATTACAATCGCTGTCCTCTTGGGTCTGTGTGCTGGTCGCATCGCGCAGCACATCAAAGGCAGCGTTAACAAGCTTCATCATCTCAGCCCCAGCCGGATTCAGGTCTGGATGGTATTTCTTGGCAGCTCTCTTGTAGGCGGATTTGATTGCCTCTTGTGATGCACCTGAAGAAAGTCCGAGGATGGAAAGGGCGTCTGAGATTTTCATGGTGTTTGCTCCGTCTCTGGAAGGTCCGTTTCTACTTTCCTTGCCAATAAAACGGGTGAGCGGGAGCTGGTGAGGAGGGAGGCTGTCCATGATCTCCCGGAGCCTGAAAGGCGAGGAAGATTGTGGTCAGGTGAGTGACGATCTAGTTCGCGTGAGGGCGCAAGCCCTGCTGC
>NZ_LCWX01000097.1:0-242 GCF_001431305.1 Pseudovibrio sp. POLY-S9
ATACCGCCGCCGTTCCAGGTTGAGGCACCATTGGTAGACCACTCGGTAGAGGGATCGTCGACTTGCTTGGCAGAAAGAGCAAGAATTTCCTGAACATCCCGCCAGCCCAGCAACGGATTTGCTTCCAGCATCAAAGCGACCACACCTGAGACGATTGGCGCTGCAAAGGATGTGCCTTGAGTTGCCTCATAATCGTCGCCAAAGGTTGAGCCGTTATCATTTTCAACGAGGCGAGATGTCGA
>NZ_LCWX01000098.1:0-421 GCF_001431305.1 Pseudovibrio sp. POLY-S9
AAACTCCAAAAAAACAAAACAATCGGGCAAAAACTAAAATTCAAACAATTCAATAACTTCATATATCAACCCACACACCACCACCAACACCACAAAAACCCCAGAAACAAGCCAATAACAACCAGCTAAAACCACAAAAATTAACAAAACCAAAATTTGCACAGACACTTGGAAAACACACCACTCAATCAGGACCGCCACAAAGCTCACAAAAGCTGCCTAAGAAAGAACCTCGCCGAACAACACAGCACTCCAAGAGCAACAATGAGAGATGGAGACACACAAGAGAACCTGACGAAGAGGCAAACAGAGACCCTGGCAGCAGACATCCCCTACCCTCTACTCTTACAGCTAGCGCCAAAGTGCTGAGCAAGCCAAAGTTGGAGCCAAAGAGATCAGCGTCAACAATCAGAGATCACTG
>NZ_LCWX01000099.1:0-3337 GCF_001431305.1 Pseudovibrio sp. POLY-S9
CCATGGTGCTCTCCCATCCTCGCAGCAATATGCTGCGATCTTAACAGGAGCTGACCTCTCGTGAAGGACGAGCCCGATTACGCATGCTTGTGGCCCAATTTTCTAGACATTCCCGGCACGTAGCAGCTGACCATTTGCAGACATTGGACCTAAATTTAGGCGCTTCCAGCTAGTGTATAACCTCAATCATAGGTTGATCTTAATCGACATATTGTTGGCGGTGTGTTTGCACCGGGCGATGTGCTTTTGCAGGTGGTGCCAAAGACAGTGATCTGATGATTGAGGCCCATGTTCCACCAACGAATGTAGATCAGTTCACAACTCCGGAGCTGAACGCTCGCGTGTTGCCCGGTTCTCAAGAATTAATCCGCGATCAGGTCATAAGATAGGTTTACTACACTGTCCGCCTCTAGATCCTGAAGAGAAAACTGCCCAAACCGGATGGCAAATAACTGGTTCCTGGCATGTCTGCCCAAGATTTCATCTAGACCGGTCAGCGCACCGAGTTTTCTTGTTTCATCAAGCCCTACTCTCTATCGGCTCTGTGAACTACACTCTATTTTGCTCAGACTGCCGTGAAGCGGAAAAGAGGGCGGTTTTATCCTCCCTCGCTTTTCAGAGACTGTTGGCATACAGCTGTGTTTCACTTGCGGAGCCCGTCTGATTTGTGCGTTACTCGAAAACCAGCGCGATCTGATCTACAGTCACGCCTTCTTTGATCTCACGCAGTCTTGCATAGATCAATGCAACGGAAACGCCACTCAGGCCGGCCCCGAGAGTCGAAGGGATTAGATAAGCAAGCATTGCTACGAACTGTCCCGAGCCAACAGTAAGGTCTGCAGCAAAGCCCGCAACGTATTGAAAAATGCCGATAAAAATACCGATCAAAATCAGTAGGCCAAGGATCGGCCAGCGGTATTCTTTGGTTAGTTCTGAACTTCTCCCAAGGCCACCGAAACCGACTCGTTCGATTACAACCGCCGGGGCGATCATAGAAAATACGGCATACACCCAAAGGCCGGGAATTATCAGCGCGATCATTGCAACTCCCGCCAATACGCCAGCAATCAGGGACAGAATGGCAATCGGAATAGCAGCCCGGATGGCCGGTGTGACATAGCGGCCAAGCTGGATCCTCCGCCCAAGCTTTGCATCATAAGCCAGTTGGACAAGCAGTGCGGTCGTCAAGCTGTAGAAAGAGATTTGCAGCACTATCGCCATTCCCCAAGCCCCAAAACCGAATGATGTGCTGAATTCGGGATCGGCGGTGCCCAACGCTACATCAAGCCCAACCAGTGCGCTACTGGCGAGCAGGCTCAGCATACTGGGCACCAGCGCCATAAGGGCGATCGAGATAAGGTTTCTAAAAAAAATTGAGAAGCTCTCGCCGATGATGGCGCCGACGCCAAGAGACATACGGCTACCGATATCTGTTGTACTGGTCATGGTTATCCTTTAGCCTTGATTCATTATCTAACGTTAGGGTACTTTGTCTCTATAGATACACCCATTGAGTGTGTCGTACTATTTTAAAAACTAAAAAGGGCAGCATATATAATGTTGTTGCCTTAGAGTAAAATGTCTTCTTTGGCATAATATTTATCGTTACGCCGCTCACCAAACAGCTGACGCTGTTCCAAATGCGCGCGTTGCGCATTGTAAAATGCTCTCAAAAACTCCAGCCTCTTTGCTGTGGGCACCTTGTCAGCATAATCAATTTTGTGCCGAATCTTCTCGACCACTGCTTCAATGGTAGCCCCTTGTCTATGATTGCTCCCCGATCCCGTTGCTATCCCTTGTGCACGTAATAGGCTTTCGAGGGTTTGCAGTTCATAAGCACCGTAGTGTTCGAGCTGATGCATAAGAAAGACGAACTCTTCCCTTTTAGGCAGTTGCGTTACAGATTGATCGGCTAGGTCTATCAGCAGCACAGGCACCGGCAGGTGGATGACATGGGTGCCCGCTATCAAGTCACCTAACCTTTGACGATACCGATTGCAGAGCGGAACCATAAAACCGGCGGCGATCCAGCAAAGGGCCAAGCCTGAAGTCAGCGGGGAAGCCTTATCAATCGACAGCAGTAGAGTAATAGGCAGGAAAATCTCAGCTTCCTTCATAAGGTTGCGCATCACCAATGAATGAGTGCTAAGCGATGTTCCATCGTGCGGTACAACCTTGATCTTCATCAGGCGTTTGCCGAGAGTCTGGCCGTTCCAGGCAAGTTCGGACATAACGTAGTAAGGTACCCGTATGATGAAGAACATCAGGCTGCCGATTGCTATGAGCGTTTCTGGTGAACTAAACCCAAGAGAAGCAACAAGGATTAGCAAGCAGAGTGCGGCAATCAAAGTAAGAATAACATCCGTGATCTGCGCAGCCAACCGCACTCCCAGCCCTGCTACTTTTAGCTTCAGAGGCACGCCCTCTGGCGGCACCAACTCTCCAACTGGCGGTCTAGCCTTAGCGTTCTTCTGCCATCTCAGCTTCATAGTCGCGCCTTTCCACCCAATCCGAACCAGGCGAGCCAGCAAAGGCCTATTCCCCAGCCGAGTGCATAGCGTGTGGCTGTATGTTGAACGAGCTGACGGCCAAAACCCTCCAGAAGAGCAGCTGCGATCAACATAATGGCAGCGACCAGTGCCAGTTTCGTCGCGTCCCGTCCTGCGTGGTGCAACGATTGACTGCGGGTCTTATCGCCGGGAAACAGTACCGCTGCACCTAATTGCAATCCGCCGCCGCAAGCAATGCAGATCGCAGAGATTTCGGTGACCCCATGTATAGACAGCCAGCCGCCCAGATCGATGCCCAACCCGCGCTCCGTATGCAGCGCATAAAAGGCACCCAGAACCAAACCATTGTAGAATGTCAGAAGGATTGCCGGGGCGCAGAGGAAAACCCCAAGCCCAAATATAAAAATGGCAATACGAGTGTTGTGTGAGAACAATGTAGTTGCAAGAGCGCCCAGACCTGAAGCGGATGGGTTCTCCTCATAAATCACCCGGCGCAGTTCATCAGCAGTCGAAGACGGGCCACGACCGCCAGCAAGCTCTGCCGGCATGAACACATGATACCAGCCCGGGTTTTCCAGAAAGAGCATATAGCCGACCAACACACCTAGCCCCATGCAAAGAAAACCTATTGCGATGAACAGCCATGACCGGCGCATCGCCTGCGGGGCACCTTGCAGGAAAAACTTGCGGAACAGCCCGCCCAGTCGTTCCTGCGGGGCGTAAACTGACAGGTAGGCCCGCGCTGTGAGGGCTTCAAGATAGTTCAGAAGCGCCTGATCCAGCGAGATTTCCCGGGCAATGGCCAGTGAAGTTGTGGCTTGCCGGTA
>NZ_LCWX01000099.1:3490-12535 GCF_001431305.1 Pseudovibrio sp. POLY-S9
CTCCGCCCGGGCCACAAGAACTTCAAGCTGGTGCCAGTCGGCTTCGCGCTCTTTGCGAAACCTGGTCGAACGGATGAGATCGGTTTTGGACATCAGATCATCTCCCGTGCCTTGATTTCAAGATAGGTCGAGATCAGCTGGCTGGTGATGGTCTCCGGTGTTGCATCCAGCACTGTAATGCCCAGTCGGGTCAGCCGTTCCAGCACCAGCCGGCGCTCGTTGATTGCTTGGTTTGCTGCCACCAAAACCGCAACTCCATCAAGGTCTTCAGGTGCTGTCTCTATGAGGGTAACAGCCTCAGGATCGCGGATAGCAACAAAGATCAGCAGATGTCGCTTGGACAGAATAGTCAGGTTTTCAACCAACAATTCAGCTGAAGTGGTATCGACGAGATCTGTGAATACAATGATCAGGCTGCGTTTTGGTGTGCGCCCATTCAATTCGGACAAGGCAAGCGTATGATTGGTTTCGTGCCTGGAATAGGCCTGTTCGCTGCTCCAGCTGCGCAACCGGACAAAAGCCTGACGGCCTTGTGTTGGAGCAATGAAGGAGTGCGGGCGAAGGTCATAGGCGTAGTAACCGACCTGATCACCACCTATGGCTGCTGCCCACGCAACTGCCAGTGCTGAGCTTATGGCATGGTCGATTTTCGGTAAGCCGCCAATCTCCTCACTCATGAGATAGCCAGTGTCCAGCGCCAGTATCACGTGGTGATTGCGTTCAGCGCGTAACTCCCGGGCCACCAGTGACCGGCGTTTGGCTGACCGTTTCCAGTCGATGGACTTAACATCCATACCTTGGATAAAATCCCGAAGCTGATGGAATTCCGCCCCTTCCCCAATGGCTCGGTTTTCCTTGACACCATAGAGGGCCGATTGCACCGTTGTAGCGATCTCTCCCGACTGCACCAGTCGGATATTGGGGACGACCCGTATTTCCAGAGCGAATTCAAGGCGTGGTACAAACTCAAACAGTTTTAGTTGCGATGTCCAGCATAACCAGATGTGTTCAAAAGACCAGACACCGCGCCGGACACCGCGGCACGCAACCTCTGCAATACCAGTGCCATCGGCTTGTTGCGTAAAACTGATCTCAGCAACGCCGCTCAGGCCCTTGGGCCAGGCCAGTTGTGCTCGCAGACCAGCAGGCATCCGGGGGATCTCCAGCTTCAGGTTCTGGCTTTCACCAATAAAAATCTCCTTAGCCATATTGTAGCTGAGCTGCTTCCTGCGTGTGAATGACAGCAGCAGATCAGCTGCCGCAAGAAATGCAAGCAGTCCCCAGGGTGCCAGCGCGATCCCGCGCTGACCATCAGCAAAGACGATGCTCAGCATCGAAACCACGAGTGCAATGCAGGTGGCAAACAGAAGTCGGGGGGACGGACGGATCAGCGGGGGGCCTCAATCTGGTTGAGAATGTTTTCGAGTACCATCGCGGAACTGCGACCTTCGATCTCAGCTGACGGGCCCAACACTACACGATGGCGCAGCGCCGGGACAAACAGTCGCTTGACGTCATCGGGGATGGCAAAATCGCGACCGCTCAACCCCGCCATCGCCCGTGTCGCCGCCGCGAGTGCATCAGCGGCACGGGTCGATGCTCCAAAAGCAATCTCCGAGCTTTCCCGGGTCGCACGGACCAGACGCAGAATGTAGGCTAAGATGTCGTCGTCCAGAGTGATCCTGTCAATCAGCGCCCGACTGTCGGCCAGAGTCTGGGCGTCCAGAGTTTTTGTCAGGCCTCTAGTTTCCAACCCAGATTCTATCGGTGCGCCTGCGTGCTGGCGCAAAATGGCCATTTCAACGTTCTCCGGTGGGAAATCGATCACCAATTTAAATAGGAAGCGGTCTAGTTGCGCTTCGGGTAATGGATAGGTGCCTTGTTGCTCAATTGGATTTTGAGTAGCGACGACAATGAACTCGCGCCCCAGAGTATAGTCGGCGCCATCAATACTGACTGTACGTTCGTTCATCGCCTGCAATAGAGCTGCCTGAGTTTTTGGGGGAGCTCGGTTGATTTCATCCGCCAACAGAACCTGAGTGAAGACTGGGCCTGGGGTCAGGACAAACTCGTTGGTCTGGAAATTGAAGATCGAAGTGCCCAAAACGTCGCCAGGCATCAGATCTGGCGTGAATTGGATACGTCCGAACTCTAGATCCATGGCGGCGGCAAAACTGCGGGCGAGCAAAGTCTTAGCAGTACCTGGTGGGCCTTCCAGCAGCACATGGCCGCGTGCAAATAACGCGATCAGAAGCATAGTGATTACTTCTTCCTGCCCCAGAACGGTCTTACCAATCTCGGAACGCAGAGCATCGGACCGGATTTGCAAAGTTTCAAGTGTCATGGATTATTTGTTCGAATAGCGCTTCAAGTTCATCAACATGGTGGATCGCCTCCGCTGGAGATATTCGAGCTGGAAGGCTTCGAATTGCTGTAAGGACGCTTTCCAGCGCGGTGGCATGCTCGGGATTACGGCGCTTGACATATGCAAGAAATGTTCCCGACTCAGCATGCTGACGGGAAGAGGCCGCACCGTAGAGCACAGCTGCGATGGTGGCCAGCCGGGCCTGAGCATAGTCGCCGATCAAGGCTCCGTCCTGATCGCAAAGCCGCATTAGTCTGGCTCGCGCTTGAAAGGCTTGTGCTTTTCCGCTGGTACCGGCTGCAGGCACATGACGTACAGGGCCATAGCGCAACCAGGAACGCCAGAGGAAGAGCAGTAATGTTAGAAAGCAACCCAGCCAGAGCGTGAGAAACGGCGGTTCGAAAAACTGAATGAGATCTGCCCAGGTTCGCTCGCGTTGCACACCACGCTTCGGATCAATTATCCACGTGTCACGGCTGTAGTCGATCATCACATTACGGTCCTTGGCATACTCTTGCAGATAATCGAGTGCAATCGCGGAGTTATCTGCAAGCCGCAATCCATGATTGCTCAGCAGATCAGGATCGGACAAAACAAACAGCTGTTTACCGCTCGCCCTGTTTTCGCCTTGAGACATAGTGCAATCAGCCAGCACCATTGCTTCGGTTGCCCCGATTACCGGCTTACAGCCGGGGCTTGTGAACATCTGCGCAGCATAAAACTGTGCGGAAAATTCTTGTCCGCCACCTGTGGTATAGCTAAAATCGCTAAGAGGGGCGCTGGCATAAACTATTTTTGCGTCACTCTGTCCGGTTATATCTTGAAGCAGTTCTTCCACAGCAAAGCGCTTGCTCAACAAGACTGGATGCGCGACCCCAGCAAGGCGCATTCCACTGCGCCATTTGGGCAGGATGACAAGCGTTGGCACCAGGCGGATCTTCCGCTTAATTATCGCTAAATCCAGATCGTATTCATCCTGCTGATATAGCAGCTCGGTCTTAGTGAGAGGTTGGCTGCGACTTCTGTCCAACACTGTGTCGTATAGCGGCATCACCAGCAACCCGACAGAGTTCTGATCAACCTGCCAGCCACCGAGGAAGCTCTGTGTGCTGACGCCTTTGGATGTAAGCCAGATCTGCAGTCCGTCGAACCCGGAGGGGGAGGCTCTCAAAGCCTGCTGGCGCTGCGAGACTGCATAGAACACAACAAAAAGCAGCAATGCCCCAAAGACAATAATTGCAAGCGTTTCGAGCCGCAGTCTATTCTGCTTCGTGCTTGGTTCTGAAAGGCTCATGCGCACGCCTCGAACTGCAGCAGCGGACGTATATCTTCGACGTGCGACTGGAATTCCTCTTCGCTTACATCCCGACCACCGAAATGTACCCGTTCGCTAGCGTGAACGAGGTTGCGTAAGGCACTCATATAGCGATGTTCTCCCGGCAGATGCTTGAGCGCTTCACGCGCTGTCCAGCTGCGCTGTAACAATACTCCATCTGCCGAAACCGCTGCTATCAGAGCCGCTTGAGTTAGCTGAATGAGAGCTTCACGCCGGTCTTGAAGACGTAGAATACTGACCAGACTGCTTGGCCCTGCATCAGGTAAAGTTCCGCAACTGCGGTTTGCCCTGTCATGAGAGCGTGCGGCGTTGCCAGCATTCTGGCTCAGTGAAACTGAAATACTGCCGCCGTAACGAGCAAACACATATATAATTGCAAGCAACAGTGCGGCAGAAATCAAAAAAGCGTTAATATCGACACTGCCTGGTGACCATTCCCCGTCCTGATCGGATTGTGCTGGCAGCGCCTCTGGCTCTTGTCCAATCTCCATCGGTGGCGGAGGGCTGGATGGATCAAAATATACAACATCTGAATCTATGCCGCGGAACTTGATTGCCTGCAGATACGCCTCACCACTCTCTCCAATTTCTACTGCTGTCTCGGAAGATTGCTGCGCAGAACTCCAATGAGGCATTGTGATGAAACATGCAACTAAGCACAGTCTAATAAAGCAGATCATATTAATATCGACAATAAAACAATTTTCGCGATCAAATAAAATGCGACTGAATAGAGATTCCATACAGATTGTAGTGATCAGTGTCAAAGATCTTTCGCAGATTTACCGTTTAGGCGATCAACTGAGGTTCGAACAGTCGACGCTAAACGTCATTTTGGGTTAAAAGGCACTGAAAATTTAATATTTTCATCTGCAAAATCCTTATAAAAGATTGAACTGTAATCTTTATGTGGGGATGCTAAAAGCGCTATTCCGGCATAAAATCTAAATAAGTGGTTGATTAAAAACGCCTCAGTCCAACGGAAGATGAATATAGGCTTAGTATTGTTATGTGCAGACCTAGCATACTTGTTGTTGGAGTACCTTTGGGCAGAGAGGGCAATCATTTCGTAGATGGCTTAGATGCTGTGCGTCAATCAAGCTGTTTGGCCCGCCGGTCAGCAATAATAAAGCAGGCGGAATAGTGCGCGGCTCTGCTAAGTAGAAAAACTTTTGAGTAATCACAAGAAAGAAAAGCTATTCAATTAACGTGAGACTCACATAAAGGTTGCGATTGTACGTTCTGCAAACATCGCTACTAACAAAACATGGGTTGATAGCAATAATGGGCCACACGCAACTCCCATGAAGAACAACAGCAAGATTTTAAGTAATCCAGTTCAACCGCTGATAGAACCGCGCCAATGGCCGGTTATGGCCCTCGACGCTAGCAACGGTCTCTCACTGGCCGGGGTTTTCGCAGTGCATTGAACGTCAGCAAAGTCCGCATCTTACCAGTTCAAAATCACCAAACTTGGGTGAATGAGATTCAATGTTCCCTTGTTGTTGTTCGTAACGCCCAAATGTGCACGCTCGGTCCAGTTGGGCCTGTATCATAAAATGATACGCTGCATCCAAGGTCGGGTTTGAGACCTGTTACCCGAAGCTGCACTTTGGCCATCGTACAGGCCGGTCATTGGCAAAGATTTGATTGCCGTTTTCAGGTTCGTAGCGCTTGGTCTACTTCTGATAAAGTGCCCCTTGCATCTTGGGCTTCAGTTCGCCGAGGCCATCCGCCAAAAAATCCACGAACCTGCGAACCCGAACTGTTCGTCGCAATTCTGAGTGCAGCAAGATGAATAGGGTGCGATCAAATTCAACCTCGGTATTTGGCACTTGGCGCAAATCGGGGAAAATATGTTCAAAAACAACAGGCAGGAATGACATTCCACATCCCTGACTTAGAAGGCTTATATGCATATATGTTTCGCTTGAGGAGTAGCGAATATCGGCGGCAGGAAATCGAGATTGCTTCAGCCACGCCGGATTTTCACGTGATTTCGTCCAACCAACCCAACTCAATCCGGCACCCTCGGGTCCGGAAGTGGGTAAAACCTCATCAATATACTGTTGATTGGCGTAGATCCCGATTGCCATCGGGTAAAGTTTGCGCGCGGTGACGTCATCGGTTACCTCATATGCCGCTCGGAGAGAGACATCCGTTTCCGCTTGATTGATATCTTCTTGCGCATCGGTCAATCGCAGTTCCACATCGATGCCTGGATAGGCCTGATGAAACCGCGCCAGTATCGGCGCCACGACATCAAGGGCCATAGCAGGCGGCAGAGAAAATTTAATCGTTCCGGTTTCGGTTCTATCCAAACCTTCGACCCGGCGACGCGCTCCAAGAAATACCTGCTCGGCATCTTCCGCCATTGGCAAAAGAGCCTCTCCCGCTTCGGTTAACTCAAAACCGCGGCGAGAACGGGTAAAAAGCTGAACGCCATAGCTGGCTTCCAATACCTTGATGTTGCGGTTCACCGTAACATGATTGGCGTTCAGCATCTCAGCCCCAGCGCGCAGGCTTCCCTTGCGCGCAACAGCCAGAAAAAAAGGCATCATTTCCCAGTCGATGGACCGCATTTCGCATCCCCTATGTTTCATCAGGCGAACACTGTGTTCGAAATTATGCAATTTATACAGAGGTAATTGAAACATAGATATTGCTCAACAGAAAACTGGAGATATCTATGAAACGCAGAACCTTACTAAAATTTGCCGCCTTGGTTACAGCCGCATCCGTAATGTCGCTGCCCGCATTCGCGGACACTCATCAAGCGCAGGACAAAAGCTATATGACAGTGCTGGGCCAGAAGATCGCTTATGTTGATGAGGGCGAAGGGCGCCCCGTTGTCTTTTTGCATGGCAACCCTGCCTCTTCTTATCTTTGGCGCAACATCATCCCGCACCTGTCAGTCACGCACCGCGTGATTGCACCCGATCTGATCGGAATGGGCGATAGCGACAAGCCAGCACTTGAACATACCTATGCCGACAGCGCAGAATATATGTTCACCTTTCTTGACGCTCTGGATTTGAAGGATGCCGTGTTGGTGATCCATGATTGGGGGTCGGGTCTGGGCTGGCACTATGCGCGCACGCGTCCCGAACGTGTGTCCGCAATTGCCTTTATGGAGGCGATGACGCCGGACTTTATTCCCTACGAAAGCTACGAGTCACTGGGCGATTTCGCGGAATTCGTACGCAATGTGAACACGCCCGGTGTTGGCGAAGAAATGATCATGAACCAGAACATTTTACTGGATCAATTTATGCGATACGGCAGCCCGAATGGACCGCTCTCGGATGAAGTTATGGCAGAGTATAACCGCTATTACCCAACAGCCGAGAGCCGGAAAATATTGTTGGACTGGCCACGCGAAATTCCAATCGCTGGCGAACCGGCAGATGTCTATGAGGTGGCGACCGCAAATAACGCGTGGTTGCTGGCCAGTGATCTGCCGAAATTGATGTTCCACGTCGATCCAGGCGCGATACTTCCGATGGCCCAAGCCGAGTATTTGCAGAAGAACCTGAAAAACCTTGAGACGGTGTTTCTTGGCCAAGGGGGGCATTTCGTTCAAGAGGACTATCCCGATGAAATCGGCAAGGCTCTGGCCGAGTGGTTGACGCGGTTCTGACAGGTAACCGTCACAATGCGCCAAGGAAAGAACCGTTAGTTCGACGTGATCACCAGCGGACCCTTGGCGCAATCACAGACCCAATTGAAAATTCAGTTGATTGAAACCAATCCCCTTGGGGATTGAGATGAATAATGTTCGGAGAGACATATGACAAAATCAATGACAGCAGCAGTAATTAAGCAATGGGGCGGCGCGGCAATGTTCGAAATCGCGCAACTCCCCATTCCAGACCTTGAAGCCGACGACGTGCTGATCAAAGTGGCCTACGCGGGGGTCAATCCGGCAGATTGGAAAATGCGAGATGGACACCTCGCCTCGGCGATGCCAAACGCCAAGTTCCCTTTGGTTCTCGGGGTGGACGCTTCGGGTGTCGTGGTGGCGACAGGCAAAAACGTAACTGAGTTCTCTGAGGGCGATAGAGTTGCCTCAGCAACCAATATGTTTTCGGCTGGGAAGCCCGGGTCCTACGCAGAGTACCTTGTGGTCGATAAGTGCCGGGTTGCGCTGATCCCTGCAGATATGACCTTGGAATCTGCATCGACCATTCCGACTACAGGTGTGACGGCCTGGCAGGCACTGTTCGGGGCTGAAAAAGGTGCGCTCAGGAAGGGTGAGAGCAAGAAGATACTCATCAATGGTGCTTCGGGTGGTGTGGGCAGTTTTGCCGTTCAATTGGCAAAATGGGCTGGCGCAGAGGTAGCCACCACCTGCAGTGGCGCCAATTTGGACTATGTTAAGTCCCTGGGAGCCGATTTCCCGATTGACTACAAAACTCAAAGTATTAGCGACGAAATTTCCAAATGGGCTCCAAATGGCTTGAATTTGATCGTCGACACCATAAGCGCCGACTCGCTTGCTGATCCTGTGGCCTTGTTAAAGCGAGGCGGTCGGCTCGTTAATATCGCAACATTGACGGATGACGGAGATGTCGAAGCTCAAATCGCTGAAGCGAAAGAACGCGGTGTCGAGAAAATTTTGGCTTTTGTCGACGATGCGAGTTTCGGCGCGGAAATTCGGGAAATCGTTAATTTGGTTGAGGCTGGCGAGTTGAGCCTTCCTCATACCGAGTTTTTCGAATTGGGCGATGTGGTTCGTGCGCATGAAAAGCTGGAGACAGGACATGTGAAGGGTAAACTGGCGCTGTGGGTATCAGGTGATCAATAAAATCTTTCAACCGGCGGATCCTTGTTAGCCTAGGCTCCGCCCCTAGTTCTAAAAAGTAGAAAACATCCAAAAATGTGTGAAAATTGGAGGCCGTACTGTTCGGGGCGTTCGGTCACTAAACGCTTATTGGAAAGTATGATGCGAACGTTAGCTATCTGTCCCGCTTCACAGTCACTTACGAACCCAAAATGCTGCGCCATCGACCAATGTCAACTTTCGGGAGGCGAGTAAGTAGATTTTGAAGTGGGCTGAATGTCAGCAAAGGGGCCGTTCGAGTAGTTACAGATCGTTTGCAGGGACTACTGAACATGCCTCTTGATGGAACTGATTCAACCCTTGCTAAAAACGCCCCAACGGCGGCTAGGGCCCTCAGCGCCAAGCGGATTAAAGCCAACCCTAAGTCGACATCACGCTCTGTAAAGGCAGCTCCGTCATTAAGCGAATGGCATGTGTGGATGGCTCCTGCTTTGCAAGACATTTTTGAGATGATCGGTACCTTTGTCAGAAGCAGTCATGTGTCCGGCCTGTTTGCGCGGT
>NZ_LCWX01000100.1:0-1750 GCF_001431305.1 Pseudovibrio sp. POLY-S9
TCTGGTGTGCAGTGCCATCGCCAGACGCCAACCAGCGCAGGCGGCAAGTTTGCAGCTAAACAGGGTTTTGAAATGACGGCAGGCGTGGGGATTGATACCGCCGTCTACCGCAAAAGCTGGAAAGGTGTTTCCCCGCTGTGTGAAGTGGCTCTGATCGACTTTTCAGAGCACCAGACAAAGGAAGTCCAGCCCATTACCACACCGGTTCCAACACCTCCGGTTGTAACCGTGGAACCAGTTTGCCTTCCCCCTCTTGCCGCCATCTCAAACGCGGCTCCAGTCACTCAACTCTCCCTCTTTTGAGGGGGACACGGGGCTAGTTTGAACAGGAGATCTGAGAATATGAAAACGAAGCAAGATGCACTAAATTGGTATTGCGAGGGATGCAAGACGTTCCATTTGCCACAACACGAGCGGCAGGTTGATGATATGGGAGATTACTACTGTGCCAGGGCTTGGAAGCGTCTGACCAACCCGCAAAACACGACCTTTAAGCAGCGGGTGAATTATGCGCGGGAAGGGTTTTGTCTTGGAGAAGACAGCCGCGCCTTTGATAACTGCTTTGAAACATATGACGGGGCTTTTGTCGTTGCAGCTCTCATGCGCCTTAGTGAAACCGATCATGAGTTAAAGCAGGCCATTTTGCGCCATATGAGCAAGGCAGGGCTTGCCGAGTGGCAGCAGACAACGGCCAGCCTTGCTCACATCCCAACACACAGGCTTTCCAGTAAGGCAGCAGCCCATCGGCAGCAAGTTGAACTAAGCCCGACCGGCTACCAGCAACCAAGCCTTTTCTAACGCACAGATCCAGAGACACCCCATGTACAACTTCACAAAGCCGACTTGCTCTTTAACCTCAATCACCTTTCTGATTGAACTGCATAAAGCAGACTTGATGTTTCACCCGGACGACAGCCCTCAAGGCTGCGATTTTGGCAGAGAGCTTCCATCTTTGATGCTTGAGATGATGGATCAGTACATGGAAGCCACTCATCACTATCTTGAAGATCCAAGTGCGATTGTCTGTGAAATTGATAAGGCACCAGGTCAGCGGCAGGAACAACCTGTGAGCCGGACTTCGAATGTCTTATCTGTTCTCGATCTATCGACCGCTCACCTATCCCCCAAAACGCTTGCAATGCTTGGCGAGAAGACGCCTGAAACCTTCCCGCTCTATGGTGGCAACCTCATGAACGGTTTGTTTGTCTCTGCCAGTAAGGATTACGACTACAGCGGCGAGAAACTTCCCATTGATTTGCTTAGCTGCCTCACGGCTGCATGGGCGCAGGACTGCTCCCACATTCTCTTTGACTGTGATGGGCCAATTGATGAGAGCTTGTATGCCTACTCTCATGACGGTTCCGAGTAGGTGTGAGGAAATCGGCAGAGGAGGGGAGCGCAGGCTCCCTTTTTTTTGTTCTGGTTAGCTGTTCGGCTCCGGTGATCTGAGAGCGGGGCGATCTGGCTTGCAAGCGCACAGCGGGATCGGCTGATCCCACAGTGCCCTCACAAACCAGCTCACTCATCTCTACTGAAGGGCTGGAAGCTGGCAAGCGCCCCGCGCACGGACCACATGCCAGCTTCCAGCAAGCCGCACTTCATTCATTCCTCAATGCCGTTTTAACCTGAGGGGCAGCAGTTAGGGCTTGCGCCTGTCAATGCTGGGTCAAATTTCCCCAAAAGTGCTGGACCAAATTTCCCCAGTTTGAGGTTTGGTGACCAGCCTTTTTTTAGGTCTAGTTCTCCTTTT
>NZ_LCWX01000101.1:0-1962 GCF_001431305.1 Pseudovibrio sp. POLY-S9
ATTGAACTGTCTTACCGCAAGATCATGTGGGAACACACAGTCTCCGGCACGTCTGGTGCTGATGACTGGCGCGCGCCTGCTGCTTAAACCTTCCTTCCGGAGGGAACTGGAAGTCAGATCCGGGCCAGCTTTGGCCCGGACACTGCCTATGGGCGAGTTAAACGATAGGCAGCATTTGATTTGGGCCTGATCTGCGGAGTTGGAATATGCAACCTGTCTCTGGCAAAGCCTCAGCAAAGCGCGGCTACTTGCGCAGCTTCTTTCGCAGCTTGCTGTGGCGCCGGCGTAAGGTGGAGGCGGTAGCTGAAGCTGCACCGCAAGAGTGCGATCCGGCAGGCACGGCGCATGTGGTCTTGCAAGGCCGTGACCGGCCTGAACGGTCTTCTGATGCACTGCATGAAGATCTGTCTGAAGAACTGGAGATCCGGGGTTTTCTGGATCAGTTTCCCGGCCACCGCTTGATTGTCAAGCCCGGGGATCAGCCGCACAAGGAGATATTCTGATGGTTTATCCGCTGGCGGAACAACGTATGGCAGCAGAGCTGATCAATCCACGCCAGGAAGAAGCTGTGGTGATGGATATGGAGCTCTTTGCGCAAGCCGTAGTGGACGCCCATCAAAGCCTTGGAACAACAACCGGCGGTGCCCTGGACTTGGCGAGCCTGCCAGTGCTGCTACGCGATATGAAGGGTGGTCAAACACTCCTAAAAGAAATCGGCCTGCAGGGGCGCTATTACACAAAGGTAGTGAACGGCAAGACCTATGTGGTGTTTAAGGGATACTCCGCCTTGCGTGAGACCTTGAAGGGTACACGGTATCTGTCCACGTCCCCCAAAGTCGTTGCCTTTGGCATTGGTCCGGAGGCACTAAAATCAGCAGGCAGGTCAAACGCAGTCATCATGATCACCTGCTATGTAGTGCTCGATGTGATGCAGTTCATCATGAGTGATGAGCAACTCTATCACGAGCTGTTTGCAAACATCATTACAGATGTTGCTATTGGTACGGTGGCACTGGCTGCCGGAACGTTGGCAGCTGGTTGGTTGGCTGGACTGACTGTGATTGCGCTTCCCGCCCTTGCAGTTGCTGGAGGAGCGATCGTTGTTGGAATGATCGCTGGTATTGCTTTAGCCGAACTCGATAAGGCATTTGGTATTCGGGAAAAACTTGGCCAAGCTCTGCACTGGACGGGTAAGGCAATTGCCCATGGAATTCAGGAGACAGGGCAGATCATTCGTGAAGCACAAGTTTCCATGCGCCAGAAGGTGGAAGAGTTTGAACGCCGCAGCAATAGTTTTTTGTACCGTCTAGAGCGTGAGATCATTTGGCACTTTGGCGGTTCGGATCTGTATAACCAGATCTACCGGAGGTAGCGATGTTTGACTGGTGTTTTGACCGCATTGAGAAATCCGCGAATTGGCTTGCTGCTGATCTCAAACGGACACATGTCGCAATGCTGTTTTTGGATTGTCTAGTTATCTTTCTGTGCTGGGTCATCCTCTCTGACATCTTTCTTTTATTCGGACAGACACAGGACCTTCTGATTGTCCCACGCGGAAAGACCCAATGGGTTCTTGGAGGGCTTTGTCTTCCTGTTCTCCACTACGCTCTTACCCCTTGGGGCCAAAGATGGGTCAAGAGCTCGGTTAAAAGCTTTTCGGTCGTGTTCTTAACCGTTGCTGTTGGCGGGGCGTTTCTTGGGGTTGTGCTCACCGACTACGCCCGTACTCAGGCTATCGCAGCTGGATACCGCTCCTGTGACCAAACTTTCCTGAATGACTTTCAGCGCGATGACGAAACACTGGTTGCTCCCAGTGTGTTGTGTCCGCCGTCTTCCTCTGCTGGCAAACCGTATCCACCGCCGGAGGTGATGCACCAGCTAAGTTCGCCAGATCACTCCTAATTCTTATAGATCCTTTGTTTTTTCTTTTGCCAGTGAGTTTGTTATGAATGCTATTGTCCA
>NZ_LCWX01000102.1:0-1607 GCF_001431305.1 Pseudovibrio sp. POLY-S9
TCTGGTGTGCAGTGCCATCGCCAGACGCCAACCAGCGCAGGCGGCAAGTTTGCAGCTAAACAGGGTTTTGAAATGACGGCAGGCGTGGGGATTGATACTGCCGTCTACCGCAAAAGCTGGAAAGGTGTTTCCCCGCTGTGTGAGGTGGCCCTGATCGACTTTTCACCGTGTCCGGTAGAGGAAGCTCAGCTCACTACCACACCAGTTCCAGTACCTCCTGTTGTGCCCGTGGAGCCGGTTTGCCTTCCTCCTCTTGCAGCACTCTCCAACGCAGCCCCAACCGCTCAACTCTCCCTCTTTTGAGAGGGACACGGGGCCAGTTTGAACAGGAGATCTGAGAATATGAAAACGAAGCAAGATGCACAGCACTGGTATTGCGAGGGCTGCAAGACGTTTCATGGGCCAGCCAATGAGCGGCAGGTTGATGATATGGGAGATTATTACTGTGCCAGGGCTTGGAAGCGTCTGACCAATCCGCAAAACACGACCTTTAAGCAGCGGGTGAATTATGCGCGGGAAGGGTTTTGTCTTGGAGAAGACAGCCGCGCCTTTGATAACTGCTTTGAAATGTATGATGGAGCTTTTGTCGTTGCAGCTCTCATGCGCCTCAGTGAAACCGATCATGAGTTAAAGCAGGCCATTTTGCGCCACATGAGCAAGGCAGGGCTTCACGAATGGCAGCAGACAACGGCCAGCCTTGCTCACATCCCAACACACAAGCTCTCCAGTAAGGCAGCGGCCCATCGCCAGCAAGTTGAAGCGAGCCCAACCGGCAACCAGCAACCAAGCCTTTTCTAACGCACAGATCCAGAGACACCCCATGTACAACTTCACAAAACCGACCTGCTCTTTAACCGCAATCACCTTTCTGATTGAACTGCATAAAGCAGACTTGATGTTTCACCCGGACGACAGCCCTCAAGGTTGTGATTTTGACAGAGAGCTTCCATCTTTGATGCTTGAGATGATGGATCAGTACATGGAAGCCACTCATCACTATCTTGAAGATCCAAGTGCGATTGTCTGTGAAATTGATAAGGCACCAGGTCAGCTGCAGGAGCCACCGTTGAGCCGGACTTCGAATGTCTTATCTGTTCTCGATCTATCGACCGCTCACCTGTCCCCCAAAACGCTTGCAATGTTTGGCGAGAAAACGCCTGAAACCTTCCCGCTCTATGGTGGCAACCTCATGAACGGTTTGTTTGTCTCTGCCAGTAAGGATTACGACTACAGCGGCGAGAAGCTTCCCATTGATTTGCTTAGCTGCCTCACGGCTGCATGGGCGCAGGACTGCTCCCACATTCTCTTTGACTGTGATGGGCCAATTGACGAGAGTTTGTATGCCTACTCTCACGACGATCCCGAGTAGGTGTGAGGAAAGCAGCAGAGGAGGGGAGCGCAGGCTCCCTTTTTCGTTCTGGTTAGCTGTAGCCGCCTGCAAACATAATCATTTGGGCTTGCAAACATCGTGATTTCGAGCCCGAATTATCTGCATCTATATAGGGCACTAAACCCACATTAATTGGTGCGCCGTGGAAAGGCGCGTTTTCCTAGCGGGTGCGAAACCCGCTCAATACTTGTCGCTTCGGTTGATAGCAGCCTGAGCG
>NZ_LCWX01000103.1:0-480 GCF_001431305.1 Pseudovibrio sp. POLY-S9
TGCTAACATTGCCACTGGCGCTGCCAGCTCCTGGAATAAAGAGAGTGTCTTCTGCGTAACCGCCAATACCATCTGGAGTGAAGATGTAGATCTTGTCTTCAATCCCATCAAAGACGGAAGCAACAATCACTCCACTTGCATTCATTGAGAGGCCATGCTCACTAGGCATGCCACTAAAGATACCCTCAGGTACAGTCAGCTTGACTTCCGAATAGCTCCCGCCGTCTGTCGGAGTGAACACATAAATAGCTTTTTCGGCACTACCCGGAGTACCATCTCCGAAGGCACTAACCGCAACAACACCAGAGTTATTGATCGCAGTATTGGCACCGAAGTGGTTCAGGTCAGCGCCATCAGAAGCCACAAGTTTGGTCTCCGCATAACTGCCACCATCTGGCGTATAGACATAGACCGAACCGGATTCACTGCCCTTATCATCATCCCCAGAAGCACCAACAACCACAACTCCGTGGTCATTCA
>NZ_LCWX01000104.1:0-557 GCF_001431305.1 Pseudovibrio sp. POLY-S9
CGTCTTGCAGATATGGGCGAGCACATTGAGCGCTTTGAGTTTGCTGATGGGACAGCCCTAAGTGAAATCAAGGTTCGTGAAGATGGTCGCATGGAACTGCATGGGTTCAGCAATGAAGCCAACCTGATTATGGGTACAGAGCTGACCGACTTCATCTATGGCGGTTCAAAGAATGATATTCTTTACGGCGGCGATGCAGTGGGTGGTTGGCAATACCTCGTAGGCAAAGGTGGTGATGATACCTATCTGATTGGCCGCAACAAAGGCAGTAGCTGGATCACGCGCGGCTCAGAAGGTGACACTGGTGGAACGGACACCATCCGCTTCAAGAACCTCACTCTGGATGATCTCAGCCTTGGCACTTATGAGTATGAAGGTCAGGGCACCGCACTTCAGTTTGGTTGGACAACCGCACAAGGTAAATCCGGCAATCTGTATGTGGCGGATATGGGCCAGAATATCGAGCTTTTTGAGTTTGCTGATGGGACAGCCCTGAACAAAATTGAGATTGCAGAGGATGGACGCTATGGTTTGAGGGGCTTTGATAACGAGGCCAA
>NZ_LCWX01000105.1:0-519 GCF_001431305.1 Pseudovibrio sp. POLY-S9
GCTCACCGTCAATCCGGATGGTACCTACTCCTTTGAAGCTACGACCAATCTCGACAACGATGGCCCGCAGGAGCAAGCCTTCACCATCACCGCAACGGATACTGATGGAGATACAACAACTGACACACAGACCATCACCATCACCGACGGAGCCTCACCGACACCACCAGACAACTTGCCCGGTGAAGCGGTAGATCTGATCCTCACGGTCAACGAGGCAGCTATTGATACAACGCAGGATCAAAATGATCTGGCAGCGGGCAACATCACAGGCTCTGATCCAACCAGCACAGCCGAGACAGACATCTCCAGCACCCTCACCTTCACAGCAGGCTCTGATGAACTCACCACATTCGCATTTGGTGATACCTCAGGCATCACAATCACCAATGGAGATGCGGCTCTCAATATCAACTGGGCAGTCTCAAATGGTCAACTTATTGGCTCGATCAACGGCACGCCTGCAATCATTCTGGCACTGGATGCTTCAGCCATCCCAGCAGGTCAGCAAGGCTCCGT
>NZ_LCWX01000106.1:0-1788 GCF_001431305.1 Pseudovibrio sp. POLY-S9
GTAACGCTCAGCAGAGCTTTGAGGTCGTCGTCATTCAAGGATGACAGACCGGAGGTGACACCGGTTGCGCTGACATCCGTAATGCTGGCGGTGTGAGCATCATCTGACACATCCACATCCGTAAAGGCCAACTGAAGGCTCTGGGTAATTGGGGAGGTGTCAAAAGTTTCTATAAGATTATTATTAGTGCTTTGAGTGCTGTATGCACCTGACGAATCTGGTTGGTAAATATACACCTTTCCGTTGCCATCATAAGGAGCACCAACACTAACTGTGCCTTCATCATCAATTGAGACAGCATCCACTAAAAATTTTTGAGAGGCACCCATTGGACCAAAAAGTTTATATTCTGTGTAACCTCCCGATAGTTGAGGCACATAAACATAAACACGTCCTTGCTCCTCATCTTGCACTGCGGTTTGTCTTGCAGCTACTACGATTACTCCATCATTATTAATTGCAATTGAGGAACCAAAGTAATCACCAGAATTGCCATCAGATGCAATAATCTTATGTTCGGAGTATCCTCCATGACCGTTTGGAGAATAAATTGTCACATAGCCCGTGCTATCTCCAGAAGAGTGCTCAAGGCTGCTACCTACAGCCACAACACCCATATTATTGATTGCAACCTGTTCTCCAAATGGTCCAGGTTTAAGAACATCAAATGAACTCAGTTTCGTTTCTGAGTATGTGCCATCCCCATTTTTTGCATATACATATATCCCCCCAGAACGATCAGCTGAACCACTATTACTAATGGCACTAACTACTATATCTCCTTGGGAATTAATTGATACTGCTGAACCAAAATGTGCCCCCTGTACACCATCAGATGCATAAAGCTCTTTCGCAATGTATTTACCACTACTATCCATCTCGTAGACGTATACAGTACCGCTGTTTCTAATACTTCCATCGCCGAATGTCGAACCAACTACAATTGTACCTGTTTCACTAATAGCTACCGAAGCGCCAAATGCATCAACTCTGCTCCCGTGATCATCAGTTAATTTTTCAACTTTATAGCTTCCATTTTCTTTAGGTTGAAAAACATATACGGAACCAGATGCAGAACCTTGATCATCATCGGAAGGAGAACCAACAACTAAAACGCCATCAGAGTTTACAGCAACAGCAGTCCCAAAGTGATCGTAGATCTCGCCATCGAATGCTGTAAGTTTGATCTCAGAATAAAAATCTTCTTCTGGTGTATAAATATAGACTGAACCAGTCCATGTCCCATGGTCTTCGTCACCATATGCCCCGACGAGAATTTGACCCGATGGATTGGTTGCTAAAGAAGAGCCGAAACGATCACTCAACTGGCCATCAGACGCAAATATCTCAACCGGCTCTGAAACATTCACAGTGGTCGTCACAAACATCGGCGTATCATTGGCACCATCGATTGAAACCGTTACTATCTTGGTAACTATTCCACCATTGCCGTCATCGACAGTATAGGTGAAGGTGTCAGTAGCTGTTTCACCAACTGCCAGATGCTCGAACTGGCCATTTGGGTCATACCGGAACTTGCTCTCAACAAGAGACACTTCACCTGTGGTGGTGCTGGCATCAAACGTTATAGTGTGAGTGTCGGAGCTGTCTGCATCAGAAAACTCAGGTTCGATGAGAACGCTGTTGTCTTCAGAAGTTGATGTCGCGATATCTGAGACAATCGGCGCATCATTAGCGCCATTGATGGTCACCGTGACCGTCTTGGTAATTGGCTCTGCCGTGCCATCACTCACTGTGTAAGTGAAAGTATCTGTTGCTGTCTCACCA
>NZ_LCWX01000107.1:0-577 GCF_001431305.1 Pseudovibrio sp. POLY-S9
GCTCACACCGCCAGCATTACGGATGTCAGCGCAACCGGTGTCACCTCCGGTCTGTCATCCTTGAATGACGACGACCTCAAAGCTCTGCTGAGCGTTACAGGAGTTGCGTCTTCGGCTTCGAGCGTGGAAGGCTCTATTGATCTGACCTTCTCCGCTGCTTCCACCGTATTCGATTATCTGGCGGCAGGTGAACAGGTTGAACTTGTGTTCACTGTGACACTGGATGACGGCAATGGGGGAGTTGCGACCCAGTCGGTAACAGTGACTATCGTCGGCACCAACGATGCACCGGTTGTCTTCGATATTACAGCTTCCACCTCGGAAGACGACAGTGTTCTGATTGAACCTGCCTATATTGACCCAGATGCATCTGACACCGCCACCATCACGTTTGATGTCAGCGGCACGAGAGGTGACGTGTCTCTTATTGACGGCAAGTTCCAGTATGATCCGAACGGTCAGTTCGAGTATCTGGCTGTTGGTGAGACAGCAACAGATACTTTCACTTACACAGTGAGTGATGGCACGGCAGAGCCAATTACCAAGACGGTCACGGTGACCATCAATGGCGCTAATG
>NZ_LCWX01000108.1:0-1855 GCF_001431305.1 Pseudovibrio sp. POLY-S9
GAGTGATCTGGCGGATTGAGTTGGTGCATCACCATTGGCGGCGGATAGGGTTTGGAATGCCATGCATCAGCGGGACATAAAGTGCCCGGGCGCGCATAGGTATGGAAGGATTTTGCCGGTGCGAAGAACTCGTTCTGGCAGAGTAAATACCCTTCGTCTTGCGCTCTTTGCCCAATTGATTGCGCCCATAGATTGCCGGCGATAGCAAAGACCAGGAGCGATCCGAAAATGAGAATGAGGTATGTCTTTACGGACCATTGCAGCCGTTGATGACCCCAGGGTGTGAAGACAAAATGAGCGATGGGGATCGCAACAGATCCAAGCGCTAAAGCCTGGATGCCATGAGCAATTTCAAAGTTGTCTTGTCCAAGCTCAATGACCTGCTGCGCATACAGAAAGTCAGAGATCGTACTCCACACCAAAAACACCAACAAAAAATCAAGCGCAGCTGCAAACCCGTGGGCTCTGCGCGGATCCCGGCCAATCCACTGGCCAAATTGAATGGTCTTATCGATGTACCAGTTGATCATCATCACCGCCTGTAGATCTGGTTGTAAAGATCAGGCCCACCCAAATGCCAGATGGTCTCGCGTTCCAGATCATAGAAAAACCGATTGCTGCGGCGTTCAAGCTCTTCCACCTTCTGGCGCATGGAAACTTGCGCTTCACGAATGACTTGTCCGGTTTTCTGAAGGCCGCGCGCAACAGCCTCACCAGTCCACCGCAGGGCAGCAGACAGTTTTTCTCGCAGACCAAACATCTTGTCCAGTTGTCCAAGCGCCATGCCGACAGCCATGCCAACAACAATGGCACCAGCCGTAATGGCAAGGGCGGGAATTGCAACTGTGGTGATAGCACCGGCCAGAAGCGCGCCAGCTGCTGCTGCGGCCATGCCAGCCCCAATGGCAACAGCTCCGATCGCCACATCGACAATGATGTTGGCAAACAGTTCGCTGTAAAGCTGCGTATCGCTCATGATGAACTGCATGATATCCAGGGCCACATAACAGGTGATCATGATGATCGCGTTCGCCCGGCCACCTGCGCGTATGGCTTCAGGGCCAATTCCAAAAGCAACAACCTTTGGAGAGGACGACAGATATCTTGTCCCCTTAAGAACCTCGCGCACTGCAGGATAGCCCTTGAAGATCACGTAGGTCTTCCCATTGGCTATCTTTGTGTAATAACGCCCCTTAATACCGATCTCTTTCAGAAGCTGATGTCCTGACCGGCTGTCCAGCAATGTACCGGGCAAGGTGGCTAAATCTAAAGCTCCACCAGTCATAAGCGCCATGCCCTGATGTGCATCCACGATCGCCTGAGCAAACGCCTCAAGAGAAACCGCGATTGCCTCATCCTGAACCGGATTTACATCATGAGCTGCACTATGTTGCTGCGCCAGTCTCTGTTCCGCCAGCGGATAGACCATCAGAATATCTCCTTGTGCGGCTGATCCCCGGGTTTGACCATCAAACGGTGGTCTGGAAACTGATCCAGAAAGCCCCGGATCTCCAGCTCTTCGGACAGATCTTCGTGCAGAGCATCTGACGAGCGCTCAGGCCGGTCACGACCTTGCAAGACCACATGCGCAGTGCCTGCCGGATCGCACTCTTTGGGTGCAGCTTCAGCAACTGCCTCCACCTTACGCCGTCGCCACAGCAAGCTGCGAAAGAAGCTGCGCAAATAGCCGCGCTTTGCTGAGGCTTTGCCAGAGACAAACTGCATATTCCAACTCCGCAGATCAGGCCCAAATCAAAGACTGCCTGGTGTGTACTCGCCCATAAACAATGTCCGGGCCAAAGCTGGCCCGGATCTGACTTCCATCCTCAATGAGGATAGAGACTTAAGCTGCAGG
>NZ_LCWX01000109.1:0-766 GCF_001431305.1 Pseudovibrio sp. POLY-S9
TCCGCTCAGGCTGCTATCAACCGAAGCGACAAGTATTGAGCGGGTTTCGCACCCGCTAGGAAAACGCGCCTTTCCACGGCGCACCAAATAATGTGGGTTCATTCGCAGTTAATGTGGGTTTGGTGCCCCAGATAGATGCAGATAATTCGAGCTCAAAATCGCGATGTTTGCAAGCCCGACGGATTATGATTGCAGGTTCTTACACCTAAGTACTGCGAAGCGCAGATCCTATATTGCCAAAAGCAACGTATTGATCATAATGTCATCTTAATATAACATTATAGGCATTTATGTTCTCTAGAGGTAACATTATGGCTACTGCAGTCAAAATCCCCCGGGCAGCGCGCAAAGAGCTAGTGACCCTCGGGGAAAACATTCGCATCGCGCGGCTGCGTCGAAAGCTGACGGCCGAGATCATCGCGCAGCGCGCCGGAACAACCCGGCAGACTGTGGCCAAGGTCGAGGATGGGGATCCAGCAGTCAAGATAGGCACCTATGCGGCTGTGTTACAGGCACTTGGCCTCCTGAAAGGGTGGGGGCAACTCGACGACCTAGTCGGTGACCAGATGTCTCTCGATGGGCTTCCCCAGCGGGCGAGGCTGAAGGATGGTTGAGATTTGGATCGATTGGAAGGGTTTGCACCGGATCGGCACGCTACACCGGACTGCGGGGCGGGGCCGGGAGCGGGTGTCCTTCACTTATCATGAAGACTGGCTCGCTTACGAAAATGCCTTTGGCTTGTCCCCGGAAATGCCGCTAGGTCCGG
>NZ_LCWX01000109.1:886-1292 GCF_001431305.1 Pseudovibrio sp. POLY-S9
AGGACATGCTCGCGCCGCTTGGGGACTCTTCCCCAGACACGTGGGGCCGAACCGTCATGCGGCGCTATGAGGGGCGGATGGCCGAAGCGGAGGAACGACGTCCGAGGACGCTGCAAGAAACCGACTACCTCTTGGGCGTAAACGACGAGACCCGATTGGGCGCACTAAGGTACAAGGTTGATGACGAGTTCCAAGCGCGTGAGGGGATAGGCGTGCCCGCGTTGCTCAGTCTCGGAGATCTGCTCCAAGCATCTCAGCGTGTTCTTCGTGGGGAAGAGACCGCCGAAGACCTCAGAATGCTCTTCGTTCCAGTGTCAATGCTGGGTCAAATTTCCCCAAAAGTGCTGGACCAAATTTCCCCAGTTTGAGGTTTGGTGACCAGCCTTTTTTTAGGTCTAGTTCTCCT
>NZ_LCWX01000110.1:0-28082 GCF_001431305.1 Pseudovibrio sp. POLY-S9
ACTTGCATGGGGTGGCTCCATTCGTTTGCTGTCCATGACAACTGCAGTATGACGCATTACGGCGTTGGTGGGAGCAGGAGCCATCCACCCCATCAGCTGATAGCTGGAAACATTAGCTGTCTCTGAAAGATCATCCCGTGTCGGTTTGCCCCCTGCCGGACCAAACGGCGGATTGGTGAGGATCACATCCACCTTCTTTTTGCACATGGCTTCCCCATCAGGAGAAAGCGTATCACCCGCCAAAATATGACTAGTATCAAAGTCGTGCAGGTAAAGGTTCATCAGCAACAGGCGATAGGTATCACGCACGTTTTCCATGCCGTAGAAGGCTTGTTCTTTTTGAAACTTCGCGCCCTCTTCACCCAGATCATAATAGCCATCTGTGCGTGCCTTCATGAAACGGTCAGCAGCAATCAAAAACCCGCCAGTTCCTGTTGCCGGGTCCTGAATGCGCTCACCCGGTTGCGGCTGCATCAGCTCAACAATCACATCAATCAGCACACGCGGCGTAAAATACTGCCCTGCTCCCTTTTTGGTTTCCTCCGCGTTCTTTTGCAAAAGGCCTTCGTAAAGATCGCCAAACTGGTCGCGCTCAATGTCGTACCAGTCCAGCTTGTCAATCTCTGTTACCAGCTTATTCAGGTTGACCGGATCACGCAGGAAGGTGGCAGAGTTTTCAAAGATGTCCTGCACCATCTTCGGTATTTTCTTAGCTTTTTTGTAGGCTGCTTTTTCTTCATCTGCGGCTGTTTCGTGCGGCTTACGAAGCAACTCATCCTCTTTGCCTAAACGGGAGGAAGTGGTGCCAAGAGTGGTAAGCAGATCCCGGTAAAGCTCCAGCTGGGGCAGGCCATCCGTTTTGACCAGATCAACCCAACGCATGCCGGTTGGAACAGCACCTTCCTCCTTCTCTTTTTCCTGCATCATTTTGAGGAACAGGAGATAGGTCAGCTCTGTCACATATTGCTGGTAGGTGATGCCGTCTTTGCGCAAAACGGAGCACAAGCGCCAGAGCTTCTGGACGATACTATTGGTATTCATGGATTATGGCTTCCAGTTGGAGCTTATTTTGATTTGCTATGCAGATTGATTATGCAGCCGAAGAAGTCCAGATAGCCTCGTTGATTTCCTGCAGGACATCACCAAGTTTCCCGTCAAACTCTTTCGAGATACGTTTAAACCCGCCCTTATCCTGAAACACTCCCTGATTAAGCAAGGACGGGTCAGCCACAGGCTTATCCTTCAGCGCTCTTCCAATGCGCCGCAACCACTGAATTTGGTTAGATTTCCAATCTCGCGAGCCAATAATCTTCTCAATGGCGTTTTCCACCCGCATTGCATACGGCACCAATGGATCACCTAGCGCGGCTTGGCGCACATACCCGATGATATGGGCGGCAATATCAGCATTGCGAGCACGGCCATAAGCAGCCCTGAGCATAGCCTCAGAAAAATGCGCTTCATCCAATTGAGCAGCCAGCTCTGTCAGTTCCTTGCGGGTGAGATTACGCGGCTTTTGCGTGACAGCCACCATAGCTGGAATGGTGTTCATATTCTCACGCACATAGGTCTCAAAGCTCTCGATATAGCTTTCCGGGGTAGCGTTGTCACCAAACACTTCGCGAATATGAAGCAGCTGATCTTCATGATAAGAAATCGCCACGCCATTTTTCAGCGGATCTTTCTTCGCCGGAGCACGAACGAGATTTTCCAACGCGCGAGGATGTTTGTTCAGCCAGTCTTTCACTTCAGCGCCAGATTTGCACGATAGATCATTAATGACAGTATCAGCCTCACCGCCCATAGCGCTATTCAGCGCCTCCTGATGTGATTTGTCCATGCGTTTTGCAAGTGCTCGCATTTTCACCACGACCTGCCCTGCAACCCAGTTCTCTTCCTCCGCATTGGGCGCACGATCTAAATCCGCAATTAGCTCAGCCAATAGCATAGTGGGCTTTACAACAACCGGACGCATATCGCTCATTTGCTGCAGTTCAGCATAAAGATCCACCGCGTCAAAAATGCGGAAGTTTTCCTTGCCAATTTCAGGGCAAAGACGCGTAGCGCGGCCAATCATCTGATCATATAAAATGCGGCTCTTCACCCGGCGCACAAACACCAGATTGGCAAGAACAGGGATATCAACGCCAGTGGTGAGAAGATCGACTGTGACTACATATTTAGGCAGCGGATCATTGCGGAATTTCTTGATAAGCCCTTTAGCATCGCGCACAGAGCCGGTGATTTTCATCACCATATCATTGTAAAGGTCACCGTATTCCTCGCGCAATTCTTCTTTCAGCAACCGCACAATGTCATCAGCATGAGTATCCGTGGCAGCAAAAATCAGTGTCTTGCCCGGTGCATCAGGAGCAATTTCATTGGCGACAGTTTGGCAGACAATGCGGTTGAAATTCTCTGAGTAAACGCGTCGGTTGAACTTTGCGAGATCATATTCCAACTCAACTTCATCAGGCAGATCATGAAGTGTGACCTCGCCAGTGTGACGATCGACAATCTCGACCTCTTCTCCGCCATTGAACGTAATCCCCGCCTCAGCAAGAGCGGTAGTGATGCGTTTTGGTGGGAGATGATCAATCAAGAAGCCTTCAACCACAGCCTGACGATAACCATAGGAATAAGAAGGTTTCTCACAGTCAAATATCTGTAGTGTGTGCAACGCTGGTGTTGCAGTTAGACCGATTTTAATTGCATCAAAATAACTAAGCACATTGCGATAAGCCGATTCATAGGCAGACACGTCACGATAATCTTCCTCACCCTCTCGCAGATCTGCATCCAGCGTGTAGCCTCTGTGCGCTTCATCAATAACAATGCAGTCATACATCCCCGGAGTAAGGCGTTCAGTGGGGTCCTCTGTATTGTTAATGCGTGCCACAAGGGACTGCACCGTAGCGACGTGTATTTGCGTTGCATCATCGGGAAGTTTCTGATCAAGCCCAGCCACATTATAAATCTGAGAGAATTTGTAAAAGCCCTCAAACTCCGTTGTATTGAGGGCGTCAGTCGTCTGATCCCCCAAGGCGGTGCGATCAACCAGAAAAAGAATACGTTTGAAACGTTTAGTTTTCAGCAGGCGGTACATAAGCGCAATACAGGTTCGCGTTTTGCCCGTACCCGTTGCCATTGCAACCAGCACAGAACGTTTTCCAGCTGCGATTTCTTTCTCAACCGCATCAATAGCTTCTTCTTGGTAAGGGCGCAGGCTGGTCTGCCCAAAAGCCTCTTCAGCAAGCGCATTATTGGCGTGCTCGGTATCCTGCTTTAACTTATCGGCTAAATCTTTGGGTGAAAACCAACTAGGCAACACACTTGCATGATTAGTGTGCGAGCGAACATCTCTAAACCAGATACCAGATTTGGTTTTAAACTGCCGGACGAAAGGACGACCATTACTAGCAAATATGAAGGGCACCCGATAAGGTTCATCAAGCCCATGTTGCCAAGGCGCGTCTATAAGCAGCTGCTTGGCCTCTAGCTTGATCTTGTGTGCGTATTCATCAGCCTGTTGTAACACACTGGGAACATCAGCAGATTGCCGTTTTGCCTCAATGACCCCAACGCATTCAAGACCAACGAACAAAGCATAATCAACACGACCACCCTCAGTTGGCCACTCAGAGATTGCCTGATTCCGCCCTTTCTCAGGTTGAGCACCAGATGAGTAGCGAAGAGTAGAAGTATCGGCTTCCCAGCCAGCATCCTGCAGCTGACGATCAATCAACTTGCGTGTATCATTCTCATTTAGCTCAAGCTTCGCAGCTGCGTTCTGGCCAAGCATCTTAAGCTTTTGCAACTGCTGCTCAGTTTTCTCTTCAGCTTTTGCCTGAAGCTTTGCAACGGCCTTTTCAAGTTCAGCATTTTGCTTTTCAAGGTCACTAACAGAATTCACCGCTCGCTCAGCGTCCTGACGAACTTGATCAATCTCCGCTGCTCTTTCTTCGTCGCTCTTCGCCAATTTATTTAGGCGGTCTTCAAACACCTTCGAATGTTCTTTATAGTCGGCGATTTCTGCAGCAAGCTCGACAGATAATACCTTTGGTACTTTGGGTACGATGAACGGCGGTGGCTCATAATTTGCGTCTAGGCCATAGCAACGCTGATACCAGACCCCTAACACCATACAGAATTTAAGCGAAGTGAGCGCTTGGCTAGACGTTCCCTCAACGCCATGGGCGGCATCGTTCCCAGGCTTTCGAACGGCATGGAAAATATCAGCAACTTGCTTGGGCAAAATCCCGTCACGGCTCAACCGGTTAAGGAGCGCAAAAGCAGTTTCTTTGTCTTCTGCTCGATAGGCAGCAGCACGAGCTGCCACATCCTTCACCATAAACTCTGTATACTGTCGTGTTTTGATAAGGCAGGTATTCGCATCCAGCGCAAACACCTGCTCTGCAACCATGCCAAGGCGGCAAAGATCAGAGTTGAGGGTCTTTAGGTGAAGAAAATTTGACTGTGACATCATGAGCACCAAAAAACGGATATGAATCAATAATATAAATTAATATGCTCAATCTCGATCTACAACCTATTATTGCAAATTTGAGTAAAGTCTCATTCCCCTCCCTTCAATCCTGCCTCGATCCGCTCTCCCACGGTCTCCGATAGTACCCGGATAGGATGAGCATCATGGTTCACATAGCGGTTGGTGATGGTCACGTCGCGGTGGCGTAAGAGATGGCTGATGAGGAAAGCGTTGCTTCCTGATTGCGCAGCGAAGGTGCCAACCGTGTGGCGCAGATCATGAATGCGTACATCTGGAATATCTGCATGATGACGCACGCGCTGCCATGCATTTTCGACCAGTTCCTTGGTAATATGTCGTGTTGGATCATTGATGCGGGCAAGCACATAGGGCGAACCATCCAAGCGCGGTATATCGGAGAGAATGTCGAGCACATTCCCACTTACCGGATGAGGCTTGCGGCCATCCCCTTTCTTCGAATGTAAGGCAATAGCCCCTTCTTCAAAGTCCACATGCTTCCATTCAAGAGAAGCTATCTCCATCAGCTGCGCACCTGTGTAGAGCAGTAGCTTGAGGCAGTAGAGCGCCATCGGGTTCACTGGTGTCCGCCGCTTCTCGATATCGTTACGCAGATGCTTTGTGTGCTCCGGCTTGGCCTTGATGATCCACGGGAGCCCTTCCTTCTCTGCAAGCTCCAACGCCTTACCCAAGCGCTGTAACTCCTCACCGGATAGAAACCGGTCGCGCTCATTTTCCTTATAGCGTTTGATCAATCTCACAGGATTACTGTGCTCAGGCCTTAAGCCCCACACCTCAGCCAGATTGAACGCCTTGGAGATGATCGCCAGCACATGGTTTGCTTGTCGTGGGGTTCTGCGCATAGAACGATGCAGCTTGGAGATATCCTGCCGTGTAACAGAGGCTAGTTTCGCTTTGCCTAAAGGCTTACGCACACACCGTTCAAGAATACGCCGTATCTCAACAAGAGATTTTGGTTTGTTGTGCACCTCAACATGCTCACTCAGATACATGTCCAGCAAATCATCAACCGTCGGCGCGTTGCGAATGATCTTGCGACTAACGGTTGGGTCTTCCCCATTGCGCACCTTGGCCAAAACATCAACAGCCAGTCCCCTCGCCTGATCTGGTGTCAGCTCTCCGTATTTTCCGAGTGTCAGACGGCGAGAGCGCCCTTCTAGTGTGCGATATTGGACAATGAAGGTTTTGCGTCCGGTTGGCATCACCTGCAGCCCAAATCCCGAGAGCTTACCGTCCCAGACGAAGTACTTCTTCGCTGTTGGCTTGGCTGCATCAACCGTCCGCTTCGTAACATTGGGCATCAGACAAAACTCTCCCGCTGACGGTCCGTGACAAGAACCACCTCACATGCGAAAATAGACGTTAAAAGTATTCCCCGATTACTGCTGCTTCTGACGGCCTGACAGCTTGTGACGACCTTTTGGGCTTCTCTAATGGCCACGTACAAAACACGGCCTCATCCCCCTACAGATCGCTTGCGCTATGCCTACCGTTTCTTGTCAGCATATTGTAAGCAAATGTACGAGTTTCGCAGCGAAATGCAAGGTAGGCAGGAGCAAATAATTTTCTACAACTCATTGATTCATAGTACTGAATCGTAGTAGAGTGTAAGTGACGGTGAGTTGCAACTTGCAATCGTGCTGTAGATCAGTTCACCGCAATAAAGTAGGGGAAAGCCCAACATGTCATCCCATGCTCTTTAACCAGCTAGAAACGTCGAACAGCTCCTTGCCTGCTGCCAGTTCATCATAAAGACATCCCTTTTCCGCCTGAGAAAACCTGAACCTGAAGTCATCCGATGGCAGCGAATGCCAGTCTGAAAGTCTGACTATCTCAGCTTTAGTTGTTTTCGGTTGTACCGTGGCAGAGTACCAGCCCAGAACGATCTGAACCAAGTCAGGTAAAGAAAGGTACGGATGTTTCTTGAAGGCGCTTGTTATTAAAGGCTGTAGCAACCTTGAATCGCACCCCATTGCCTGCAAAAAAGTAGACAGCTTCTTGGCTTTTTCATTGCCGTTGAATGCGTCTTCACTTTCTCTTTCTTCTTGCCGCTCATCGATTAACTTCCGTAATTCAAGAAGGCGTTTGTCTATCGCAGGCATCTGCAGGTCAGAGTATTTGACAATTGCGTCAGGATCTCCCCTACGCAGTGCGTCTAACATCGGATGCACTGGCTTGAGTTCCTGTTCATAGATTGTACGCAGCAGCTTTACCGTAATCCGCTCCAAGCCCGTGGAAATCGCCCGCAACTGAGCAAGGACGAACAGCTTCACCACGATATCGATCACACCCTGCGACAGCTCAAACCAGCAATTGCGGATTTCTTCACTTAAGACCTCATCGCGTTGAGATAACCATTGGTATCGCCACAGTTTGTCAGTAAAGGCCTGCCATTCTGTCATTCTCTGCTTTCCTGTATTGGGATCTACTCTGACAGGGCCGCGCTGCATCGGCTCCCAAAACAGAGACCCAAAACCGGCACTGCGCCTGCCTGCCTGCAACTCCATTTCAAATATAGGTCTCGCCTTGGGAGTGCCGACCATAACCACTGGCACACCAACCTTGTTCACCAGCTCAACAAAGAACTCCAGCATAGCTTCCTTGCTGATAGACCTCTTAAGCGTTAGTCGCTGGATTTCATCAATGACCAACACGCCAACAGCCCTTTGCGTTGCAACTTGCCCCATCAGAGAAAGAAGCACTTCTGTACTGTGCCGCTTGCGGGCATACTTTTCCTCATAGGCGGTGCTCAGCGTGCGGTCCACCTCACGGAAAAAATTCAGGCACAAGCTCTTTAAAGAGCCATCAGACGGGCATTCGATCCGAAGGTAAGGCAGCTGAATAAAATTGTATTGCTTGTGGTAGATGACCTGCGGATAAGTTGCCAGAATCCGATTTATCGTCGAGCTTTTGCCGCTCCCTGAGCATCCGATCAGCGAGAAGCATTTCACCGTGGACTTTGATTGAGCAAACTGAAAGTCATCTGCCGCACCCGACATGATCCTCTGGTAGCCCTCCTACATCCTCCTGTTCAGAGAGCCATCGGTAATATTGCACCCTACATAACCACCCCGGATCATAATTGAAATTTTTTCTTCCAATTGCTTATGCATAGACAAAGGCTGAAAGAAATCGTCTAGAAGAGCGCTAATCTGATGAGCACGAATATGCCCCTTTTCGAAACAATCCTGCGGCCTGAAAGCAACCTTTCCAACTAACTTCTTCTTAAGCGTAGAAAGGTCCATGATTGGTGGCAGCGCTTCAATCAATGGATTGTCACGATAGCGTTCCAGGCCCGGATCAACATATACAGCCTCAACGAAGTTTTCCGGCAACGGCATCAGTCATCATCCTCAAACAATTCGTCAATGAAATCAGGATAATCTAGGTCCGCTTCAGGCTGGGCAAGGTGGACTATCTCACCTGACTTACGCTCACTTTCAGCCTCAGGACGATGTGCCTTCTTTGCGCGCTCCCCTGCTTTTTCGTGACGCTTGTTCTCATTGATGGCACGGATCCGCTGCACTTTGGGTTCCGCCGAAGTGTCGGGCGCAGACTTCTCAGCATGAGCAATCTTTTCAATCACGAACTCCTCATGCTGGCGTTTCTTGGTTTTTAACTGCACCTTGGCAGTCGCTGCTGTATTCTTCTGCTCATCCCGGGCTTGCCACACATCCCAGAACGAACACCCGCGGAACTCGCGAGAACGCTCGGAAAGGTTACAGATCCAATACTTGTTACTGCCCTTTTCCGGGAACAGGTAAATCCGGTCTGCGACCAAAGGATCGTAAGCAGCTTCAATGCTCGCTGGACGCTTTACATGAGCGCCGCGATGCGTCCATCCAAGCAGAAGGAACTCTGTTGATGAATAATAGACCCCAAACAAACGGGCCCCAAGCTCTGAAAGAGTTGCTCTTTTTCTCGGCAGTAAGGCTATACAAAGCGCATCTGGATCAGACTGATGCAGGCGCCCGGTCCTGTGCTGTAGTCCCCAGTTCCACAAATGGATCGGTGTGGCAGGAAGATCCGTCGGCATGTCAGCCTCCCTGTCGTACTTCTCAAGGACGGCGTATTGATTGTGGCAAAGCACGGACGACAGGATAATCTGAGAAAAATCCCTTACCGACAGCTTAGCATCCAGCCGATAGTCCTTGCCACCGCGTTTCTTAATTGTGCTACTGGATACATGGCCTGGTACAAAGGGACCAAAAGAACTCTGAATTGTTTTGAAGTTTCGTTCAACAATGCCTTTCGCATCACCTCTGTAGGGTGGCGTGTTCTCTATCCTGACAGAGAAATTGCTCTCAAGATTTTCGATCTGGTGCCCAAGCAGTTCGCCCCGGTCGGCTAAGACAGCATCGGGAACACCAACGCTTGGCCAGTCGTTGATGTCAACGTCGAACTCCATTTCCTTGCAGTAGCTTGTCTTTTCGGTTACCGCCATAAAGAGAACCTGCATCGCCGCAGCATAAGAGGGTGTCTCGAAGCCGATGTAAAAGCCGGCAACCATGCGGCTCAATACATCAACCACCATGTACACCACAGGCCGGCCAACGATATTGCCGCGCTCACTGTCGGATACCAGGTAAATGTCGGCTATGGTCGCATCGATCTCATAGCGGGAACCCGGTCCGAGCACCTGCGTATTCGCGGTGCTGCGTAAAGGTCTGACATCCTTGTTGTACTCAATTGCAGACACCCGTTTCTTCAGTGTATCAGCCTGCTGGTACTCGCGCTTGTAGAAATGCACCATCTGCCAGTTGGACGGCAGTTCTTCTGAGGGGGGATCTGAGCTCATCAGTCGATGCGATCTCGGGAAAAGCCGACTTGTCATCTATATCGATCCACACCAAGTGCTCGCCCATCAGCTGCAAAATGCGGTAGCGGCGTTAATCAAAACTCAGCACTTCATTGATTTGAAACAAGATACGCCTCCCGGATAAAACCCAGATCTCCTGCTTCCAGCTCTTTCGCCTTGAGCTTAGTGATTGGAACGAAGATATCGAAGGTGAAGTATCGCTTGGCTAAAAGCTGTCGTATCTCTTGAAGAGACTGGCCAGGTGGCAACTCATAGGCCATGTCCAGGTCCTTACAGATGGAGATTACTGTCTTGTTTGGGTTATTTTTAAAATGATGACCGTAGAATTCCATCTGCTCTAGCGTTAGCTCAATACGGCCTTCTTCCTCCCGCATTGCCGGGTGGACCCACTTTATATTCTTGGTAACGACAGCTGGCACTTCGCGTTCCGTGATAAGGTACCACGGCACACCCTTTGCCTGCCAGTATCGCCGCTCTAACTCTAGTTTTTCAATTGTGCGAGCGTCTTGCAGCGCGTCTTTATACTTCGCCTGTAAGGCAAATCTAGGTGTCTGCTCATCACTCGTGTCCACCAAGAAGTCAGAGGGCATATACTGGTCAACGCCAGCTAGATTAGGATGCTTAGTTCCGGCTTCGAGCGCCAGCTTGCACGTATCATCTCTTTCAAGGGGGAACTGCTCGCGGATTTGCGTAACTTCACTATGCCATTCAAGCAGCAGGAACACTGAAAGTTCGAGGTCAGACAGCAGGTGATGGGTTCTCTTCGACTTATGACCGAAGACGCTATGTACCCTTCCAAGAGACGGTAAATCCCGAACCGTTAGCCAGGGCTTGTATTCAGAATACTCACCACTGCCCCGTCTCTCTTTGATCATCTTTGCAAACTTGGCGTCAGAAAACGCTTTACTCTTACCTGCCATGAAAAAAACCGCCGGTCACTGTTCGCAAAGCAAGCATAATACCGGCGGTTTCAGTATGGAACTTTATTACTTACTGACAAAAACCAACAGTTTTTCTGAGCAACTATTCAACCGTAACGGATTTCGCCAGGTTACGTGGCTGGTCCACGTCTGTGCCCATGAAGACAGCGGTGTGGTAGGACAGCATTTGCAGTGGTAGAGCGTAGATGAGTGGTGCAACGATTTCAGGAAGTTCTGGCAGAATGATCATCTGGTCAGCAGCAACACCTGCAGCCTCGGCGCCTTTTTCATCTGTGAACAGAGCAATCTCGCCGCCACGAGCTGCCACTTCCTGCATGTTGGAAACAGTTTTTTCGTAAACACCATCGAATGGGGCGACAACCAGAACCGGCATGTTCTCGTCAATCAGCGCAATCGGGCCGTGCTTTAGCTCGCCTGCTGCATAGCCTTCTGCATGAATGTAGGAAAGCTCTTTCAGCTTCAAAGCCCCTTCCAGCGCCAGCGGAAAGCTCGTGCCACGGCCAAGGAACAGCGCATGATGCTTCTTGGACATCCACGGTGCCAGCTTTTCGATCTGTGGCTCCAGCTTCAAAGCCTGCATCGCGTGTGCAGGTAGCTCAGAAAGTGCACCAACCAACTCTTTTTCATGATCTTCACTCAAGTTTCCACGCTGACGACCAGCAAGAACAGCAAGACTGGCAAGAACAGCCAGTTGACAGGTGAAGGCTTTCGTAGACGCAACGCCAATTTCCGGCCCAGCAAAGATCGGGAACACCAGATCAGATTCACGTGCAATCGTGCTCTCAGGCACGTTCACCACAGCGCCGATGGTCATGCCCTGCTCTTTACAGTAGCGCAGCGATGCAAGGGTATCTGCCGTTTCACCGGACTGAGAAATAAACAGAGCCAGATCACCTTCGCCCAGAGGCATTTCGCGATAACGGAACTCCGAAGCGATATCGATGTCTACTGGAAGGCGAGCATATTTCTCAAACCAATACTTTGCAGTCAGACCCGCGTAATACGCAGTACCGCATGCGGAAATCACAAGCCGATTGATCTTGGAGAAATCAAAATCATTCCCCTCAGGCAGAGTGACTTTACCCTCATTGAACTTCAGGTACTGCGAAATTGCATGACCTAAGACTTCTGGTTGCTCATGAATTTCTTTTGCCATGAAGTGACGGTAGTTGCCCTTGTCCATCATGGTAGAACTCACACTGGATGTGTGAACAGCCCGCTCGGCAGCAACATTGTTTTCATCAAAGATCTGTGCGCCAGCGCGTGTCACAACAACCCAGTCACCCTCTTCAAGGTAACTGATGCGGTCAGTAAACGGAGACAGCGCAATTGCGTCAGAGCCGAGGAACATTTCGCCCTCACCATACCCAACAGCAAGCGGCGAGCCGCGGCGTGCGCCAATCATCAGATCATCCTGATCAGCAAACAAAATTGCGAGCGAAAAGGCACCTTTCAGGCGGCGAAGAACGGCAGCAACAGCATCCTGCGGAGACTTACCGCTTTTCACTTCCAGTGATATGAGATGCGCAACAACTTCAGAATCCGTTTCAGTGGAAAGCTTCACTCCCGCACTGCGCACCTCTTCACGCAACTCGAGGAAATTCTCGATAATACCGTTGTGAACCACCATCACACCGTCAGAAGCGTGTGGATGTGCATTCTCAACAGTCGGAGCACCATGCGTCGCCCAACGAGTGTGGCCAATGCCACTCACGCCGCCAAGAGGGTTGCCTTCCAGCACAGCTTCCAGATTGCGCAGTTTCCCTTTCGCACGACGGCGAACCAACTCACCATTTTGGACAGTTGCAATACCAGCAGAGTCATATCCGCGATACTCAAGCCGTTTCAGCGCATCTACCAGCAATGGTGCAACAGGTGTCTGCCCCAAAATTCCGACAATACCGCACATATATGTTCTCCTTGAATTCCCACCTCGCAACTGGTGCGAGCATCAACTTTAGGCCAAGTCTTTAGCCTGATGCTTCTATGCGAGGGAAATCAATCCGTGTTTCGTTTCGTTACAGCTTGAGGATAATTGAGTAAGCACACCGCCAACCTCAGCAATGTGCATCAATATTACTCAGCCCTTTCTTGAAGCTTTAGCCGCGGCAAGCTTTTCACGCATTACAGCAGCACGCCCTTCTTTGTTGACCTGCTGGCCTCGGCCAATCGCCAATGCGTCCGCTGGCACATCAGAGGTCACCACAGATCCGGCAGCAACAAAAGCGCCATCACCCAGCTTAACCGGGGCAACAAGCACGCTGTCTGAGCCAACAAAACTGCCTGCGCCGATATCTGTGTGATGTTTCAGATAGCCATCATAATTACAGGTGATTGTACCCGCTCCAATGTTGGACTTCGCACCGATGCGCGCATCACCAATGTAAGAGAGATGATTGACCTTTGCACCAGCCTCAACCTTTGCATTCTTGATCTCAACAAAATTGCCAATATGAGCCCCCTCGCCAATCTCAGCACCTGGACGCAGCCGGGCATAAGGACCAACGGTCGCATCATTACTCACATGCGCATTCTCCAGATGAGAAAACGCACGGATACGAGCTCCACCATCAACATGTACACCCGGGCCAAACACCACATTCGGCTCCACAATGACATCCGGTTCAATCTCGGTATCAAATGAGAAATAGACGGTCTCTGGTGCGCGCAATGTCACACCGTTTTCCATGAAAGTTTCGCGTTGGACTTGCTGGAACACAGCTTCACAGGAGGCAAGTTGAGCCCGGTTATTGATGCCCTGAACTTCTTTTTCATCACCAAGTTCAGAAACAACCTTCATCCCTTTGTTGCGCGCAACCTCAACGGCATCCGTCAGGTAATATTCACCCTTGGCGTTGTCGTTTTTGATTTCAGCAATCAAATCAGGCAGAGCCTTGCCCTTGAACGCCATGATACCCGCATTACAAAGAGTGACTCTGCGTTCCTCATCTGTTGCTTCTTTTTCCTCTCGGATCGCAACAAGTTCGCCATCACTTTCAAGTAAGCGACCATAACCGTATGGGTTCTCAGCTTCAAAGCCGAGCACAACAACATCCGCCCCGCCAGACAAGCGCTCGCGCAAACGGTGCAGCGTGTCAGCCTTCACAAGCGGAGTATCTCCGAAAAGAACAAGAACATGATCAGAGGCGTCGTTATAAGCCTCCTTGGCAGCTTTCACAGCATGCGCAGTGCCCAGTCGGTCAACCTGAACATGACAGGTCGCGTGTGGAGCGCGCAGGGCGACATGCTCTTCCAGCTTCGCCATCTCTGGGCCAACCACAACAGCGACTTTATCAGCACCAGCATGCATAACAGAATTCAGGACATGTCCGACAAGTGGCAATCCGCCAATTTCGTGCATCACCTTTGGCAAGGCCGAACGCATACGCGTTCCTAATCCAGCAGCCAGAACAATTGCCAAACAAGAACTATTGGACATGCAAACCCCGTGGGAACCTAGAATTACAAACTGACAGGCAAATTGCACGAATGCTTTGGCATTTCAAAGAACATCCCAGAGCTTTCACCAGGAAAATCAACACACTCATCAGAAGTAGCTGATATTGTTTAATGCACATCCCTCAGATTACGCTTACATTTTGTTAACCATAAAAATATATGTAGTTAGGATTAGATTCGAGTACGAGGCGACTGGAAGCTTTGAGACTTCCTCATAAAATCAACGAGTTACGACAGGAACCGAAAGTACTGCGAGAACGCATTACCGTTCTTGCATGGGGTATTGCTGCGCTCTCGTTTGTCGCCCTCGCCGCATCCGCAGTGCAGATGCCTGGCAAATTCGCCTCCCAACAGGCACTTTATTCGCAGATCACACTCCCTCTCCCCGCTCCCGGCCCGGTTACCACAACCGCCTCTATTGGCAGTCAAACAGCGCAAAACGCGTTCCAAGTGTATGAAAATACCCGCGGAAACGAATCACAACAGAACCTGCAAAACTCAAAAGAATTGCATGCTGTGAGGGAAGAAATCATATCTTTACGTCGTTCTGTACTGCGTCTCACAGAGCAAAACCGCAGACTATCAAGTCATGTTAAAGCGCTTGATGAAGCAGCAGCGCACAAAACATCAGAAGCTGAAATACCCGCGGCATCAGCCAAAACCTCGGTAAAGCCGAAGCAAAAACCGGCGACACCAATAGAAACCCTGCCAGCATCTGAACTCTTGCAAGCTTCAGCGCCAATCACCACAGCAAGTCCCCTGCCAGAAATCAAGCTTTCCGAAGTTGGTACACGTGCGGCCATCGCCTTACCAAAAGCCTCCAATCCAGAGACAGTCGCCTCCATTCCTGAGAAGGCATCCGCTCTCGATCTGCCTGAGTTTCAAAAAACACCGGCAGCAGGCAAGCTCCGCCAATCAGGGACTCGAAGAATTCTGCGCACGTCCTTTGCCATTGAACTGGGCAATTTCGAAGATGCAAACTCACTGGAAAGCAAGTGGCAAAGGCTGAGGGAAGACAATCCTCTCCTGCTCGGAAAACTGAAGAAACGCGTTTCCGCTGCAAAAGTAGATGGCGCTACAAAATACACGCTGACAGCGGGCCCGTTTTACAACGCTGCAGACACCGCTGTTGTGTGCGCAAGACTGGCGCGAGAAAAAGTCAATTGCTTGCCAACCATTTTCCAATAAGTTGCTCTCATCTTTTAGCACCTAAGCATTGAGGCGCTTGTCAGCAATGACGTGAGCGTATCTCCATGCCTTGCAGGTCTTTTCGGAATACCACGCGTGTCTCATTCATCTTCGAGCTCAAATTGGGCCTCAACATACGCCCTGTTGTTTCTCATGCCCATTTTCATGAGCTCCAACATAATAATTGCCAAACCAGCCATTGCCCATACAGAGCCGTGGACCCTTGCTTTTTTTAGATGGGGCCTTGCCTCACTTATTCTTCTGCCGTTCACATACCGTGAGCTCAAAACCAACATGCCGTTGATCCGCAAAAACCTGAAGCTCCTCAGCTTCATGGCATTCCTTGCAATGTGGATCTGCGGAGCTATTGTCTATCTGGCTCTAAAAGAAACATCAGCGACCAACGGAACATTGATTTATTCAGCTGCCCCTGCCCTTATCCTGGCGCTTGAATGGCTCTTCAGAGGGCGAGCAGTAGCCATAAGGGAGTTTGCCGGGATCTCACTCGCCATCATCGGTGTCTTTGTGATTGTAACCAAAGGCTCACTCGGCAACCTGCTCAACTTGCAACTTAACAGCGGCGACTTGTTGTTTGCCCTGTGTACGCTGAGTTGGGCAATTTACTCCGTACTCATCAAGAAAAGCCAGTTACAAGCAATCTCTACAGCTCCTTTGTTTGCAATCCTCGCCATTCTTGGAACCATAATTCTGGCACCATTTGCAGTCGCTGAAATGGCGATCACAGCCTCGATACCGGATACAGGTGAAGTCTGGATGTCTATCGCAGGCGTCGCACTAATCGCTTCAGTGGCCTCTTTCCTGACTTACCAGTTCAGCATCCGACTGGTTGGGCCATCGATCGCTGGCATGTTCATGTACCTGATGACACCATATGGTGTCGGCATGGCAGTCCTGTTTTTGGGAGAGCAACTCCAGGCGTTCCATTATCTGGGCTTCATCCCAATCATGGCAGGGCTTTTGCTGGCAACCTTGCCAGCAAGCTTATTCCGGCGAAAAGCCAGCGCTTAGAAACTAAAGCAATACACCAAGCACAAAAAAGCAGGCCCTAGAGCCTGCTTTTTTCATCTCAAAATCTGGAGCGTCCATTAGCCGATCTGCGAAAAGACCGGGAAGGTTTCGAGCAACCAGAAGGAAAATGCCTGAATGTAACCGGTCAGGAAACCAACACCGGTGAGCACGAGAAACGCACCCATCACCTTTTCAACCATCCCCATGTGCTTACGAAAGCGCGCCATGAAGCCCATAAACGGCCCTGCAAACATCGCAGCAATCATGAATGGCACACCAATACCCAGCGCATAGGCAGCGAGCAGAATAACACCCTGATTAACGGAGGCCTGCGTACCCGCAATCAAGAGAATACTTGCCAGAACTGGGCCGATACACGGTGTCCAGCCAAAACCAAAAGCAAGCCCCATCAGATAAGCACCGCCAAAACCACCCGGCTGACGATCAATCTGCACACGCGCTTCGCGGTAAAGGAACCCAATTTTAAAGGCGCCAAGAAAATGCAGGCCCATAATAATGATCATGCCGCCAGCCAAATAGGCAAGATACTGCGAATACTGCAGAACAAACTGACCAAGGAATGAAGCACTTGCACCAAGCAACACAAACACGGTTGAGAAACCGGCAACGAAACACATTGCGGCAACCATAACCCGATTACTTTGTGCAGCGCTCTTATCTTCGCTCGTCACCTCTTCGATGGACAAACCAGCAATATACCCAAGATAAGGCGGCACCAGCGGCAATACGCAGGGAGAAACAAAAGACAAAATGCCTGCGAAAAAAGCGCCCCAAAGGGTGATGTCTTGCAACATATAGCTATCCTAATTCCACTTGGAATGCATCCACATGACCTGACGTTTGCACGCACGGAAGCGTGACGACATCATAGTCCATCAATAGATCACCAAGGCTTATATATACAATTTTGCTGAAAGTTGGATGTGTTTCGTCAAACAGGCAAGAAAATCTGCGACACATTTTGGTGAACGGTAGGTAAGAACAGCTACCTACCGTCAACCACAAATATCAACTGTGACCTTTAGTTGTCACGTACAACCAGAACAGACTGGTTGGCATGGCGCACGACACGCGCCGCATTCGGTCCAAGCAGGAAGTCTTTCAGCTCAGGACGATGCGAGGACAAAACAATCAGATCAGTGCCCAGCTTATCTGCTGCGCTTGTGATCTCTTCATAGATCGTTCCGTGAGCAATATGCCCTTTCACATCCAGCTCCTCATCAGGAAGCTGCGTATCAAGAAACTCTTCAAGAGCCTCACGCGTACGCTCCAAGGCCTCAGTTTCAAACTCGCGAGCGAAATAACCACCAACGATAGATTTGCCAAAGTCCGGCAGAACCGTCACCACATGAAGCTGAGCTTTGTAATGACGAGCCAGATCAACAGCCACGGGAAGCGCAGTTTTCCAGCTGCTTTCTTCGTTCAAATCCAAAGGCAGCAAGATATTGGAGTACATTTCCCAACTCCTCAAAAATTATAGTTTTATGACACAGCCCGCTTAAAAAGCGGGCTGTGTTTGGCGTCGACGTTGAAGTGCAACAACCAGCAAGAGCAGAAGCAAAGCTGGAATGTAGAACAGCTGTTTTGGCAGTCGTTCTGCATCCACCTGAGAGCTTACGATCACAACCGGAACATCTCCGTAAAAGTCAAAGCCCTGCAGTTTTTCAGCAAATGTCGTGCCTGGGAATGGTTCATCAAGCACCACAGCTCCATCATCCTGCATGGTAACCAGACCAGATGCATCAAGTCGTGCGTCAGCCCCCTGCTCCTCACCAATTGATAGAGGCAATGTCAGTGTCAGGATTTTATCCATATCATCAAAATCCGGACCTGCGAGGTTAAGACGCACCATATCACCCGGCTGAGCTTCACCAACCATCTCCATGATTTGCGGACCTGTAGCAGTTACGTATGGATCCTGCACCTGATCGAGCCAGAAGCCCGGACGGAACAGCGTAAACGCAATGAGAAGCAGCGCTACAGATTCCCACAGACGGGAGCGCGCAAAGAAGTACCCTTGCGTTGCCGCAGCAAACAACATCATCGCCACCACAGAGACGATAAAGACGAAGACAGCCTGAAGTGGCTCAACATCAATCAGCAGAAGATCCGTGTTGAAGATAAACAGGAACGGGAGGGCTGCAGTACGCAAAGAATAAATGAAGCCCTGAACACCGGTCTTGATCGGATCACCACGACTGATCGCAGCTGCCGCAAAGGCGGCTAGCCCCACCGGAGGCGTCACATCCGCCATAATACCGAAATAGAAGACGAAGAAGTGAACTGCGATCAGCGGAACAATAAATCCGGTCTGCTCACCAAGGTCCACAACAACCAACGCCATCAGAGAGGACACAACAAGGTAGTTCGCCGTGGTTGGTAGCCCCATACCAAGGATCAAACTCATCACCGCAACCAGCACCAGCATCAGCAACAGGTTACCGCCAGACAGGAACTCAACCAATGCAGCAATCATCTGGTGCATGCCGGTCAAGGACACAGTCCCCACGATGATACCTGCAGCAGCGGTCGCAACCGCAATGCCGATCATGTTGCGAGCACCGCCGATCATGCCTTCAACGAAGTCCACAATACCCTGCCATGTGCGGCCGGCCTGAGATTCTTTACGGAAGAGAGCTTTCAACTGATGCTGGGTCACAACGATGAAGGTCATCGCCATAGTCGCGTAGAACGCAGACAGGGAGGGTGAGAACCGCTCGACGAGAATACACCAGATCAGAACAACGATCGGCAGGATGAAGTAGTAACCGGTACGGCCAACATCACCAGCAGCAGGCAACTCACTCACCGGCGCATTAGGATCGTCCACCTCAAGGTCTGAAACCTGCGCGGCGATATACACCAACCACAAATAGCCAGCAGCAAACAACGCTAGCACAACAGGGAACGTAAGTGCCGGGAATGCAGTCTTCGTCCAGCCCAGACCGTAATACACGGCAGCACCCACAAGTGTGATACCGATAAAGCCTGTCAAAACACCAATCAGGCGCTGCAAAATGGTTACATGAACCGGAGGCTTAGGCAGACCTTTCAGGTTCATCTTCAACGCTTCAAGATGCACGATGTACACCAGTGCGATATAAGAAATCACGGCTGGAATGAAGGCGTGAATAACAACCTGATGATAACTGGTGCCAGTGAATTCAGCGATCAGGAAGGCTGCAGCCCCCATCACAGGCGGCATCAGCTGACCATTCACAGAGGAAGCCACCTCAACCGCCCCCGCCTTTTCAGCAGGAAAGCCGGTCCGCTTCATCAAAGGAATGGTGAACGTACCAGTGGTCACAACATTCGCAATGGAAGAGCCAGAGTAAAGACCACTCATCGCAGAGGCAAGAACCGCCGCTTTTGCAGGGCCACCGCGCAAATGCCCAAGAAGCGCAAACGCGGCCTTGATAAAGTAGTTACCCGCGCCAGCTTTCTCCAGCAGCGAACCAAACAGCACAAACAGGAAGATCATGGACGCCGAAACGCCAACAGCAACACCAAAGACACCCTCCTCCTGAATCCAGTAATGCCACATGGCCTTACCGTAGGAAGCTCCGCGCCATTGAATGACGTCTGGCAGCCAAGGAGAGTTGCCAAACATTGCGTAGCCAACAAAAACCGCAGCAACAATAACGAGAGGCAGACCAAGGCTCCGGTAAACCGCAATCGCAAGCACAGTCAGGCCAGTGGTGGCCACAATCAGATCCATCTGAGTTGGAAGACCGGCGCGATTAGCGATCTCAGAGCGCATAATCACAAGGTAGAGACAAGCCGCAGCGCCTAAAAATGCGAGCACCCAATCATACCACGGTATGGTATGTCGTGGACTGCGGGAAAACAGAGGGTATGCAAAAGCAGCAAGCACCAGGCCAAATGCCAGGTGAATGTTTCTAACTGCGGAATTGTTGAAAATGAGATTGATGCCAAAGGTATCATTCAACCAAAATGGAACGTTCGAGGCCACATAAAGCTGAAAGACGGACCAGATAAAGGCAATGGCAGCAATCATCACGCCTAGCCCACCGGCCAGGCTTCGTGCGCCGGTATCTGCCTGAGCGACCAATTCTTGCGCATCAACTTGCGCTTTGTGTCGTTCTGGACTCATTTGCACCCCCAAATACAGTTCCCCCTTTGCCTTAGCTGTAAAGGCAGAGCAAGAAACCTACTAAATCTCATAGAAAGCCAAAAAATGCGGGGCCAGAACAGCCCCGCATCGTAGAAAACTTGGGTAGATTACATCCAACCACGTTCTTTGTAGTACTTCACTGCACCGTCATGCAGAGGAGCTGTCAAGGAAGCCTTGATCATCTCTTCTTCTTTCAGGTTTTTGAATGCAGGGTGCAGTTTTTTGAAGTCGTCGAAGTTTTCGAAGACAGATTTAACAATGACGTAAACAACATCGTTAGGCACTGCAGCGGAAGAAACGAAGGTTGCGCCAACACCAAAGGTGTTGATGTCTTCCGCGTTGTTGTACATGCCTGCTGGGATAGTTGCTTTACGGTAGAAGGAGTATTTGTCGACCAGATCGTCGATCGCTTTACCTTCAACGTTTACAAGCTGCGCATCACAGGTGCTTACAGTTTCCTGAGTAGATGCAGATGGGTGACCAACCAGCCAGTAGTAAGCATCGATTTTGCCGTCACAAAGTGCAGAACCAGCTTCTGCAGACTTCAGCTCAGTCGCCAGAGCGAGATCAGCCTTGTTCACGATACCTTCTTTTTCAAGAAGCTGCCATGTCGCATACTGACCGGAACCTGCGTTGCCGATGTTGACTTTCTTACCCTTAAGGTCGGTGTAGTTGTTTACGCCGGAACCTTTAGAAGCAAGCATTGTTACTGGCTCAGGATGTACAGAAAATACAGAGCGCAGCTCACCGAAAGGCTTGCCATCCCATTGGGAGCGACCTTCGTATGCATTCGCCTGAACGTCAGACTGAGCAACACCGAACTCCAGCTCACCATTTTGAATGGTGTTGATGTTGTAAACAGAACCACCAGTAGATTCTACAGAACAACGGATACCGTGCTCTTTACGGGTCTTGTTTACAAGACGACAGATCGCACCACCAGTTGGGTAGTAAACACCGGTAACACCGCCGGTGCCGATGGATACGAAACGATTTTCTGCCGAAGCTCCAGTTGCAACGCTAACCGCAATTAGCGCAGCTCCAACTGCAACATTGCTAAGTTTCATACGAACCTCCACTTAAGTTGTAATTGCGCGATCCCGCTACTCACGGTATCGCGAATAGGAAATCTTGGCATTTTAACCATCAGACACGCCTATTTCCCACTGGCACAGAATGAAAGATGCCAAAAGCGGTGAAATACGTACACATCTATTGCTTGGATTACCAGTAAACTCTCAAAGCCACCGGCAACAACCAAGCTGCATATCTATTCACCTAACAAACTGATTCAAATAATATTTTTTAGGTATATGAGCATTTCGCACACGCGAAAGCCCCACAGATATTTCACGAAAAACTGCCAAAAATCAGGTGATACACCAGCAAACTGCCGATTGCTTCCACAAAATAGTATACTAAGGTATTACAGATTTTGTGAAGTATCACGCTTCATTTCAAACAATATCTCTACGTTATTTCACCTAGAGAACTAATAATACCCCAAAAACCAAGGGATGAACGAGACGATTGCAGCGCTCTCCCACCTTAGAGCAGATTATAGCGGAAAGCGCATTTTGTGCACCGCACCCTACACTCTGCCAGATAAAGAACGTGCCAATTGGAAAAACAAGGAAACGAAACCCAACATTATTTAACTACTCACATTTACACTGAATTGGTTTCAGTAATTTCATCGCTTAGACAACATAAGAACGGTAAATAAGCGCAAAAAACGCTCCGTGTGGAAAATCGAAAAAAGCGCTTGCGCTAAGCCCCTGCAATCCTTAGAAGACCCCTCACAGGCAGCGACCTAACGGTCCCGCCGAGAGCCCGTAGCTCAGCTGGTAGAGCAACTGACTTTTAATCAGTAGGTCCACGGTTCGAACCCGTGCGGGCTCACCATTTAACCTCATGGTATATAAAGAGGTTTAGCAAAGCTCCCCTCCGGGAGCTTTTTGCATTTAGGCCTTGTGTCAGCACTATGTCAACAAATGAGAACGTTTCAGAATCCGATTTTGCTCTACTGAGCCCCTCAATTCCTCCTATATCTTACCTTTGGAAAAGCTGTGAATGCCGTCACTAGCTGTCATTTCTCCAGCGACTACTTAGATTGACACTCCCCAAAAGTTGATAGGGCGCTGTCATCAGTCGACAGAGCTTCAAGGCAAACTTACCATACCAAGCACTTTCAAGCCCCAATATCATTCGACCAAAACTCGGTTTTGTCACTTTCTTGTAATCAGGGTCATGAGTAGTCCTTCCAGCTTTTCTATCAAGGATTGAGTACGGATTAGCTAATCTCATTAAGAAACTGATCTATGAACTCAATTTCATCCTCACCCGAGCACGTGTCAGCGTCGACACAATAATCGAATGGGAATTCAATTAAGGAATTCTATTTTAAGTTTGAAGTGAAAAGTGCCGAATATCTCGCTATTCAGAATGATACTTTGCTTCATCCCACTGCCAGATCATCGGATTGATTCCGATAAGGCGGACCTTAAGAAGATTGACTGAACTGGATGTCGTAACTACGAGCATAACTTAAAGTGGCAAATACCTCATATTTCGGCAAATTGATCAGTCTGTTCTAAATAGCTGCCCGACACCTCTTAGCGCACTCCGTTTCTCAGCTTAAAACTGCACGAATAGTCTTGCGTTGGCGCCGTGGTCTAGGGTTTGGTCGGCGAGGAGGCCGTAGTAGTTGATGTTGAGTTGGATGTGCTCGGCCAGCCGGGATTCAAGGCCGGTTTCGATCAGGGCCACGTTGCGGGCGATTGGGACGCTGGCGACGGTGAAAGGGTTGCCGCTGTCGATGAAGCTTTGGGTGTAGTCGAGCGTATCGGCGGAAGAGTATTGCCATGCAGCCAAGCCAACAAAGCTTGTGTCTCCATAAAGGTAGTTGGAAAGATCAAACTCGCCACGAGTTCCCAGCGTCAGGAAAGTGAGGGAGTTGGATTGTCCATCTGCTTTGAGTGCTGCTGCGCCGCCGGTTTCGTTGAAGCCGGGGCCGGACAGGTAAGCATAGGCAACTCCTGCGAAAGGTTCCAGATTGCCGTAGGTGCTTTCCAACGTATACCCAAGCTCACCAAACACTTGCACAGAACCGGCGAACTGGTCAGATGACAGTGTTTCTTCCGGGAAGAGGCTTACATCGCGATCAGTTGCAATGTTGTACCATGTACCGGCAACACCTCCGCGCAGTTTGACGTTGTCGATCGGATTGGCACTGGCGTAGCCGCCGACACTGTAGCTGTCACTGTCAGATGATGCATCGATGGAACTGATGTCGATGGATGTTCTGCCAAAGCCTGCAACCACACCCAGCTGCACCATGTCAAAGTAGGTCGCATCAACACCAACCAGAACGCCGCCGACGCTTCTACCTGTGGTGCGAGCATTGCCATCGGAGAAGAATTGACCCCAGCTGCCGTAGACCTGTCCCCACATCGCAAAGTTGCTGACCGTGCGGGAAACGGTGTTGTCATCCACGTCTGCAGCAAAAGCGCTGTGGGCCTTGTAAAGGCGGTCATTCACCGCTTGTCGCAGGAAGCGGCTGTCTGCAAGAAGGATTGCACGGGTTGAAGCGTTGATTTCACCGGCAAGGGGATCGAGAAGAGCTTTAATCTGAACGTTGTTCATGGGCGCAAGCTGTGTGAAGAGTTCGCCGCTCTCATTAATGGAATCCAATGCCTGTGTGACTGCATATTCGTTGCGCGTATCTGCCAGGCCATCGAAGTTATTGGAACTTCGGATGAACTGGATCGCAACATCATTACCGTCTCCGGGAATACCGTAGATAACGTTCACATCTAACATGAACATGTCATGGCTAACTGAACTGAACGTGCCAGTCGGTGGCTCTGTCCCCGGTGCGGAGAGATTGTCGATAATGACGAACTCATCGCCTATTTTGACCGGTGTTGGACCCATAACGTTGACGAGATCAAGCGCAATGTCGTTCAGGTCCACGCTACCACCCACGAGGATCTGGATTTGATCAACATTTGTCATTCCAGATACCGGATCAGAGCCAAACTCCATTTCCAGCGTGCCGCCAGTGCCAGTCGCATCCAGACTGCCGAGCGTAATTATGCCGAACGAAGCGCCGGGGGCGATAACGCCGCCGTCCAGTGTCACACTGCCACTGGCAGTTCCATGCCCGCCCAGACGTCCCCCAGAGGCAATTGTAAAACCGGCTTGAACAGATGCAGTGTTAAAGTCTGTCGTATCGCCAATCAGCAACGTTCCTTGCTGAACCGTCAGGCTCGCTCCAAATGAGTTGCTACTGCTATTGAATACAAGCGAACCGCCGCCCGTCTTGGTGAAGGCTCCTGTGCTGGTTACAGTGTTCGTAAGCTGCAACGTCCTGTTAACGTTTTGCACCTCTACCGTACCCCCGGAAGCTCCAACAGTCAGCGCGTTATAGCTTTGCGTTCCAGTTCCGCTAAAAGCCAGCGTGGCTCCGTCCAGTGTGGTGGTTCCTGTGCCCAGCTGAGAGACCTGAGAGACCTGCAAGGTTCCCACAGAAACGGTCGCCCCGCCGCTAAAGGTGTTGGTGCCGGATAGGACAAGAGTGCCTGCTCCGGTCTTGATCAGGCTGCCTGCACCGGCCAAGTTGCCGGAAAGCGTCAGAGCACCTGCGGCACTAGTCACATCGAACGTGCTGGCACCTGTCCCCAAAGCCACGGTCGATAAGGTGGCATTGGTGCTTGCTGTATAGCTAAGGGAGGTGCCATTGAGTGTAGTGGTCCCTGTACCCAGCTGATTGGCAGCCGAGATCGACAACCCACCGCCATTAACGGAGATAATACCGGAGTAGCTGGAGTTGTTACCTGATAAGGTCAATATACCAGATCCGGTCTTCGTTAGTGCACCAGAGCCGGAAAGGTCTCCGCTATAGGTTCCGTTTGTCGCTTGAGTAAAGGCCACAGTAGCCCCATTGGCGACAGACATGTCTCCCTGAATGTTTAAGCTATCGCCTTGCAGCGTTCCCGATGAAACTGTTGTTCCGCCGCTATAGGTGTTGGTACCGGTGAGGATGAGAGTACCGGCTCCGCTCTTGGTTAAGCTGCCCGTGCCCGAAAGGTCACTCGAAACCGTAATACTCGCTACACTGTTGCTGACATCAAGCGTATTGTCAGCGGAACCTAAAACCAAATCCGCGAGGGTGACAGCGCTTGTACCTGTGTAATTGAGAGACCCACCATTGAGGGTAGTGGATCCCGTGCCAAGACGGTTCAGGTCATCAACTTGCAGTACTCCCGCTGAAATAACAGTCCCACCGCTGTAGCTGTTCGTCCCAGAGAGAACCAATGTCCCGCTGCCCTGCTTGGTTAAGATCCCTGTTCCCGAAAGATCGCTGCTAACCTCAAGTGTCCCAGAACTCTCAGTAACTTCCAAGGCGCCGCCTGCAGCACTTAAGACAAGATTTGAATATGTGGCACTTGTTGTTCCGCTGTAGCTCAGCGTTCCGCCGTCAAGTGTCGTCGTGCCTGTTCCCAAACTGTTGATATCATCAACCTGCACACTTCCATCAGTTATGGTCGTGCCACCGCTATAATCATTCATGCCGGTCAAACGAAGAACGCCGGCCCCGTCTTTGCTAAGGTTGCCTGTTCCTGTCAACTCGCTTGAAACTGTAAAAGTGGCAGAGCTCTCCGAGACCTCAATCGTTCCGCCGCTACTGCCAATCGTTAGTGCAGAGGTTGAGCCACTTGCTGTGTCAGCATATAAAAACCTCCCACCATTAAGTACAGTAGAGCTATCATCCAGTTGATCAATATCTGTAACGCGAAGCGTCCCACCCGTGATCGTGTTGGTTCCTGAGTAAGAGCTGTTGTTCCCTGTCAATGTGGTTGTGCCGCTCTCAATGAGAACATCGCCGTCTCCAAAGAGCCCAGCATCAAATGTGTAATCTGTACTCGTATGATTAAAAACGATCACATCACGATTAGCTGTCAGGCGTACTTGATTGCCAATGAACGTACCAGCTGCTGTTGCCGCCTCACCGGTCGCGGAACCAATATTTAATGTTCCACGAGCCCCAGCTTCTTGACCAAGTACCAATCTGCGATTTCCGCCAGTAATCTCTAAAACACCACCATCAGAGAGTGTGATGGTCGCGCGAGCTGAACGACCTGCCACAATATTGGTTGCAGCCGTCCAGTTCGAGCCCGTGCCCGTAACAACAACTGAGCCCGTACCATTGAAGAGACCCATCGTGTTGTTCGCACGCGTATCAAGCGTCCCACCATCGGAAACGGTAATGGTTGCATCTTCTTGTCGGCCAATGATTATGTTTCCTGAAACAGTCCAGATTGAATCCGAACCAGAGATTGTCACCGCTCCATTACTGCTTGCAAATTCAGAAACAATAGAGTCTTGCGAGGTAACCGAACCACCATCAGAGATATCCAAGTTGCCACCAGCAGCTCCAGTTGCTCCAACTACAAGCTCGTCAGAAACATTCCAGGTTGATCCTGCTCCAGTTACATTCACTGTACCTAAATTGTTAGAAACGCCAAGCTGTCCATCTGTACTTGTAACGCTAGCGCCATTTTCAACATTGACAGTACCAGTACCAGCTATACCAACACGCAAACGATCACTCAGATCCCAAGTTGAACCTGCATCTCGAATAGTAACAACTCCAGTGCCACTACCGCCATTGTTTTCGCCAACGGAGCTTTCACCTGTAATAAGAGCTCCACCTTGTTCGACAATCAGATCGCCCGTTCCACCATTCCCAACGATCAAGTCGTTATCAATGGTCCATGAAGATCCAGTTCCGGTAATCGTCGTTGTGCCTTGAGACCCAAGCACTCCAACACGGCCCTGAGTACTAGCAACAGTAGCTCCATCTTCAATATTGAAGATACCCGTCCCTCCACGCCCAACACGAAGATTACCATCTGCAGTCCATGTAGAACCACTGCCAGTAACTGTCACCGTTCCTGATGAGCCATTCGTACCTAACGTGCTTACATCACTGGTTAAGTCTCCGCCTTGTTGAACAGTTAACGTGCCAGCTCCGTTGTCACCAACGACGAGCGTGCCGCCAACATTCCAAGTATCTCCATGTGTGGAACCGGGCCCGCCAACCGTCTGGTTTGGGCCCAAGGGATTATCATCATCAATCACAGCCTGCGCATATGCGTCAGGACAAGCCCATAACAATAATCCTAGAACTAAAACCGACCGTTGAAAGCGCAGAGTCACTATTTACTGTCCATTGGCTATGATCCATCTGCTATTACTTTAAGGGAGATGCAAATAAAATCTCTGCAAAATTCCATTTTCCTTAAATAAATTAACAGTAAATTAAATAACAATATCACACATGAATACTAAGTGATAAAATATTACAAATATAAAACTGAATTCATCTTGCATATACTCAAGGTGCGAGGTTTCATATTTCAGCCATTATTAGGTATACCTAAGCAAGGTGGGCTATGAAATAGTGAAGTGTCTAGCCATTGAGCGAGTTGAAGTTGCTCGGATATGAGTGCTAACGCAGCCAACGGTAAAGTTCACGCAATCCTCAGATTGCAAACAGCCTGATTCTTTCATCGAGTCGTCGATATCTCTCAGAAGAGCCAAACTCACCTTAACTGCAGATGTGATTAGTTGCCTCGGATCACATTGTCTGCAAGTTGCAACACAACGGACAAAATAAGCAATCACTACATTGTAGAGGCGAAGGTAATAGAGGGCTCGTTTGGGCGGTGGTTTCAACTGGTGGTCGCAACACTTTAATCTTTGAATAAAGATGGAGTGTTCGACATGACGTATCGCCGCCGTATTTACTATTCTGCCGCACAACGAGCCGAGATTTGGGATCGATGGCAGCGGGGAGAGTCGATGAGTTCGATTGGTCGTGTGTTTGACCGGCAGTCCTCCTCGGTGTTTTCTGTCATTTCTCCGACCGGAGGCATCCGCCCTGCCGATCGGCATCGT
>NZ_LCWX01000110.1:28178-38062 GCF_001431305.1 Pseudovibrio sp. POLY-S9
GGTAAGCTGGCGCTGAGTTTGAAAGAGCGTGAAGAGATATCGCGTGGTCTCAGCATCAACGCATCTTTACGATCTATAGCCCGCCAGTTGAGCCGTAGCCCGTCTACGATCAGTCGCGAGGTGCAGCGAAATGGTGGTCAGGTCGCTTATCGCGCAGCGGCGGCGGATCAGGCTGCCTGGGACCGCGCTCTACGGCCCAAGACATGCAAACTCGCTTGTCATCATTCAGCCAAGCCTCTTACGCAGTCAGATTGAACTGAAGCGCGCAAAACTGGAGCAAATGGGAACAGCAGTGTTCTCACTGCCTCCATCTAAAGATCTGGCTGAGAAGACGATTGATGCGATCGAAGAGTTTTACCAACAACTGGCCATGCCAATTCGTCTGTCAGATGCCAACATTACGGATCAAAACGACATCGACACGCTCATGCACATCATCGAGAGCCGCGATTTTTTAAAAGCCATCGGTGAGCATGGAAAGATCACGCCGAATGTGATCAAAGACATCGTGTACTCAGCACGCTGAGCCAAAAGACAGCCCGCCGTACAAACGGCGGGCTTTTTTGTGCATACAACCAGTTTCTCGCGAAAACTCAAGTGACAAACACATCCGTCGCCCGCTAGTCCTGTGAGACATCAGCGCATCCTTTCGCAAATTACAAGGGAGAAACGGGTATGTTACAGTTATCCGATACCCAAACTAAAAACGCCCTGCCCTTCCGACCACTGGTCGAGGCTTTGAGATCAATGTTCAAAGAAGGCTGCGAAATGCCTGTTCGGCACCATCACACCATGGGCGTGCCGGATAAAGCAGATGCCACTTTACTGCTCATGCCCGCCTGGCAATCAGGTGCCTATTTCGGCGTAAAACTCGCAAGCGTGTTTCCAAGTAATGCAGATGCCGGTCTTCCTGCAGTCTCCGCCACTTATCTGCTCTCCGATGGCAAGACTGGTGCACCGTTAGCGTTGGTTGATGGCGGTGAGCTTACAGCGCGTCGCACAGCGGCAGCCTCTGCCCTTGCTGCTGATTACCTTGCTCGCAAAAACGCAACGACCATGACAATGGTCGGCACGGGCCGTCTCTCCGCAAACCTCATTGAGGCGCATTGCACAACAAGGCAGATTGAAACTGTAACCCTCTGGGGCCGGAACTTCGAAAAAGCCGGGGATAATGCGCAAGAACTAAGCGCAAAACTTGGCGTCAAGGTTGTAGCTGAGCAATCCCTTCCCAAAGCTGTTGAGCAGGCTGATATCGTTTCCGTTGCAACACTGTCTAATGATCCCCTCATACAAGGTGAATGGTTGTCCGATGGCTGTCATCTTGACCTTGTGGGCGGGTTCACTCCAAACATGCGCGAAGCTGATGACACGACTATCTCTCGCTCACGAGTTTTTGTCGACACCCGCGCAGGTGCGATGAAAGAAGCCGGAGACCTGACCATCCCACTAGCGAATGGCACGCTGAAACCTGAAGATGTTCAAGCTGATCTTTATGATCTCACCAGAGGTGGTAACATTGGCAGAACAAGTGAAAACGAGATTACGTTCTTCAAATCAGTTGGAGCTGCATTAGAAGATTTGGCAGGAGCAATCCTTGCCTATGAGAACTCAAAAGAGTTTCTAAACGCATAGACAAATCCTCGCTCAGCACGGCTATCCATTCCTGTGCTGAGCCCAAAACCGTTGCCGCATCTCTGCCGTCCTGAAGTGTGTAAAGTGCAGATCCCGTTGCATCGACACCAATGGTTGATAATGAAGCAGGTCGATCTCCTTGGTCGCAACTGGCCTTAAACTATCCAGCACATAACACGCGCCTTGAAACTGAACCGTGGTCACTGCATGTATGACTTGTCTTCTGCTATCCTTCACCACAACAACTCGCAGATCCGTTTCTTCATAGCCCAGCGCTAACAAACTGAAATACTTGGCAATCGCGTAGTCCTCACAATCACCTCGCAAGCCCAGAAACTGCAAAGGCGCGCGCCAGACGTCCGCCTGCCCAGCGGCAACCGCCTGAGGATCGTATCCGGCACTTTCATTGATGTAAGAGTTGAGCAGCGAAAGCTGCCGCAGTGATTTATTGTTCCCGACACCCCGGACAATGCGTGACCAATAATCAACGGAGCCTGCACACCGGAGATTTCCGGCAAAGCACTCTTTCAAGGAGGCCAGTTGTTGGTCGCATTCAGGCAGTACGGCCTGCCATTTCCTGAAAGCCCGGCTGTTACCACCACTAATTTCAACCGAACCAAACAACCCAAAGCTTTCCCTCTTCTTTGTAGCGTTTGGCCCCGTAAACCTCATTAGGGAAAACAGACGGCGGCGGCGCACTTTGCTCTGATAGCTGAACCGCAGATTATGAGCTTGCGCAGTGGACATGCTGGCCACAATACCAGTCAGAAAAGCGGCTTTGACCACCATCCCTACAAAGCTTCGTCGCAACAAACCACGTTTTCTACGGTGCTTGCCCCGGTATTCCGGAAGAGCCATAACGCATTACCGTTCTCTTAGCGCCTCCTCACGTGCACGATTAACTGGCTTAAGAATGTAAGAAAGCACACTCTTTTCTCCAGTGAGTATATCGACGGAGGCGACCATCCCTGGAAGGATGGGAAGACTCTTGTTGCGACTTTCTAACTCCGTTTGTTTCGTTTTGATAATTACGGAGTAAAACTGCTCACGAGTATTTTCATCGTAAACAGTGTCTGCAGAGATTCCCTCAACTTGCCCATCCAGTCCTCCATAAATGGAAAAATCATAAGCGCTGAGCTTAACAAGCGCCTGCTGTCCTTGGTGAATAAAGGCGATATCCTGAGGTTTCACCTTCGCCTCAACAAGCAAAACATCTTCAACGGGCACGATGGTCATAAGCTGCTGAGAAGGTGAAGCCACACCGCCAATTGTGCTCACATCAATCGTGTTGACGATGCCATCCATTGGCGCGCGAATATCTGCGCGATCGACCTTATCACCGGCTCCTTTAGAAGCTTCTGCAATAATATCCAGCTGAGCCTGCACCTCGCTCAACTCTGCGCGGGCTGCCTGCCGGAACTTGGTGTAAACACCTTCAATTTTCTGTTCAGCCTCCTCAACAGCCGCCTGCAAACGCCCTGCTGTGACCTGAAGCGTATTGACCTGCCCTTCCAGATCACCAATCTCACGCTGAAGTTTGAGCATATCTGTACGCGGAATGATCTGCTTTTCAGCAAGCGGCGCTTTCAACTCTTTTTCTTCATTTACAAGACGCAATAAATCAAGAACCTTCCGTCGCTGGTTCTCAGAGGCTTCAAGTTCCGCCATACGCTGTGCAACGCGCGAACGATTGATTGCAACTTGGCCCTTCAATCCTTCCAGATTGGCTTGAAAAAGAGACAGCTCCGAAGCAACAATCTGCTGAGCATTCTCGTGATAGTGGTCACTATAAGCTAGCTCCTCCCCACGCTCCGGCCAGACGGACTGAAAGTCCAACCGTTCACGAGCAATCTCCAGTGCCAATTGCTTTGCCACCAGTTCACCCAGGTTGGAAGAAAACCCCGTATCATCCAAGCGGATCAGGACATCTCCCTTACTGACGAGGTCACCCGTTTTCACGAGCACTTCTTTAACAATCCCACCTTCTAAGCTTTGAATAACCTGAATTTTCGCAGATGGAATGATACGTCCATCTCCACGGGTAACTTCTTCCAGCTGTGCCCAACCGGCCCAGAGGACGAACGAAATCAAAAGCAATCCAATCATCAGGACCAACAAGCGCGTGCGTGCAAACACGGCATTTTCCAACCCAATTGATACCTGAGCAGCACCACGCGGAAGCTGTGTGATTTCAGATCCAAGCCTCGTCCAATTTGTGACCCGTTCCATCAGGTGCAATAGGCGCAAAGATAATCCCCCTAGAAACTCCCCAACAAGTTCCAGAGGCACGCGACCAGCCGGAATCAAGTTATCCTTACCAAAGGTAACTCTCCTTGGTTTTTCTGAATACTACGGGGATCTATTGCGGAGAATTGCAGGTTGGAACTGACAAAAACGGCCAAGCCGAAAACAAGAAAAGAAAAGACGCCACCTCCCCTAAACGAGGAAGACACAACAACGACTAAAATGTCTTCCACGCATGAAGAGAGTGACCCAGTCATCGAAGCCTCAGTTTCGACTGTTACGTCAGATAAAAATCAAGATGCAAAACGGGAACCTGAAAGCACAAAACCTGCAGAGGACGCTACATCAAACGCTCAACTGTCAGATTTAATCGAGATTGATCCACTGCGGGGATGTCTCGAAATTCTGCTGGTTCAACACAACATGCCAGCAAATTCAGAAAACCTCATCGCAGGTCTTCCCTTGGAGAATGGCAAACTCACTGCTGACTTGCTACAAAAAGCTCTCAAACGCGCTGGCTTTTCGACCAAGGCTTTCCATCAGAAAGTCACAGATCTCTCCTCACTTTTGTTTCCTGCAGTTTTACTCCTCAAGTCCGGTGGTGCATTGGTCGTTCTGGAAAAGTACGATGAGAAATCCTATGCAGTCGCCCTCCCGCATGCAGATGGCGGCGCCGTTCTGGCTAAGGTGGATGAGCTTCAGGCGCTCTGCAGCGGAAAAATCATTGTTGCAAAGCCTTTCTACAAACCAGAAGGTTCACAGGAGCAAAAAGCTAAGGAAGACAATTCCCATTGGTTTTTCAGTGGCATTAGAGCCGTTGCACGAGACTACGCTTTCGTTGCGCTTGCTGCAGCCTTCATCAACTTGCTAGCGCTGGCCTCACCGCTCTTCACCATGAACGTATATGACCGTGTCTTACCCAACTCGGCCTTCCCTACACTCTGGGTTCTCACTCTTGGCGTAGCGGGCGCGTTACTATTTGACCTGCTGTTGAAGTCACTGCGCGCTTCCTTAATCTATTTTGCAGGCAAACGAGCTGATCTGATAATTTCCTCCAGACTGTTTGATCAGGCCATGCACTTGAAAATGGCGCATCGCCCTGCAAGCACTGCAGGCTTCCTCAACGAAATGCGTGAGTTCGAAACCATCCGCGAGTTCATGACGTCAGCAACAATCGCTGCCATCACAGACCTTGCCTTCCTCGGTATGTTCCTAGGCCTGATCTGGTATATCGGTGGCCCCATGGTTTATCCGCTTCTTGCAGCAATCATGAGCGTGGTCACAATTGGACTGCTGATGCAGTTCCCTCTCAAAAGAGCCGTGGAAGCAACAGTTGCTGATGCTACGCTGCGAAATGCACTGCTGGTAGAAAGTCTCTACGGCTTGGAGACAATCAAACTCCAACGCGCAGAAGGACAGCTTCTTGGCAAATGGGAGAGTGCCACAGCCGCAGCAGCCTCAGCGCAAAACAAAGTCAGATCGCTTTCTACCTGGGCTTTAAACCTAACTGGCTTTTTGCAGCAACTCACCACAGTCGCACTTCTGGTCACAGGCGCATATCTGTTCTCAGAAAAGCTTATCTCCATGGGCGGCATTGTCGCCTGTGTGATCCTTGGGGGACGAGCTGTTGCCCCACTAGCAACACTTTCCAGCTTTCTCGCACGGTTCCAACAGGTCAAAGCCGCTTACAAAAGACTAGACGCCATCAATCAGTTACCACGAGAAACACCGTGGGCCTCCAGGCACCTGAGCAAAACCATTGATCACGCTCAGGTTTCTCTAAAGAATATGAGCTTCACCTATCCGCAGGCTGCAGAGCCAACATTGAAAAACCTGAACCTATCCATTTCCGCAGGAGAGCGCATCGCCATACTCGGCCCTGTCGGCTCTGGCAAATCCACTCTGGGCCGAATATTGAGCGGTCTTTATTCTCCAGAGTCAGGAAGTTACGCCATCGATAATTTAGACCATCAGCAATTTGCACCCACGGAACTGCGAAGATCCATATGTTACATCGGGCAGGATGCTAGCCTTTTCTCTGGATCCATCAGAGACAACATCAAATTAGGTCGCCCTGAAGCCTCAGATGCAGAGTTGGTCAAAGCAAGTGAGCTTTCCGGAGCATTGGAGTTTATCGATGCTCATCCGCACGGATTTGCCAGATTAATTGAGGAAGGTGGTCGTGATCTATCATCCGGGCAAAGACAAAAGCTCATCCTGACCAGAGCATTCATGGGCACCCCAAAACTACTTTATCTGGATGAACCAACAGGCATGATGGACGGCCAGACCGAACAGCAGTTCATCAATGCCCTCTCATCCTCTGTCACCCCGCAGCAAACCTTAATCATTGCTACGCACCGCACAGCGCCACTTTCTCTGGTTGATAGGCTGATCATTCTGGATAAGGGCCGTATTCTCGCTGATGGCCCAAAGGAAAAAGTCATCCATATCCTTTCAAAAGGAACTGGATGAACTGAGGACTTAGTACTCTCTCATGTATTCGCGAAAACAAAGACAGCGATTGACGGCTTCATCATCCCAAACCGCATCTTTCATGTAGCCAATGGCAACTCCACACCAGTCTCTTGTTTCCAACGCCCAATCAAATCGCAACTGCACGATTGAGCTGTGCTGCGCAGAGACAACAACGGTATTTGCCTCCTCAAAATAATCACGTACCCGAACAGAAATTTCGCTGTGCAGCTCCTCAGGGTGTCGAAGATTGAAGTTGTAGCACACACCACCGCGATAATAATCAGAGGTCGCAACGGCAAGGTCCGCGCTGACAGCATCACCAGCCCAAACCGAAAGAGACATGGCAGCCCCCCAGATGAGGAGTGCAGGACCGCTCATGCCCGTTGCAAATTTAAGTCTGCCCAAAATCCCCTCCCTCATTGTTTCGGTTTAGGCATGGCAACAGGTGTCCCACGCGCCCACTGAGCTGAAACGCCTGGCAACACCTTCCCCGGCAGCCAGCCCTCTGTTTCTTCATCATCCCGTACTTTACGATAGCCCGCTTCGGCTTGGGCAGGAGGTTGAACATCAAACGATTCCAGCAAACCGCCCATTGCCGCCAGCAATCGGTAGTTGGCAAAGGTTTGCGCATAGCGGGCAGAAATCTCGGAGACTTCAGTAAAAAAGACTGTGTTTTGTGTATCCAAAACATCCAGCAGAGTTCGCTGTCCAACAGTGAACTGGCCTTCATATGAAATGAGAAGTTGTTGTGATGCTGAAAGCTGTTTTTTGATAATTGCAAGTTGCTTGGAAAGCTCAACACGCCGGATCCAGGAAGCACGTGTTTCCCGCTCAACTTCACGAAAAGCCCGCGCCGTTCTCATCCGTGCCTCACCTGCCCGCTCAACCTGCTCAGCACGCCTGTTCTTCGTGATGTTGCCATTAAAGAGGTTCCAACGCATGACAACCAGCGCTGTTGCCTGATTATTGACGCCAGGAAATCCGTTCAGGTTTTCACCAACACGCGAGGAAAGCTCCAGATCCAATCTTGGATAATAGTCTGCCTCTGCAATCTTAATCTGCGCATTCGCAGCATCTACATCGGCTTTACGCAACGCAATCAGTGGATTGTTCCGCCGTGCTACATTCAACACATCAGGAAGCGTACCAGGAATGCGTCGTGAAACACTGGGGACGCCCCCCAAGCGTCCTACTGGCTTGCCCACCACCTCAATAAACGTGGCTTCAGCAAGTTCAAGCTCTTCAACAACCTCCTGTAATGCAAGTCGTGCAGCAAACACCCGTTCACTTGCCTGTTGAACGTCTGCAACGGAGACAACCCCGCGAGACAAACCTGCCCGCATATCCGAGGCCACTTTGGAGTGATAAGCAATATTGCGTTGAGCAGACTGTTTCACTTCAAAAAGACGGGAAACTTCCACATAGGCACGCACCGCACTCAGACCGATGAACTCAGACCGCTCCCAAACTCTGAAAGACGTGGCATCCAGACGAGCTCTCTGACGTTCAATCTCATAGGTCGTCGCAAATCCATCAAAAAGCTTTTGCCGACCTGTCGCTCTCACTTCATAAGGACCATAGAAGAACTGATCCCGCTGACGGGTAAAACTGCGATCAGCCCATTCGGCACCCCCACGAAATTCAAGATCAAGACGCGGCAACCATTCGCCTTTTGCTTGTTTTAGCTCAAAGCCAATCGCATTGCGGTCAAAAACCGCTTCTCCAATTTCAGGATTGCTATAGACAGTAAGGTTAACTGCATCTCTGAGAGACATCGCGTGGCCTGCTCCGCTCAACAAGCCAACGGCAGCAACGCCAAGAATAAGTGGCGCAAACAACTTCATACACACGCCCTCTACGCAATACTTGAGACAACCGGGCAACTGAAGCTTTAATTTACTTTATTTTAATATAATGTCATTCCTCACGCAATTAAGTGTAATAAATATCAATAACTCAAAAAGTAATAGCAACATCAACTCAACAGACGCGGCCTCTAATATTGTCAGTTATGCGTATTGTATAATGTATATATAAACTTGAACTCCATTTGATTTAGAATTCGGCAGCACAATTTCAGCGAGACGTTGTCTTCTCACTCAGAAAAGTCGCGCTAACGTCCTGTTCCAGTTTGCAAAGGGAGCCTTGCATGCCGAATACCAGAACCGGTGAACCTCAAGCGCTTCCAACCAATCAAACATCACCTGAACAGGTGCCAGAGTTGGAGAATAGGTCTCAACAAGAGGCCGGTTCAACAGCACCAAACATCAGCCAGCTTATCATCGAACTTCCTGATAACATTGAAACAACCTCAGAAACGCCGTTAGATGGCCAACCACGTGGCATGAACCTGCTTCTGAATGAGATAGAATGGGATCCTGTCAGAGAAATTCTGCTGCTGCCATCAGGCCTGGAGCTTGCAAACATCCAGACCGCTAGTGGCACCACCGAAATCACCCTGGCAGATGGCACACGTCTGATCATTGAAGGTCACAGCAACAATCCACCTTCTATTGAGATTGAAAATCAACTCCTCACTGCGCAGGAAATTCAAACAGCATTTGCAGCTGCGCGAAACGCAGAACCAAGTGCAGGTCCAGAGACCTCATCAGGTACATCAAGCGTTTCTGAGCCCTCAAGCGGTAACAATGAGCCTCAGTCTCCATTACCTGCCAACGATGAGCTCATTGGCAGCGGAAATGATTTCGAACCAATCTCAATCGTCGTCCAGCCGGCTTTCCCAATCACACCGCTCCTGTTGCCCTCTGAGCGCGATGAGGAGGTTTTAGAACGTGATTTAGGAGATGGCGCCTTCGAACCTGATCAACAAACCACATCCACGCCAGACCTATCTGATCCGCAAGTGACACCTGCTTTTTACGCAGGCAACACTGATGATGTATACGAATCCGGCCTCGCGTCTGGCACCGAAGCAGGACAGACCATCACTCAAACTGCCGGACCGATGAATATCCAGAGTGGCTCTTCCCCGCTCCAGACACTCGAGGTTTGCGATCCCTCACAAAATATCTGGATAGATGTCACCAGCGGCGGTCAGATCACCACGCCCCACGGCACCTACACAATCACAATTAATCCAGATGGAACCTACAGCTGGGCCTACACACTCAACACATCAGGTGATCACAGCAACAACACGCCGCAGGATCTCCTGAAAGTCCGCGTGACCAATGAAGAAGGCAATCAGGCAACTGGTGACATCACCATCAACATCATCGATGACGCACCTTTGATTGATATCACAGACACACCAGCCTCAGTCGCAGAGGGCAACACTTTAAACGGCACGTGGTCACTCAACCCGGGCGCTGATGGCGTCACACAGATCACTATCTCAGTGCCCGGAGAAGTCGACCAGACTATTTCTCTTTCCGGCAGCACATCTGCCACCTTCACGCTTCCCTCAGGCGTGCTCACCGTCAATCCGGATGGTACCTACTCCTTTGAAGCTACGACCAATCTCGACAACGATGGCCCGCAGGAGCAAGCCTTCACCATCACCGCAACGG
>NZ_LCWX01000111.1:0-2666 GCF_001431305.1 Pseudovibrio sp. POLY-S9
TCCCACTTCACATCCTCGACGCCGTGTTCTTTCAGCAGGATCTTGACGATCTCAGGTACGCTTTTCTTCTGGAAGATCCGGCAGTCAGAGCCGTGGGCGAGCCGGTGCAGGCTGGGCAGCAGCGTCAGCGAGTAACTGGTGCGGTGATGGCCTTCATTACCACGGGCAATCTCAGCGATCACCCCAGAGAGATGGCGCAGGCCCTCGTATTTATGATGAATGGTCAGCGTGGCAGGCGTATCGAGCAGGCTATGCAAGTCAAGCGCGTTGTCGGGGCTGGCAAGCTCAATCTGGATCTGCGTGAGCCCGTTAAGGCGTTCTGTTGCCGAGAACCCGGTGACCAGCAATTCCGCGTTGGGCTGCGCAGGAGCTGCAAAGGTGAAGGCCAGATCTTGTTCCTGGAAGAGCTGCGGGATTTGGACAATAGCATTCATAACAAACTCACTGGCAAAAGAAAAAACAAAGGACGTACAAGTATTGAGAGTGGTCTGGCGGGCTTCGTTAGGGCTTCACCCCGGCGGCGGATAGGGTTTTCCAGCAGCAGAGGTTGGCGGACACAACACACCGGGAGCAACCAGTACTTCGTTCTTGCGCTGGAAGTCATTCAGGAACGTTTGGTCGCAAGAGCGATACCCTACAAGGATCGCCTGCGCGCGCGCATAGTCGGTGATTACCAATCCGAGAAATGCTCCGCCGATAGCAACGATTAAGAACACGACTGAGAAGCTTTGGGCTGACCGCTTAATCCAATGTTGCCCCCAAGGAGTGATGGCAAGGTGAAGCATCGGTAATGCTGCTCCAGCCAGCAAAAAACGGGATCTACCCCGGATAACCTGCAACAGTTCAGGTTCAGGAGGCTGAGCAAAAATGGCTAGAAACGCGGGACGCATTACATCCAAGCAGGCGGAAATTCCTATCAAATCGAGAAGGAGCATCACTGCATGGAGGCGACGAATGTCCTGACCGACCCAACGACCAGCAAGTGTGCCCTTATCAATCACCCACCCCAACATCAGTGTCTCCGATAGAGCTGATTATACAAATCTGGACCGCCAAAATGCCAGATGGTCTCACGTTCCAACTGGTTCATAAAGCGATTGCTGCGACGTTCAAACTCTTCCACTTTCTGCTTCATGGCAACATGTGCAGCATGAATGACCTTGCCGACTTCCTGAACTCCATGAGCGACAGCTTGGCCGGTCCAAAGCAAGGCTGCGCCGAGTTTTTTCTTAATCTGATAGCTTTCTGATAGCTCACTTAACTTGTGCCCGACATAGAGCCCCACAATGATTGCCCCTCCGGTCACAACGACTGCAGGCAGAGCAATCGCAGTAATTGTACCAGCAATAGCAACAGCTCCTGCTGCTGCCAGAGCTCCCGCGGCCATCGCGACCGTGCCAATAGCAACATCAGTAATGATGTTGGCAAACAGCTCGTGATAGAGCTGCTCATCACTCATGACGAACTGCATCACATCGAGTGCGACATAGCAGGTGATCATTATGATCGCATTGGACCTTCCTGCAGATTTAAGTGCCTCTGGGCCAATGCCAAACGCAATGACTTTCGGCGAGGTGGACAGATACCGTGTGCCCTTCAAGGTCTCACGCAAGGCGGAGTATCCCTTAAACACCACATAGGTCTTGCCGTTCACCACTTTGGTGTAATAGCGCCCCTGCAGGCCGATTTCCTTCAGGAGTGTCTGACCACCCTTCATGTCCCGCAGCAGCACTGGCAGGCTCGCTAGGTCAAGGGCACCACCCGTTGTTACTCCAAGGCTTTGATGGCTATCTACCACCGCTTGCGCAAAGAGCTCCATATCCATCACGACAGCTTCATCCTGGCGTGGGTTGATGAGCTCTGCTGCCAGTCTCTGCTCCGCCAGCGGGTAGGCCATCAGAATATCTCCTTGTGCGGCTGATCCCCGGGTTTGACCATCAAGCGGTGGCCGGGAAACTGATCCAGAAAGCCCCGGATCTCCAGCTCTTCGGACAGGTCTTCGTGCAGCGCATCAGAAGACCGTTCAGGCCGGTCACGACCTTGCAAGACCATATGCGCCGTTCCTGCCGGATCGCACTCTTTGGGTGCAGCTTCAGCAATTGCCTCCACCTTACGCCGGCGCCACAGCAGGGCGCGAAAGAAGCTGCGCAAGTAACCGCGCTTTGCTGAGGCTTTGCCAGAGACAAACTGCATATTCCAACTCCGCAGATCAGGCCCAAATCAAAGACTGCCTATCGTTTAACTCGCCCATAGGCAGTGTCCGGGCCAAAGCTGGCCCGGATCTGACTTCCATCCTCAATGAGGATAGAAACTTAAGCTGCAGGCGCGCGCCAGTCGTCCGCACCAGACGTGCCGGAGACTGTGTGCTCCCACATGATCTTGCGGTAAGACAGTTCAATGGTGATCAGCTGAGTGAAGTCAGCATTCTTCGGATCCTGACAATGTGGCAGGCCACACTCGATGTTGGTGATCAGCGCATCTTCAAAGGAGGTGGTGAAGAAATGCTCCTGCTTGCCGGAAGAATTAGTACGGTACCATTTGACTTCACACTTCGGCAGCATCTCACCGGAGACCAGCGCATTATAGAGCAGCGGGATGGACTTGTTCATGGAGCAGGTGAACTTGAACGGAGTGTGCACGCGCTGACCAGCTGGCTGGCCGGACTG
>NZ_LCWX01000112.1:0-41342 GCF_001431305.1 Pseudovibrio sp. POLY-S9
ATTCCCCCCCCCCCGCCACTTCTGCTTGGTTGCAACATTTATCAGACCTGACTGTGAACATCTGTAAGGCTTAAAATAAGATACTTAACTGGAAGGGGCCAGAGCCCCTATCCTTCAAACGAATGAAGCCATGTTGCGAGGTACTCAGTCTGCCGACTCCATTTCCTTCATGATCCGATGAGGTTCTGCGGCGGCCGGTTGAGTGCCTAAAACAGTCACGCGCTCGCCAAAGCGGGAGTATGGATAGTAATCCCACACTGCCCGATGCTGCGTGCAGCGATTATCCCAAAATACCAATGTGTCCGGCTCCCAACGTATACGGCAATTGAATGCTTGTTCGCGTTCAACGAGTTGAAAGAGCATGTTCAAAATGGCATCACTCTCGTCCTCGGATAAACTCGGGATGTGCGTTGTAAAACCTGAGTTCACAAAAAGCATTGGCTTGCCTGTCTCTGGATGCTTCGCAACTATTGGGTGCTCAGTTTTAGGTAGCCCTTCTGGTGGTGTGAAGCCCTTCCACGGCACGGCTCCATCGTGAACTGCAGTGAGCCCAAGTAAGAACTCTTTCATCACAGGCGACAACATCTCATAGGCCAGATGCATGTTCGCGAACAAGGTATCCCCACCGCATCCAAGCACGGGTGTCTCATGCATGTACAACATCGAGCTATGCGAAGGGGCAGGATCAGCTGTGCCATCTGTATGCCAAACCTCTCCTGCTACAAATCGAGATTTCTTACCGGCACGGATTAAGACAATCTCTGGATCATCACCATCAATATCACTCAGTGGAAGAGCACGCAGTGTACCAAACTGCCGAGCAAATTCCTTCTGTTGGTCTTTGGTGAGTTTTTGATTGCGGAACACCAGGACGTGGTTTTCAAGAAAGGCACGGTGGATCTCAGCAAACTGCTCTTTGCTTACGCCTTCAGATAAATTTACTCCACAAACTTCAGCGCCAATGACCGGTGTAAGGCGGTCCAGCTGAATATGCCGATAGGTTTCTCGAGGCGCTGCCGCAATACTTTCAATAGCTGTCAGAGCATGTTCGTGCATGAAGTTCTCTCCCTGGAAAATAGTTAAGCAATAGTTTGGAGGCCTCTAACGAGGCGTAGCAAAGCTTCACAGTAACGCCTCTCCAATTCACCAAATGCATGAGCACACGCAAAGGCATAGGCCGAAGCTTTAAACAGGCTGAGGAGAGTAGTCGTATCTGCCCCCTGCAGCGAGCCATCAGTAAACAGTTTGGCGTTTATGTTGGAATGAACTTGCGCATTTGCCCGAGCAAATGCCCTTGTGTTGGCTTCGCTGTTTAAAGTGCCATAATAATCAGCATAAGCTTCCGCAGAGCCAAACTCGCTCTCGATCATATCTTTATTGCCCGCGGCAAACTCAAGCGCACTGGAGTGTGAAACGCGGTAGGTTTTCTCCGCAACGAACGCAAGGCGAAACAGGACTAAGTAAGCATCTTCTAACGCGTCGAGCCAATGCTCTAAAACTGGCATATCCCCTATCGCTGCTTTGCCATGCAAATCTTTGAGGCATTCCAGCTCACGGGTGCTCTCCCCACGCATCTGTGCTGCTTCAACTCCAAGCACCAGGACTGTTCGCCCCATGTACGCATGGAGTCTCTGAACCGTACCATCGGTCAACAAAGACACGATACAACTCGCCAGATCAGCCTCAATGTGTATTTGCTCCAAATCACGCACCAACATGAGCTGATATCCTCTGACTGGAAAACGCATTCAAAATAGCCTGACCAAATGCAGTATTCCCGTGAATCGGGTCATTTTCCTGCGAGAAGTCTTCGTTCTGTAATTTATCGAAACCCGTAGTACCATCGCGAACGTCCAGAACCGGAAGGCCCAAGCGTTCTGCTTCTGCAATCATCACGTTTTGCGCTGCTTGGAAAACACTTAGCTCTGAAGTCTCAGGTACTTTCTGGGGAGGAAGAACGGCAATCACCTCAACTCCCATTTTGAGAACGGTGCGGTAGAAATCCAAAGCGCCCTGTACCATGGAACAGATAAGGTCATGAAACAGAGGGCCTTCCAGAAAGGCTGATGGCAGCGTTCCGTCAATCTCCCTGTATATCTCCCAGTTTTCAGTGGTTGCGTAAAAATGCAGCGCAAAGCCGAAAGTGCAGAGCAGTGGAACCTTTACATCCTGCAGCGAATTTGCATCGAGTTCCTCCAGAAAAGACCGATACATTTCATTGGCATAGCCACTTCGAAAAACTGGATCTTCGTTATTCCAGTCAACAAAAGGAGCTGTGAACTCGCGCCCAGCCCCCATCGGACCACCAACGAACGGGACTCCAGCTTCCTTGGCCGCACGCCCAATTGCGCCAGCGTGGGAGTCTCCTAACAACAAGAACTGAATGTCATTTGTAATAGTCGAGTAGTTCTTCTTCACAGATGATATCCTCAGTTGGCAGGAGTGATTGCGTGCTGACGTCTGAATGGCCTTGCTGCATCTGATCAGCAGAAGAAATGCCATTAAAGAAATGATCCATTACAAATCGGACGCCGGTTGGTGTGATCGTGCGCTTGTTGGGGTTGTAAAACACTCCATTCATGGGAGGAGAAGCAACCAGTTCGTAAGAGGGAAAGTACTCGACGTTCTTATTGGAGGCTTCCAACTGCCCTGCCACAGCTCTCAGAACAGACTTGGTATAGGTAGAAGCTGTTAGCACATGATGCGTCGTGAATGTCGCTGTGACCGGAACCGGTGAAACGGTAAACACCAGACGCAGGTTGGGATTGTGTCTTCCTATAAGATCGATACATTTTTGAAAATCAGAGAGTATTTCTGCAAAGGCAAAATTTTGCGCTTTATGCAATCTTTCATCAAATCGGCCTTTCACTGTGCCAGGGCACATGGGATAGACAACATCTGTTGCCGTATTGAGCCAGGCCTCTGTCAAACCCATAGTGAACACGAACAGATCAGCAGAGCTTACTGCTTTGCGAATGGCTGCAAGGGTGTCTTCACGTGATGCCCACATGGCTTGAGGGCTTTCAAAGCCATCTGGGGAAATATTGGGCCGGAATGGATCGAAGTACCGCTCTCCATTATTCGAAGTCTCTTTAGACTGGGGGACTTCATCAAAAGCCCATTGGAGCCATTGCAACAACAAACGTGCAGTATAGATGTTTCCTGTTCTGAATGAGAAAACGCCATAGTTTTGATCAAGGGCTTCCCGAGCGCTTAAACCGTCAGGTGCTTGCTCTGCATTGTACCAGTTCATCCCTCGCCGCTGCAGTTCTTTGCCCATGTTCTGAGAGAAACAAGACCCAGCAGTTATTATGGCCGCATCTTTCTGTATTTGAAACTTCGGGGTCCAGACCTGCGAGATCGAGAAATAGTCTCGCTCTGCGACCGATGGGCGCCAGAACTTGTTGGAAGCCAGCAAACTGTACGGGTTCATTTCACACCACTCCTCACATGAGATGGGTCAGCGGTTCAGCTGGCCTGCTCCGCAATTTTTTCTCTTTGTCTGGTTGCACTGAGCAGCCGGAAACCCAGGTAAGCTACCGGTACGCACATTATCGCGGATGTGAGGAACAATGGCCCTCCACCAATACGTTCAATCACCATTGCTGCAGCAAATGGCACCGCAGCAGCGCCCGCATTGGAAAGCATATAAAGGCCCATATAGCTGTTCCTAAGACGCACAGGAGCGGTGCGATCCACCACTGTGGCAAACAAAGGCATGGCGATAATTTCCGCCAATGTCGCAAGTGCTATCGCAACAAGCCACAACTCCCTTATTTCAGAGCGATTGGAAGCGATCACCAGCAGACCAAGCATCAGGAAAAAGAAAGCAGCCAGAATGGCCTTGTGTTCTTCAAGCTCAACCAGCCACTTCATCAAGAACAGATGGACGATCAAAACGACGCTCGTGTTGGTAACGTTGATCGAGGCAATAATCCCATTGATGTCAGGCGTTTCGAGAGACATCAGGAAAAATGTTAGGGGCTCATCTATTTGTGCGTACAGAATGACCAGGAAGAAATTTGAGATAAACAGTGTCAGGAAAAGACGATCCACTACTGCTGTTTTTAACAGTGTCGAAACCGGCATCTCCTCCCTGTCTGAGACAACAACGCTTGGCGCGACACTTCTCATTATGCAGAGCGCGAGAACAGCGTACGCCACCGCACCTGCCAGAAAAGCGAAGTTTGAGTTTTGGTTTGCAAACCATAGCCCGCACAAAGGCCCTAACGCACCTGCGATATTGACCAGATAGTAGCGTATGTGAAACAGCAGTGGTCGGTCTTCATCCTTCGCTGCGCAGTCCCCCAATGCAGATCGTAAAAGCGGCTCGAGTGCACCATTGGCAACGGACATGCCCACAATGACCGCAAAATAGATCCGCTCATCCCTTCCAAACGCCAGAACGCAATAGAGCCCTAAGATGCTTAAAGCACTGATCAGCATGATCGCGCGACGATTCAACTTGTCCGCTATAATCCCACTTACAGGCGAAGCAATAAGCGCAGCAAACGCCGACAGCGAAAAAACTACCCCAAGTTCGGCAATAGAGGTTCCGAAGTTTCGTGCCATGAGTACCGCGAAGAAAGGCCAGATCATGAACGATGCAAAGCGTGCGCAAAAGGTGCCAACCAGAACAGTTTTTGCTGGTCTCGGAAGTACCCAGAACTGACGCAGAAATGATTGCCGGTGACTTTGTACGGGCATGAACAAAAAACCTGCTCGTTAATGAAGACGTTCGGCGCGGAAATTGCGCAGCGAATTAGTTGTAATAGAAAACTTCACAATCATTACTCGACCAGCCCCCCTAGCTTGTCGATCATATCAATAATGAGATGCTCTCCCTCAAATATGAGTGGTTCATTTGTTTCCCCAGCACGCTAACAAGATGCCTTCAGATTCGAATTATAACTTGACTTTGTGATATATTAGAAAGAAAGTTTGAGCAATTAAAAATTTAATACCCGAGGCTTCAATGAATAAGATTCATCTTTACTTCCAAGGATCCGATCTAAACGGACGTATGGACTGAGAGTAAGTACAAATAACTCTCAGTAATATAAATTTTTATTCAATTACACAATCAATGATAGTTGTTTCATGGAAGAAACTAATCCTCGCAACCAGGTTACGATGAACCCAGGTGACCTAGGCAATGTCGTGTCGCACATAGAACAAGTTGCGACGAAAAATGCTTCAAATTCAGCCTTAGTGGGGGATGGAAAGACTATCAGTTACCGCGAAATGCTTGCTGCAACAGACCAACTTGCGAGCGTTCTGCAATCCAACGCGGTTGGGGCCGAAGTTACTGTTGCAGTGTGTATGCCTCGCACTCCAGAAGCCATAATAGCGTTGCTTGCCACTCATAAAGCTGGAGGAGTTTATGTCCCGCTGGACAATAATCTCCCACGCAAACGGCTTGAGTTCATGCTTAAGGACAGCAAGGCCAGTGTCGTTGTGTGCACTGACGAAACAGCGTCTCTTGTGAAGGAGTTATCTGCCGAGATACCGAACTCATTGCAGATCATTAATTATTCTAAGCTGGATCCAACTCCCTTCACTAGTAGCACAAGCCAATCGGTTAAACCAGATCAGCTTGCTTACATCATCTACACCTCAGGCTCTACGGGACAACCCAAGGGTGTCATGATTGAGCATCGTGGTCTGCTAAATCTAGCCTTGGAGCAAGCACGCTGTTTTGGTTTGGATGAGAGCTCTCGCGTCCTTCAGTTCGCATCTTTAGGTTTTGATGCTTCAATATCTGAAATTCTGGTGAGTTTGTGCTGCGGAGCTCAGCTTCATTTTGCACCCGACGGCACGCTGTTAGCCGGAGATGCATTGAAGCACATTATTAAAGACAGAAGTATTTCTCATCTAACAGTGCCTCCCTCTCTTGCCAGTCGCATGGACCCGTTGGATTATTCGAGCCTAAAGACAGTGGTGGTCGCGGGTGAGGCAATGCCGTGGTCACTCGTGGAACGCTGGTCCGGGCACGTTAACCTGATAAATGCATACGGTCCGACTGAAAACACTGTATGCGCAACACTTTACAAGACCAACGGCGAGACTGGTACTTCGGATACAGTTCCGATAGGCAAACCGATCTCAAACGTTGATGTCCATCTTCTCGATGATGACCTGAAACAAGTGAAAGATGGTGAGGTCGGCACTCTGTGGCTGGGTGGTATCGGGTTAGCCCGTGGATACAAGAACCAGCCAGATCTTACTGCGAAAGTATTCCGTTCCGTTCCCGGCATTGCAACTGGCCGGCTCTATAACACAGGAGACCGCGCGCGACGACTTGCAGATGGAACGCTGGAGTTCCTCGGTCGTCTGGATGAGCAGGTCAAGGTGCGTGGCTATCGTGTTGAATTGCAGGAAGTTGAGAAGTGTTTTTCTAAGCTTGAATGCATAGAGCACGCTCATGTTACCGCGACAACAGCCTACTCAAAAGACCCGGAAATCCTCGCTTATTTCACTTTGCGAGATGGTGCTCTTGTCCCTGACGTGGACGAGTTTAAAACGAACCTCTCCACCTTCTTGCCAAACTATATGGTACCGAGCGCGTTTATTCTGCTCGATGAGTTCCCACTAAATGTAAATGGCAAGATAGATCGAAAAGCGCTTCCAGCTCCTGACAGATATGCCCGCGGCGCGCAGTCAAATGAGCTTCCAAACACAGAAACGCAGCAGATCCTCGCTGGTTTTTGGAAAGATTTGCTCCACGTCGAAACGGTCTTTTGTAATGACACACTTCAAACTCTGGGTGGCTCTTCCCTTGATGCTGTTCAGTTTCTCACGCGGTGCCGTGAACGGTTTGGTCCAGTCCTCTCACTAGAAGACGTATTTACCGGAAAGAAACTCAGCGAACTCGCGGCAAAGATCCAAACTTCAGAAGAACCAGACAGATCCGAGAGGTCTTTGACTGATTATGATCTGGAAAGAACCACCTTCCCCGTTTCTCATCAACAAAACGGGGTGTGGTTATTGGAAAAACTAACGCCGGGCTCTCTTGCATACAACGCTCAATGTCTGATCCGGATGCAGGGCAAAGTAGATGCATCCGCGTTGCAGTCAGCATTGGACCTGATTGTCGAGCGTCATGAGATTTTTCGCACCACGTTTCACGAGGATGCTTCTGGTACGACCTGTCAGAAAGTTCATCAACCTGTGCCTGCCCGATTGGATCTGGTGGACCTGAACACCTCAATGGATAGCCCAGAGCTCTGGAAGGTTGTTGATCGCGAGGTCTCAAAACCCTTTGACACCAGCTGCTTGCCATTGGCTCGCTGGGTATTGTTCAAGCTTGCTGATGACTCCTCCGCACTCTTGCACATTGAACATCACCTTGTTCATGACGGTTGGAGCGCGAATATCTTTCTTTCTGAGTTCCTAGAGGCTTATGAGGCTTTCGCAGATAGAGCACTGCCCAATCTCGCGCCTGTCCCTGCCCAGTACCGGCATTACGTGGGATGGCAGCAGAGTGAGGACGCAGAGAGAACCTATGAAAAACAGCTGGCCTATTGGGAAGAGCAACTCTCAGGCGCCAACTTTACTCTCGCTCTCCCAACAGATGCCTCGCGCCCAGAAACCATGTCGTTCAAAGGCAAACAGTCCCGTTTGGAACTAACAGGGACGCTGCTTCAAAAACTGGAAACCTACTGTAAGGCCAGTGGTCACACAGATTATACTGTGCTTCTCGGTGTCTTCCATCTTCTACTCTCCCGCTACACAGGCCAAAAAGATCTACTCACAGGCAGCGCCGTCGCAAACCGGAAAACCAGCTTTTCAGAACATATGCTGGGCATGTTTGTGAACAGTGTCGTTATTCGCTCCGATCTGTCTAACAACCCAAGTTTTTCGGAGTATCTGAACCGACTGCGAAGCACACTCTCTAATGCTTATGACAATGAAGAAGTGCCGTTTGAACGAGTTGTCCGAGCGCTGCAGCCTGAACGGGACCTTTCCAGAAACCCCATTTTCCAAGTTGGTTTTAGCTACCACAACTCAAAGGTACCAGAGCTTGCGCGAGATGATCTGAACATCTCGCTATACGAAGCCTACAGCAACAACTCTGCCAAATTTGATATTGAGGTGGTCATTCTCCCCCGTTCCTCTGTCAATGCTGATATCCCGGCGCTGACTCTTTTGTGGAACTATGCGACTGACCTCTTTCAGCCTCAAACCATAGAACGCATGCAGGAAAATTTCTTCGCATTGCTGGAGCAGTGTTTATTTGAGCCGAGCCTGTCAGTTGCCAGTTTCAGCGCAGTTTGCGAAGAAGAACGAAATCATCTGCTCTCGCTCAGCGCGCCTACCCAACCGACCAAGACCAGTGCGCCAAGCGCGGTCGTCCATAGACTGGAACAGCTCGCAAAATCCCAGCCTCAGCACACCGCGATCCTTCAGGATGAAACATCCCTTTCCTACGATGAATTAGAAAAGCAAGCGTCATGCTTGGCCATGAAGCTACGTGTTCATGGTGTAGGTAAGGAGAAGCTGGTCGGCGTTTGTATGGAACGAAACGCCGATTTGATCGTGGCACTGCTGGCAATCTGGAAAGCTGGTGGAGCATATCTTCCAATCGATCCCGCACTGCCAGAAGCGCGGAAGGCCTTTATTCTTCAAGATAGTGCGCCAGATTTGATTTTATGCTGCCGTGCAACGCACCAATCTCTAGCGAGTTTGCCAGACAATCAAAATCTCCATTTTTTTGAAGCTCTTGCAGAAAACACAGACCTCTCAGTGCCGATAGGTCCTGCGCTGGAGCCTGTCTGCACTGAGGATCTTGCCTATGTCATCTACACCTCAGGGTCTACCGGGCAACCCAAAGGCGTTCAAATTGAACATCGGCACATTGCACGTCTGATTGACACCTGCCAGCCTCTGTTCAACTTCACATCTTCCGATGTCTGGTCCTTCTTCCATTCCTACGCGTTTGACTTTTCGGTCTGGGAGATATGGGGAGCTCTTTCTACGGGCGGCTCTGTGGCAATTGTGCCAGAGGATGTGCGCCGTGATCCTGCTCAGTTCTACACTTTGTGCTGCAAACAAGGGGTAACAGTTCTCAGTCAAACACCTTCCGCCTTTCGTGCTTTCATGGTGGCACAGGCCGAAGCCAACACGCCACATGCATTGCGCTCAGTGGTGTTTGGTGGTGAAGCCCTTTCAACACCGATGCTCAAAAGCTGGTTCGATAACCCTGGCAATGCGGGCTGTCAGATGGTGAACATGTACGGGATCACAGAAACCACCGTACATGTTTCCTACAAAGAGCTCACAGCTGAGAACATTCATCACTATTCAGAAAGCAGTCCCATTGGTCGCCAGTTGGATGATCTGAGCCTTCATGTATTGGATGATAACCTCATGCCTGTGCCCTTCGGTGCAGCCGGAGAGTTATATGTCGGTGGAGCTGGCGTTGCACGAGGCTACCTTAACCGTCCTGCCTTAAACGCGGAGCGGTTCATTGAGAATCCGTTTCTACCCGGTGATCGCCTGTATAGAACAGGGGATCTGGCTAGGTATGCAACTGACGGCACCTTGTTGTATCTGGGCCGCAACGACAGTCAGGTGAAAGTGCGCGGATACCGCATCGAACTGGGCGAAGTCGAAGCCGCTCTCGCCACCCACGATGAGCTTCAGCACGTTGTAGTCACCTGCAGAAATGAAGCCACAAGCGATGCCCTGCTGGTCGCCTACTATGTGCCCGTGGCACAAAGAACAGGCTTGGACACCAACACGCTCCATTCTTTTGCAGCTAATCTTCTGCCAAGCTACATGGTGCCCTCAGTATTCGTGGAGTTAGAGGCGCTACCGCTGACCCAGAACGGTAAACTGGACCACAAAGCGCTTGAAAGATACAACGTTACACAGACCAAAAGCAACACCTTGGTAGGTCCAGAGGGGGACCGCGAAACGCTGTTAGCTCAGGTTTGGGCGGATATTCTGAAGGTCAAACAGGTTGGCCGCTTTGACAACTTTTTCGAGCTTGGTGGTCACTCACTCTTAGCTGCAAGAGTGCAGGCCTCTCTGCATGCAAAAGGCTTCCATCTGGCAGCGGTGGATTTGCTACGCAGGCCAGTGCTCAAGGATCTTGCGCAACACATTCAATCAAGTGCCCAACAGAGTTCAACTGCTGGAGAAACCGACACCAACCAAAGCCCAATGTCTATCTCCGGCCTTTCGCAAATGCAGATCAAGCATGATGCAGGCTCGGTGTCCGGTGGCATCCAAAATGTAAAAGACATTTACCCTCTGACACCATTACAGGAAGGTATTTACTTCCATCATCGGCTTTCAGAACAAGGGGATCCTTATCTGCTCTGGAGCCTGATGGCATTTGAGACCGCTGAAGCATTGCAGAGCTATCTTGCGGCCCTCCAAAAGGTCATGGATCGCCACGACATTTTGCGCACAGTGTTTGTGTCCGAAGGGCTGGAAAAGCCACTTCAGGTTGTTCTCAAGACTGTTGAGCTGAAAACCTGCGAGTTGGAGACTGATAGCCTTGAAGGGACTGGAGATGCAGTTGCAAAGCTTCAGGCCTTGTTTGATCCACGAGTAACAAAAGTTGATCTTCGCGAACCCTCCCTTCTTCGCGTTCATTATTGCTATGATGCTGACAAAAAACGCTGGTTAGCTCTTAAACTATTCCACCACATTATCGACGACAACACATCACTCAAGCAGCTGAATGCTGAGGTCAAAGCATTCATGATGGAGCAAGGTGAGGCGTTGCCTGCCCCGGTTCAGTTTGGAAAATATGTTGCGTTCCAACAGGAGCAGAGCCGCAAGGAGGACACACGCAACTTCTTTCATGACCTGTTCAGTGGGTTTGAAAGCGCCACAGCACCCTTTGGCCTTACAGGTGAGCATGTTCATGGCGCAGATCTGGATACTGATAGCAGCAGTACCGACAGCGCGCTGACTGCAGACATCAGAGAACTTGCCAGCCGATTAGGGGTGAGTACAGCTTCAGTGTTTCATTTCGTCTGGGCTCTGGTCATGGCAAGGTGTTCTGGGCAGGAAGATATTTGCTTTGCCACAGTTCTCCTTGGTCGATTGCAGGGGCTCGAAAATGCTGAGCGGATACTGGGGCCCTTCATCAACACCCTCCCCTTGCGCATCCAGCTTGCTGATCGGGATTGGGTGAGTGCCCTTCGTGCTGTCCACCAGACACTTGTCAATCTGATGCACCATGAGTTCTCCTCGCTAACCGATGCGATTGAAGCTAGTGGAGTGGACCGTGCTACACCACTCATCACTTCGTTGATCAACTTTCGCCATGCCGAGCTTCTGTCGGATGGGTCTCAAGGTACCTCTCATCGCGACTTACCAGGCGCCACGTACCTCGCCGGCCATTATGGCACCAGTTACCCGTTCAACCTGACAATTGATGACTTCGGAGGGACATTCAAAGTCCAGACACAGGCCCCTCATGGCTGCAATGCATCTGCACTTTTGAGGATGACACTGGAGGGGCTGCAACACCTCACAAAAGTCTATCCAGAGGCTGAAACGACACCAACACATCAACTTGTTGGTTTGGATCGGGATCTGGAGACCAAGCTCCTTGAATGTGCAGCAGGGCCAGAGTTTTCGGAGAGTTCAAACACACTCCATGGCGGCTTTGAAGTCGCTGCTGCGGCACGCGGTGATCAGGTTGCCTTGATCACTGATGAACTCCAACTCACTTATGCTCAGGTGAACAGTCGGGCCAACAAGCTTGCCAGATACCTGGTTTCCAAAGGCGTTGGATATCAAGACCGTGTTGCGGTGTGCATGCTAAAAACCGCTGATGCCGTTATCGCACTCCTCGCCATCCTGAAAACCGGCGCAGCCTATGTCCCAATCGATGCAACCTATCCCTTTGAGCGCATCACTTACCTGATTGAAGACAGCGCTCCGGCTCTGGTTCTATGTGATGATGTCACGCTACCTCAAATGGTAGAGATGGGTGTTTCTGAGAAGCTGATTAATCTGGATCAGCATGATCCATGCTGGCAGGCGTTTGGCGATGAAAACTTGAATGCATCGGTTTCCCACAAAGACACAGCTTATGTAATCTACACCTCTGGCACCACGGGCAAACCTAAGGGCGTGATGGTACCGCACAAAGGTCCGGCTAATCTCGTTGCATGGTTCCAGCAGCAAGGACAAATCACGCAGCAAGACAGAGTTCTCCTGTCCACCTCTCTCACCTTTGACATCTCAGTGGTTGAGATATTCGCCAGCCTTACCTGTGGTGCAAGCATAATTGTGGCGGATCGCTCCCGCTTACTGGAAGGTACGTATCTGGTTGAACTCATAGGTGAGTATCAGGTCACAGTCTGCCAGTTCGTCCCTTCTCTGTTGGGCTTCTTCCTGTCTTGTGAAGGGGCTGACACTTGCTCGAGCTTGCGGTCTGTGCTGTGCGGTGGTGAGGCCTTTTCTTCCTATCTGGCAAAGCGCTGTTTCGAAGTGCTGGGGCCTGTACGTCTGCAGAACCTTTATGGACCTACTGAGGCAAGCATATATTGCACAGCGCAAGAGGTTGAACATCACGCAGATTATCCGCCAGTTGTTCCTATAGGCCGCCCCATCGCAGGCATGACGATGCATGTTCTGGATCAACATCTGGCACTTGCCGCCCCCGGTGTGGCGGGGGATCTTTATGTTGCTGGGCCAGGTGTTGCCACCGGATACCTGAACCGCCCTGAACTCACAGCAGAACGTTTTATTGATAGCCCGTTCAAAGCTGGAGAGCGCCTTTATAAGACTGGTGATGTTGGGCGCTATCTGAAAGATGGCTCCATCGAGTATTTGGGGCGAGATGACTTCCAGATCAAAGTGCGTGGCTATCGGATTGAGCCCGGCGAGATCGAGCAGGCCTTGTGTCAGAGTGAAGGCGTGTCCAATGCTGTCGTCGTGGCCCATCAGGATCAGGTCAAAGACACGCAGTTGGTAGCCTATGTATGCCCTGATAAAGGCGCTGGCCCGCTAGATCATGCTGCATTGCGTACCATCCTCGCCAGTCAATTACCCGAGTACATGGTGCCGGGGCTCTATGTGCAGCAGGATACCTTGCCTTTGACGTCTAACGGCAAAATAGACCGTAGCCAGCTTCCTGAGCCCGATAGCGGCAGTGTTCAGCCGATCACCAGTTACGTGCCTCCTGAAACCCCGATGGAAGAGGAGCTTGCGCGTATCTGGGCCGAGGTGCTGCTGCTGGAGCGTGTCGGCATACGCGACAATTTCTTCGACATTGGCGGACATTCTCTTCGAGCCACACGCATTATTGCCCGAATGCATGATGTGTTGGGAATGGAAGTGCCGCTGCGCATCTTTTTCGAGCGCCCCACCATTGAGCAGACACTCGATTACATTTTTGAAGAGCTGGAAGCAGCCGAAGAATATTCCTGACGCAGAAGCAGATTGTCAGCGTCATTGGGAGGAATCATGCAGGACGAATTAAACAAGCGCAAACGTCGCTCTCTCACACCAGAGCAGCTTTTGAAGATGCGCCAACGCAGCGCGCTCAAGGCAGCTCCGCGTGATCAAGACCCCCTGCCTTTGTCTTTTGCGCAGGAAAGGCTCTGGTTCCTCTCTCGCATGGAAGGCATCAATTCAGCCTATCATCTGACCCTTGGCTTGCGCCTTCGTGGCGAGTTAAACATGACATACCTGCAAAGCGCGCTAGACCAGCTGATGGACCGTCATGAAGGCCTGCGTACAGTCATTACAGATGATAACGGGAAGCTGTCTCAAAGCTTCTCACCCCGTACCTGTGGCTTTCCCCTTCGCTTGCTCAAAATTGAGGTCGATAGCGACCCAGAAACAGAGATCTGCCGTTTGGCAGAAGAGGAGAACACACGGTCGTTCGATCTGCTGCAAGGACCGTTGGCTCGCTGTTGTCTTATCCGGATCAACGAGACGCATCACGTGTTGCTGCTGTCATTGCATCACATCATTTCCGATGGGTGGTCCAACGGCCTCCTCCTCAAAGAGTTGGGTGAAAACTACTCTCATCTGGTAGAGGCAGGAACACCAATCGAGCGGGAAACGCCCGATCTTACATACGCCGATTATGCCGTATGGCAGAAACAGCCGGAGCAGCTCAAAAAATTTGATGAGCAGAAGACTTATTGGAAAGAAACGCTTGCCGGCGCTCCCGAGCGTTTGCTGTTGCCAACGGACCAGCGGCGACCTGCTCAGCAAAATTTTGCGGGTGAACTTCTGCCGTTGGAGTTAGGCCCTGAGTTGAGTGAAAAGGTGCGCCAATTGGCGCGCAGCACGGGCTCCACCCCTTATTTGTTACTCATGAGCGCCTATGCAATCGTGCTCTCCCGTTTGTCTGGACAAGAGGATCTGGTCATTGGCACCCCATCTGCCAACCGTGTCCGCAAAGAGCTGGAAGAGATGGTGGGCCTGTTCGTGAACACACAGGCTTTGCGCTTTGATTTGAGCGAAAACCCCACAGTAAGTCAGCTACTTGCCCAGATGCGAGGCATTTTCCTCGACAGTCAGGACAATCAGTCTCTCCCTTTCGAGCAGGTGGTGGAAGCGCTCAGTCCTCAACGGTCCTTATCCTACACACCACTTTTCCAGGTCATGTTCGCATGGCAAAACACAGAGGGTGGAACATCTCAATTCGCTGGGTTGGAGTTGGACACTGTACAACTGCCTCGCACCGCCTCCCAGTTCGATATCACACTTGAGCTTGTAGACGATGGCTCAAACATCTCCGGCGGTTTGGAATACGCGACAGCTCTGTTTGACCGCCAAACCATAGTTCGGCTTGCAGGTTATGTGTTACAGGCAGTGAAAGCCATTTGCGCAGACCCGGAACAGGCAGTCGCCGTACTGCCACTTATGGATGCAGCCACACATAGAGCAACATTAGAAGCTTCCCGTCTTCCATCTATGGATGTACCGGCAGCAAGCGCCATCCATCTGCCGTTTGAAGAGGCCGCTGCAGCCCACGGCGATCGGGTTGCATTGATCGGCAATGAGATCGAACTCTCTTATGCTCAACTGAACAGTCAGGCCAACAAGCTCGCCAGATACCTGCGCTCTAACGGCGTTGCAAATCAGGACCGGATTGCGGTGTGCATGCGTAAATCCGCAGACGCGGTTATCGCCTTGCTTGCTGTCCTGAAAACTGGTGCTGCCTACATTCCAATTGATGCGGACTATCCTCCTGAGCGGATCAACACGCTTTTACAAGATTGCCAGCCCAAAGCCATTCTTGTCGATATGCGTGGTCAGGAGCAATTGGATCAACTCGCCGAGCTGTCTGCCCAGACTATTAATGTTGCGAGGAAGAGAGTTGATTGGGCTTCTCTGGCTGCACACAATTTAGATGTTGAAATCACGCCTGACCAACTGGCCTATATCATCTACACGTCCGGTTCGACAGGACAACCCAAAGGCGTCATGGTCGATCATCGTGCGATCTGGACTGTCAGGGACGCGTGGAGCAGCCTTTACGACTTCAAAGAACCACCATGTGTTTTGCAGATGGCGAGTCTTTCGTTTGATGTTTTCACCGCAGACCTTGTCCGCGCCCTCACTTTTGGAGGAAGGCTTGTCCTGGTGGATCAGGACGAGCTGGTAGACAGTACCGCCCTTCTCGCAAAAATTGAGCACCATCAGATAACATTCGGTGATTTTGTTCCAGCAGTTTTGGACAATCTCACAGCACACGTGCAGACGATTGGAAAACAGTCAACCAGCCTCAAAACTGTCGTGTGCGGTTCTGACCGTTGGTCCTCCAAAGGTGCTTGCGAAGCACGAAAGGCCTTCGGGCCTGCAACGCACATCATTCATGCTTACGGCTTGACCGAAACCGCCATTGATTGCCTCGCGCTCAGCTTATCCGGGGAGTTTTCTCCGAACACCACTCTGAGCCTCGGCTCCGAACTCAAGAATTATCAGGTCTTGCTTTTGGACACTTCCAGCAAACCTGTTCCTGAAGGGGTTGTTGGCGAAATCTGTATTGCCGGATCGGGTTTGGCACGCGGCTATTGGAACGCACCTGAACTCACGAAACAAAAGTTTACCGATGTATCAATTGGTGATGGCCTGAGGATCTTCAAGACAGGAGATTTAGGCCGTCAGCTACGTGATGGGACAATCGAGTTTTTAGGGCGGAATGACCGGCAGGCAAAACTCCGCGGTTTTCGCGTCGAGCTTGGTGAGGTTGAAGCTGCTCTTGAAGCTGATGAACGCGTCACATCAGCCATTTGTGTTGTAAGGCCTCACACCAGCGGCGAACAGCTTCTCGCCTATGTCGTCCTTGCGGATGATGAGGGGCCTGAAGTTCCTCAGGCACTGAAAGCAAGCTTGAGGCATAAACTCCCAGACTTCATGGTTCCTGCCGGGATCACCGTCATCGACAAGGTACCACTCACTCCCAATGGCAAAGTCGATCTGAAAGCCCTCCCGGACTTTGATCTATCCACGCTCTCACAAACAGAGTTTGAGCCTCTACGAGCAGGCAGAGAAACGGAACTAAGCCAGATCTGGTGCGATGTACTCGGTGTCGCCAGTATTGGGCGCAACGATAACTTTTTTGCTCTGGGCGGCCATTCTCTGCTTGCAGTACGGTTAGCTCAACGTATCCGTGAAGCAACTGCCGTCGAAGTCCCGGCAACAATTGTTTTCACTGCCCCAACGCTGGCCTCTCTTGCTGAGGCAATAGACAGCCAGACACGCACGACAAAAAGACAGATTGAGCCCGCAGATAGAACACAGAACTTGCCGCTTTCCTCCTCTCAGCAACGCTTATGGTATCTGGCAGAAATGGAGGGCCAAAGCGAAGCCTACCATATGCCATTGGTTCTGGAACTGAAGGGTAAGTTGGACGCCACAGCGCTGTCTCAAGCAGTTGAGAAAATCGTTGCACGGCACGAGGCTTTGCGGACGTGTTTCAGCCAGAAGAACGGGACCGCCTATCAGGAAACTCAGCCAGCAAATGTTTGGCGGATGGGGGCGGTTACGCAAGTGCCTGCGAATGAGACGTTACAGGATCATGTCGCCCGTTTGATCTCTGTCCCCTTTGACTTGGAGGCGGGTCCGCTGTTTCGTGCGGATCTTTTGCACTGTGACGAGAACCATCATGTGCTGGTGATTGTTATGCACCATAGCATTTCAGATGCTTGGTCCATGGGTATCTTCAGCAGGGAACTGAGTGTGCTTTATTCTGCTCTGTCCCAACACCAGAATACCAAGCTCCCCGATTTGCAGATCCAATATGCAGACTTCGCGCAGTGGCAGAGCATTGAGTTGAAAAATGGCTCATGGGACCAGCAAAAGCACTATTGGAAGTCCAGGCTCAAAGATGCACCTGTACTGCTGGAGCTGCCAACCGATCATCCAAGACCAAAGCGGCAGTCCTTCAAAGGCACCGCAGTCTCATTGAATCTGGAGCCATCCTTAACTCAGAAGGTGAAGGAGCTTGCTGCATCCAATCGGATCACGTTATTTACCAGTCTTCTTGGGACGTGGGCGCTGACTCTGGCCAAGCTTTCAGGACAAAAAGATATCGTTGTGGGCAGTCCGGTCGCCAACAGAGATCATTCACAACTCGACAACATGATTGGTTTCTTCGCCAACACACTGGCCTTGCGGGTGGAGGCCAATGAAAGCCTTACCTTGAAAGAGTACCTGTCGCAGGTGCAGACCACTGTTTTAGAAGCGCAACAAAATCAGGACCTTCCCTTCGAACAGGTGATAGAGCATATCAACCCGCCGCGAAGTCTTGCGCATTCCCCCTTGTTTCAGGTGATGTTTGCCTGGGAGGGAGAGAACAATGACCGGTTCGAGCTTCCCGGCCTTTCTGTTGATGTTCTTCCTCACCACCATGGCGGTGCCAAGTTTGATCTGCTGTTGTCGCTTCAGGAAAGAGACGGCCAGCTGAAAGGCGCCATCGAGTTTGCGAGCGACCTGTTTGAGCCAGAGACCGTCACTCGCATAGCAAAGTACTTCGAGCATGTTCTCACCCAAATGGTGGCAAACGCAACGACGAAGCTTAGTGCCGTAAGCCTGTTGAGCGAAGAGGAACAAACGCTGGCGCTGAACGCATGGCAACAGCCTTCTGTGCCCTACCCTGAGTTAGAATGCATCAGCAGACGCATTGAAGAACACGCCGCTTGCACACCAACAGCCACAGCGTTGATCTTCGGCCAGACAAAACTCAGCTACGACGAGTTGAACACACGTGCTAATCGGTTTGCTAATGCACTTGTGCAGGAAGGCATTCGTACACGGGCAAACATCGCGCTTTGTGTGGACCGGTCACCCGAAATGATCATCGCGCTGCTGGGTATCTTGAAGGCGGGAGCCGTTATTGTTCCACTGGATCCAGCTTACCCTGAGGCCCGCCATCAGGCCATCTTGCAGGATGTTAAGCCGGATCTTGTCATAACCACAGATGCACTAAAGCCAAAACTGCCAATCGAATTTGCAAGTTCAACAGTCACTCTTGCAGAGCTTGCACAAAAGAGCCAGCATACTTCGGCGGAGAATGCGGGCCTTACCCCTGCCCCTCTTGACCCGGCCTATGTCCTTTACACCTCCGGGTCTACAGGCAAACCAAAAGGCGTGGTGCAGACCCACCGCACCCTGCGCAATCTGGTCAACTGGCAACTTAAACAGGTTCCGGCAGAAAGAGCCCCCTCGCGCATTCTCCAATTTGCTTCACTCAACTTTGATGTGGCCTTTCAAGAGATTTTCTGCACGTTGTGTCAGGGCGCAAGCCTTGTGTTGCTTAGTGATGACCAGCGCAAAGACATCGGCAACCTTGCAGGCTTCGTCAAGTCCAACGGCATTGAGCGCGCCCACTTGCCCTTTGCGGTACTGCAACAGATGGCAGGTCTTTTTGAGGCTGAACAGCTGCCGGATGGCCCTGCTTGTGAAGTGATCACCGCTGGCGAGGCACTGCTGGTCAATGACAGCCTGCGGCAACTCCTTAAAGCACTGGGAGGGCGCTATTTTTACAACCAATACGGCCCCACTGAAACCCATGTGGTGACCCAGCACGTTCTGGATTGTGCGCGCATGGAGGATTGGCCAGCCTCCCCGCCCATCGGCAAGCCCATGGAGAACACCAGTGTGTTTCTGCTGGATGAGAGCATGCGTCCGGTGCCTCCCGGAACAATTGGAGAGCTGTATGTGTGCGGAGACAATCTGGCTTTGGGTTACTTTGGTCAGGAAGAACTAACCGCAGAACGATTTGTTACGCACTCGTTCGCCTCTCAAGGCGCGCAACGCTTTTATCGTACCGGTGATTTGGCAGCCTACCTGCCAGATGGCAGCCTTGCCTTCCATGGCCGTGCAGATGATCAGGTGAAATTCCGTGGGTTCCGGATTGAGCCGATGGAGATCACGAACTGCATCTTACAGATGGATGGCATTCTGGAAGCCGCCGTGATTTTGGACAAGCAAGCAGACCCCGAGCATGCCCGGCTCGTCTGTTACTTCGTCGGCACAAGACCCGCTGACACATTGCGAGCAGAGCTGAAAGCTCACTTGCCGGACTACATGATCCCAACGGACTGGATGCCTCTGGAGGAGTTGCCCATCACCCGGAACGGCAAGCTGGATCGAAGAGCTTTGCCATCTGCTGTCCGTACAGGGAGTACAGACTATGAAGCACCACTGCCGGGGCTTGAAGCAGATATTGCTCAGATTTGGCAGGTGGTGCTCAAGGTGGAACAGGTTGGCCGCACCGACAACTTCTTTGATCTTGGCGGGCATTCTTTGCTGGCGACCCGCCTGATCCATGCAATAAACAAAGAACTGTCACTCGGCCTGTCCCTCAGTGATCTTATTGAAAACCCGACACTTGATGATCTGGCTGCCTCGGCCAGTACCAACACAGGCAAGGCAGAACACTCAGCGCTGCAAATCCATGCAGATGAAGCAAGCCGGTATGAACCATTTCCACTCACAGACATCCAGCAGGCTTACTGGGTTGGCAGGGATGACAGTTTAGGGCTGGGCGGCGTCAGCGCTCATGCTTATGAGGAAATTGAGATCCCTCACCTTGATCTTGAGAGATTCAACACTGCTTTGAACAGGCTGATCCTTCGGCACGATATGCTGCGAGCTGTTTTTGCCAGCGATGGTACCCAGCGCATATTGGAGGATGTTCCTGAATACATCATCCAGACTGACGACGCTCGTGGTCGCAGTGAACGTGTCGTGGAGCGCATCATCTCAAGAAACCGGGAGGCCATGTCGCATCAGGTTCTGGATGCGGGAACATGGCCGCTTTTCGAGTTCCGAGCCGTACAGCTTGAAAATGAGATAACTCGGCTACACATTTCCATGGATGCGTTAATCGTAGATGCAGCCAGCAGCCAGATTTTTTCACGCGAACTGGCGACCTTCTATGAGGACCCACAGGCAGAACTTCCGAGGATTGAAATCACGTTCCGCGACTATGTGGTGCAGGAACTGGCGATGCGGGATGACTCCCGCTATGCGATTTCTCTGAAGTACTGGCAAGACCGCTTGTCGGCTCTCGCCGCAGCACCGGAACTGCCACTTGCAAAACAGCCAGAGGCCATCAGCAATCCCCGGTTCACACGCAGACAACTTGTTTTGGAAGAGGCCAAATGGTCAACGATCAAAGCAAATGCGCGAAAGCATGGTGTCACCCCCTCCGGCTGTCTGCTGACAGCATTTGCGCAGGTGCTGGCTAAATGGAGCCAGTCGTCCCGGTTCACACTCAGCTTACCTGTGTTCAATCGCCAACCGCTCCACCCCCATATCAACCGCCTCATCGGCGACTTCACGTCTATTGTTTTGCTGGAAGTTGGCTCGGACCCATCAAAGAGCTTTTCTGACAATGCAAAAGCAGTCCAGCGCCAACTCTGGAAGGATATGGATCATAGCGAAGTCAGTGGTGTGCGGGTTCTGCGAGAACTCACGCGCCTGCGTGGTGAGCAGCAAACGGGAATGCCCATCGTCTTCAACAGCACCCTGGTGGAGATGATCCCGGATCAGGAGGAAATTACACTTTCCTCCGCATTGGACGCTCAAAATGTACATACCATCACCCAAACACCACAGGTGTGGCTGGATCACACCATCATGGAGATTGATGGCGAGCTACATTTCAACTGGGACAGCATTGACGAGCTGTTTCCAGAGGGCATGATGCAGGACATGTTTGATGCCTATTGTGCTCTGCTTGAAGAGTTGGTCACCTCTGATCACTGGCAACAGCAAGTCCCCCAGCACTTTCCTGTCTGGAACGCTGAGCGCGCACTGTCACAACATTGGCCATTGATGCATGAGCTGTTTGAAGAACAAGCGCTCAAAACACCAGCTGCTCCTGCCGTGATCTGCGGTGATCTGGTTTTGTCCTACAGCAAAGTCCGCCAGCGTGCCCGTAATCTTGCCACTCTCCTTCAACAGAAGGGCCTGGCCAAAGGTGATCTGGTTGCCATTCAGATGCGGACCGGTTGGGAACAGAGTGTAGCTGCCCTCGCCATTCTATATGCAGGGGGCGCATATCTTCCAATCGACCCGGATCTGCCGGCCAATCGCATTAAAGGCATATTGCAACGGACCGAGTGCAGGCTGGTATGCGTCAAGACAAGCCAGAGTGACAAGCGAAAGGGCCTTCCTGCATGTGCTCAAACGGTTGATGTGGGCGGGGAACTGGATGCCTTAAGTGATGAGAAGCTGCAGGTTGTTGATACGCAGCCGGATGACCTTGCCTACGTGATCTTCACTTCAGGTTCCACAGGGGAACCCAAGGGAGTCATGATCGATCATCGCGGAGCAGTTAATACGCTCCTCGACATCAACCGCCGCCTAAACGTGCAGCCAGAAGATCGTGTGTTTGCCATTTCTGCATTGGGCTTTGATCTCTCAGTCTATGATATTTTTGGATTATTGGCGGCAGGTGGTTCCTTAGTCCTGCCCAATGAGGTTGAGGCAAAAGACCCTGCTCATTGGCTGGAGTGCCTCATTCGTCACAAGGTCACGATCTGGAATTCTGCACCAGCTTTGCTTGGTGTACTGACAGATTATGCTCAAAGCGATCGCAAAAGTCTCGGCTCGCATTTGCGTCAAGTGATGTTGTCTGGAGACTGGATTCCACTTTCACTGCCTGAGCGGGTGCGTGCACTCGCACCGAACGCGCATGTCTTGTCTCTGGGTGGAGCAACTGAAGCCTCCATTTGGTCCATCTGTTTCCCTATTCAAGATATCGCGCCGCATTGGAAGAGCATCCCCTACGGCAAAGCGCTCGACAACCAACAGTTTTATGTTCTGGATGAAGCGCTGACCCCTCGCCCTTGCTGGGTCACTGGTGAACTGTACATCGGTGGCATTGGTCTTGCGATAGGCTATTGGCGGGACGAAGAACAAACCAACCATCGTTTCATCACCCACCCTAAAACTGGCGAACGCTTGTACCGTACCGGCGATTTGGGGCGCTATATGCCAGATGGAAACATAGAGTTTCTTGGGCGCGTGGATACTCAGGTCAAGGTGCAGGGTTTCCGCATTGAGCTTGGTGAGATCGAAACGGTGCTCAATGCCCATAAAGCAGTAAAAGCCTCAGTCTTTAAGATGTTTGGCGAGGCACAAGGCGATAAGCAACTCGTTGGCTATGTGGTTCCGGAAGAGCGCGGTGTTGAGATTGACGCTCTTCTGGATCATCTACGCGCCCACCTACCCCATTACATGGTTCCCTCTGCTCTCCATGAGATTGAGCGCCTCCCGATTTCTGCAAATGGCAAAATTGACCGGAAGCAACTGCCGGAACCGCGCAGTGAGATACAAGCTGAGCTTAGCTTCGAACCGCAAGGGGAACAGGAAGAGAAAATCCACGAGATTATCTCTCAGATCTTGAAACTGGATCACGTCATTCCCGAGGCTAATTTACTGCAACTGGGAGCGACCTCTATCGATATCACCCGCATTTCAAACGCGTTGTCGAGCACACTCTCGTTCCGGCCGCCACTTGCAAAGTTTATGGGTAGCCCAAGCCTTGCAACGCTCCTTGCCATGTATCGGGAGCAGTTTGGTCAGGTGGCGGAACAAGCGCAACCTGCTGCAACAAATTCCGCAATTGCCACTCTTGAGGACCCGCTGCAACGACAGTCTTTCAAAGACCAAAATGTTGGATTGCGCAAGTTTGATCAGCAACATGGCGTGCATCAGTTGGAAAACTCCGGCTCTCCTGAGCTCGACGAATTTGACGCCTACCGGTCGGTGCGTCAGTTCATTTTGGATCCTGTCCCCAAAACCCGATTAGAGGCCCTCCTCTCTGCATTACGGCGTAATCAGAACCAAGAGGCACCAAAGCACTTGTTTGCAAGCGCCGGGGGGCTCTATCCAGTGCAAACCTACCTTTACATCAAACCCGGGCGTGTGTTGGGCCTGGAAGGTGGGGCCTATTATTATGATCCTGAAAAACATGCCTTGATTTCGACAACAGATGGCAAGGCACTGACCCCGGATGCCTATGATTATTTCGTGAACCGGCCAGTTTTTGAAGAGGCTGCCTTCGCGCTTTTCTTCATCGCCGAGCGGCAGGCAATCGAACCCCTTTATGGCGAGATGAGCGAGCAGTTCTGGTTGATCGAAACAGGCGCAATGGCACAGCTGTTGACCATGCGTGCCCATGAAGCGGGATTAGGGCTGTGCGGCATCGGCTCCATAGATGAGACGGTTTTGACGGAGCTGTTCCGGTTGGGGCCTACTCATAAGCTCATCTATTCCATGATCGGCGGCGCACCCACCAGTGAGCAAAACCGGCAACACACCATAGAGACCTTCGGGACTGCGCTTGCCTCCTCAATGGAAGAAGATGAAATGGAGGAGTTTGAAATATGAAAGCTCAACAACTGCTTGATTATTTTGCCCAGCACAATGTGAGCCTCCAGACTGATGGAGAAAAGCTTCGTTTCAAAGCGCCAAAGGGGTTTCTGGGAGCTGATCTTGCCGCCGCTCTGAAAGCGGAAAAATCAGAGCTGATTCATCTGCTGCAACAACATGCAGCAGAAAGGCAGACTGAAGGAGTACCGCTTTCACCATCACAGCGCCATTTGTGGTTCTTGCATCAATTGGAGCCAGAGAGCCCGTTCTACAATAACCCCGTTGCGCTCAGAGTTTCCGGGATGCTCGAGTTGGAAACTCTTCATCGTGCCGTAAATGCTGTTGTTGCGCGTCACGACATGCTCCGAGCGAGGTTCAGCACAAAAAAGGGGACGCCTACCCAAACCTTTCCAGAACCTACTGATCTGCCCTTTGACCGATTGAACCTTTGTCATCTGAGTGACGCAAAACAGATGGAGACGCTCAACGAACGCATTCAGCACGAGGCAAGCCAACCGTTTGACTTGGAGCATGGCCCGCTTGTGCGCTCAAGTTACATAAAGCTTGCAGCTGAAGAACATGTTTGGCTCGTCAACCTGCACCACATTGCCGCTGATGGCTGGTCTATCGGGTTGTTTTTCAACGAAGTTACGGCTCATTACAACGCTTATCAAAAGGGCACTACGCCTGACCTTGCCCCTCTGGCCATGCAGTACGCCGATTATGTGAAGCATCATAAAAGCGAGCACAATTCATCCAGAGAGCAGCAACAGATCCAGTACTGGACTGACAAACTTGAGGACCTACCAGACTTACTTGAGCTACCCACGGATTTGCCTCGCCCGGCAGAACAGACACATAACGGTGCTCACTTTGAACTCACGCTTGATGACAACTTAAGTGAGTGTCTGCGACTTTTTTGCAAAAAGCGTTCAATTACGCCGTTTGCGCTCTATCTGGCCGGATTTGCCGCGATCTTATGGCGCTACAGCAAACAGGAAGACATCTGCGTTGGCACCTCTTTTGCCAATCGCCATATGGCAGAGCTGGAGCCGTTAATCGGGCACTTCATCAATACGCTCGCACTCAAAACGCATGTCACAGCCACAAGCACCTTTGCTGAGCTGGTAACGCAGTCGCAAACGGCCATTCTGGAAGCGCTGGACAATCAGGATTTGCCTTTTGAGAAAGTAGTCGAAGCTGTAAATCCGGAACGCTCACCAGCTCACTCGCCTCTGTTTCAGGTCATGCTGATTTATCAGAACCTGCCGGGGGGAGCGGCTCAAATGGATGGTGTTGAAATCGAAACTCTGGCAACAGACAGCCAGACAGCAAAGTTCGATATCACACTGGAAGTATTTGAACGAGGCTCCACGTTTAGCCTTGGCTTTGAGTACAACAAAGATCTGTTTACGCATTCCCGCATCGCGCGAATGGCCAGTCACCTCACCAGCTTCCTCTCAAATGCTATTAAAACGCCGGAAGAGCATCTCGGTGTGATTGATTACATCACGCCCGAAGAAAGACATCTGTTAACGCAGGTATGGCCTCACGGAGCGCGGCACGCGTTAAGCTCAACGTGCATTCACAAAGCATTTGAGGCTCAATGCGAGCATTCACCCGAAGCACCTGCACTCGTGTGTGGCGAAGACGTGTGGAGCTACGCCAGTCTCAACACCAAAGCAAATCAACTTGCCCACCACCTGAAGGAACTTGGTGTTACTGAGGGAAGTCCAGTGGGCCTGCTCTTTGAGCGGTCCAGCGAGTTGGTGATAGCCATGCTTGCCGTGCTCAAGGCGGGTGGTCACTTCATTCCGTTGGAGCCCGGACTGCCAATCAAGCGTCTTGAATATATGGTGCAAGACAGCCAGCCCAAACTGATCCTCACCCACCCAGAGGCATCGGAAGCGGTCACCAGACTCAAGGGCCATTGTGACGTAAAAGTCTTATCACTGGATACAGAGCAACTAGCCAAAATCACTCAATCCTTCGGCGCTGATAATTTGCCAGCTAACGCTATAAGCACCGAGGATCTTGCCTATATCATCTACACGTCAGGAACCACCGGCGTTCCAAAAGGCACCAATCTCACACACAAGGGCTTGGTGAACCTCGTAGAGTGGAGCAATCGCGCATTTCCAGGCAAGTCCGGTGACGCTCTTTTGCAGAAGACGCCGATGGGATTTGATGCGGCGATCTGGGAATTCTTCTGGCCATTATGCTCTGGTGCATCACTGGTGCTGGCTCCGGCTCATGCTCACACCTCTCCTGCAGAGCTGGCAAAGATCTGTGCATCTCATGGTATCACCAGTATCCAGTTCGTTCCCGCGATGCTGGATCTGTTTCTTGACGAACCAGAGACTGCCCAATGCAGCCAACTACGCAATGTGTTTTGCGGTGGTGGTGAGTTGAGCGGCGCACTTATGCGCAAGTTCTCCAGCAAGCTGCCGTGGGCAACACTGCACAATGTTTACGGTCCGACTGAATGCACCGTAGACAGCACCTGGCATAGTGTGAAGCCGGAAGATCTGGGCAAACCTTCAGCCCCCATCGGCAAACCCATGTCAAATGCAAGGACTTACCTGCTTGATGAGAGCATGTCGATTGTCCCGATCGGACTGGTTGGCGAGCTTTACATCGGTGGTGCCGGCCTGTCCTCTGGCTATCTTAACGCCCCGCAGCAACAAGCATCAGCGTTCATTACCAGCCCATTCAACTCAAGTGAACAGCTCTACCGTACCGGCGATCTTGCCTACTATGATGAGCAAGGTCAGTTGGTTTTTGCAGGCCGCAAAGACAACCAGATCAAGCTGAATGGCTTTCGCATCGAGCTGTCAGAGATTGAAGATGTTCTCCGACAGCATCCCGAATGCCACGCCTGTGCCGCGCTCGTGGTTCAGCAAGACGGTGGCTCTGCCCAGCTCGCTCTTTGCTACACCACATCAGACGGTTCTCCCCTCGTAGAAAGTGACCTTCGTCGTCATCTGGCAGAAGCGCTTCCGGACTACATGCTTCCTCATATTTTGCTACATTTAGAAACTCTCCCTCTCACCAATAACGGTAAGATTGATTATTCCAGCCTCAAGGCATCTGTGCTGGCCCATGAGGCTGTGTTCAAGGTCAATCAGGAAAGCCCACGCGATCATATCGAGCTCCAGATCTATAACATCTGGAAGGAAGTGCTCCTCCATCCATCCATCGGGATCAGCGACAGTTTCTTCCATGTCGGTGGCTCTTCCATCGCAGCGATCAAAGTGGCCCATCGAGTTGGTGAGGCGTTCAAAATTCAAGTCCCGCCCAAAACGTTCATTCTAAATCCGACAGTAGAGGCGCTTGCCAGTTGGATACGAACCGGAGCTGCGGAAGAGAACTCCCGCGACAACCTCATTACGTTCCGCGAAAGCCAAAACGGCGAGCATGTCGTGTGCGTTCATCCTGCTGGAGGGACAGCCTTTTGTTATCTGTCTCTGGCGAAGATCCTGGCTGATGACATTGGCGTTTATGGCCTACAATCGCCCGGCCTCAACGCGGGAGAGGAAACTCTCCCCTCCATAATGGCCATGGCCAGCGCCTATCTGGAACGTATCGAACACATCGCGCATGAAAAAATTGTCCTCACCGGCCTGTCGTTTGGGGGCTACGTTGCCTATGAGATGGCCCGACTTCTGAAAGCCCGTGGTAACCACAATGTCAGCGTCATTCTTCTGGACACTCAGGGGTTTGAGGAGCATGAGCGCCAGAGCCTTGCACCAGTGGATCTTGCAGAATTTCGAGACAAGCTGGTGAAGTTCAACGGGATGTATCCGGGCATCGATGACGAGCAAATCAAGCGCTACCATCAGGTTTACAATCACAATCGGGCCTGTGTGCCGGATTATGACTGCCAGCCATTGGACGCGCGAGTTGTGTTCATTCAGGCGCTTGGCTCGCTCAACAAAGGCTTCCTGCATCAACTCCGTCAGTTTTGGATTGAAAGAGCCTCAGGTGGCTTCATGACGAGGCTGGTTCGGGGGGACCACTGGGAACTGCTGGAATCAGAAGAAATACAGCGTGTCAAAAAAGCTATTTCCTATGAGTTTCAATTATTTGAGCGGCAAACCACCTCTCCTGCTGTTCCTATGCAGATAGACGCTTAGAGGCTTACATGACTATCAACACTTCTCATGAATATTTAGCCTCGACCTCTTATGATTTGGAAATTGGAGATCAGGGACCCGTCCAATCTTCGTTACTAGGTAGTATCAGCTTTTATGCGGACCATTTTCCTGAACTGGCCGCGGTGCAGGATCATGATCGTATCCTCAGCTACCAAGAGCTCAACGTCCGCTCCTCACAAGTATCCTCAGCATTGAGAGGCCACGGCGTAAAAAACGGCGATGTGGTTGCCGTCTGTTTGCCTCGCTCTCAAGAGCTCATAGTTGTCATGCTCGCGATACTGAAAGCGGGAGCAACGGTTGTCCCATTAGATGCCGCCAGCCCGCCAGACCGGCAAACAGCAATCTTAACTGATAGCCAAACACGTTTTCTCATCGTGCCAGAGGCGAGTGCATCCACACCATTTTCCCGACAAGCGCATCAGATCCTTCCTGCTGACCAGTTGCTCATACAAAGCCTGCATGAGAATAGCGATGACCTCCCGCGCTATCCTTTGGCGAAAACGGCGTTTTTGTTTTACACCTCTGGAACAACGGGTGCTCCCAAGGGCGTTCAAGTGCCTCTCTCAGCAATCGAGAGGCTTGCCCATCAACCCCGCTTTGTCCCAATGCATATCGGAGATCGCTACGCGCACATTTCCAACCCTGCGTTTGATGCACTCAGCTTCGATGTTTGGGTACCGCTTTTAACTGGTGGATGTAGTGTCGTTTTCTCCAGTGACGAACTCACCGATTTTGTAGGCTTTGCCCGGCAACTGGAGCAGCAATCGATCTCAACCATGTTCATGACAGTTTCTCTGTTCAATGCGATGGTCGATCACGGGACTGACTGCTTTGGAACGCTTGGGCATCTGCTCATTGGCGGGGAGCAGCTGAACCCGAAAACGATCGAGAAATGGTATGCTGCAAACCCTGAAAGCACCTGTCAGATATACAATATTTATGGCCCGACAGAGTGTGCGACCTTTGCCTTGTGCTTTGCAATTCCTCGGGACTTTGATGCAGGCATCATTCCCATTGGCAATCCCATTGCCAGTACAGACTGTCAGCTAAGGTCATCAAACGGCGAGATCACCAATATTGGAGAAACTGCTGAACTCTATCTTGGCGGTGCAGGCGTCGCTCATGGCTATTTGAATAGAACAGAGGAAACACAGCGCAGGTTTGTAAACCTTCCAAACTCTGGAAAGTGGTATAGCACTGGCGATCTGGTCCGCCTCAATCAGCAAGGTCTGGTTGAGTATGTGGGCCGCGTTGACAGGCAGATTAAAGTACGCGGGTTTCGCGTAGAACCTGAAGAAATCGAACAGCGCATCCAGCAATATCCGAAGATACAGCAGGCTTGTGTTTTAGCAGTGCAGGAACAAGGCAAGCCGCTTGAATTGCACACTTACTTAGCGCTTGAAGAGCAGCTTGATTATGAAGAGCTTGATGCCCATTTTTCTGCGTCCCTGCCAGATTACATGCGTCCTCATAAGGTCTTTTGCCTTGGCTCGTTACCTTTGAATGCAAACGGGAAGATCGATCGAAAAGCCCTTCAAGCAATGCAGATTGCTCAATTCCGGCGAACTTCCTCCTCTCAAGCCTCGGAAGGTGCCGTTCTGAGCAGCATTCTGCAAACTGCAGAGATGGTATTGAGTGTGGCGCAGTTAAGCCGTGAAGAGACGCTGCTTACTGCAGGGGGCGATTCACTCAAAGCAATCAGCTTATCTAACCAACTCAACTCAGTATTTGGCTGCCGCGTTGCGCCGTCACAGCTTCTAAACCTGACATTTGCTGAACTCTCTGAGATTGTTGGCAAGCACAATGAGCAAGCCAGCAGTTTACCACCTGCACTTGCTCCATCAGGTTTGGCAAAAGAGCAGGCAACCTCGGAGCAAATGCGGTTATGGCTACAGCAGCAACGGAACCCTGCTGACATATCCTACAATACACCGTTCATTTTTCGGTTTTCAGGTCATCTGAATGCCGAAAGTTTGAGTCACGCAACATATGAGCTGGTCAAAAAACACCCGGCACTGCGCACCAGCTTCCATTTCACTGATGATGGGGTGCAACAGCAGGTAGCTGAAAGCAATCCAGAGGCGTTTCACTTCCACGGAACCTTGGAAGAAGAAGCAATTTCGCAGTTCCAAACCAAACTCCTCACTCAACCATTTGATCTTGAGCACCCAAGCCTGTTTCAACTTCATTTGGTCCACAAACCAAATGGCAGCAGCGTCCTTCTGTTTCATGCGCACCATATCATTCTGGATGGCTGGTCTCTCAATATCTTGTTTGAAGATCTTTCCCGTTCATTCCAGGCAGAAACAGACGAAGTAGGACAGGACCAAAAGCCAATCGGGCTGACAACATTAGATTTTGCGAAATGGCAGTCGCTCCTATGGGAAACTGAACACTACAACAAGCAAAAAGATGCTCTCTTCAAGCTATACGACACACCCGAGATGAAGGAATGCTGGAAGCCCGTGCTCACACACAATCAAGGGAAGCAAGGTGATTCAGCAGGGCGAACACGTTTGACACGTCTTGATGCAGCCACCCGAGCAAAGTTGTTGACCATTGCAAAGCGTCTTTCACTAACACCTCATCAGGTCTTTCACGCGCTATTTGCCCATGCACTTTATGTGCATACGGGTAGAACGAGTTTCACAATTGCGAGCCCTGTGGCGAACCGGCTGACAATAGAGTTTGAAGCAACAGTTGGCATGTTCGCCAACACAGCGTTGGTTCCGGTTAATATCGACCCAACAGCCTCTATTCGACAAAATACAAGCACCCTCACTAAGGCTACAAAACGAGTCCTTGCCTGTCAGGATGTTGCCTTCGAATATGTGGTTGATCATCTCCAGAAAAGGAAGCTTATTTCGGGCATTCCGTTTGAATTTATGTTTGCGACCGAAAACACCCGTTACGAAACGCTAAAGCTTAATGGAGAAGGCGCGCAGCTATCTTACCCTGAAGATATCGCCTCTAAGTGCCCGCTTTATCTGTCTGTTCTTGATGAAGCTGAAACCTATCAATTCTACTGGGAGCATGATCTCAGTTATTTCGACAATGATGCTATCAACCTGCTGGAACAAACGATGTTCACTGGCTTGGCTCAGATGGAAACTGAAGAGCCTGCAGCTAACGTCTTCCAACTCAACGCACACCAAGGCATTTCGCATGTGACTGGAGCAAGCCAGTCACTGCCATACACAACGGTAGCAAGCTGGTTCCACAAACAAGTCTCGTTAACACCGCATGCACCTGCCCTGGCATGGGATGGCAACACTCTTACTTATCACGAGTTGGACGAGCTATCCGATGCTTTGGCTGTTTATATGCAGTCCACTATTTTTGGGTCAACAGAACCTGTCGGACCTGCGCGCGTCGCACTCTATATGGATGCTTCCCCAGACTACATAGTCTCGCTTCTGGCAGTTACAAAACTGGGTGTAACAGCACTTCCGTTGGACCTGAGCTATCCTCAAAAGCTGCTGGAGAATGTGATTTCGCAAGCCCAACCAGTTGGGATCCTCCATGCAGCGCAGGCATCCTTACCTTCTGCACTTGAACGCAAGGACTTACACGCGCTCCCAGTAGATTTGCAAGAACTCAAAAACACGCGCGATCATCAGCATCCTCTGAAATTTTCAGCTCGCGAAAGGCCCTTGTATACCCTGTTTACCTCCGGCTCCACTGGTCAACCCAAAGGGGTTGATGTCTACAACCAGACACTTTGCAATTTGTTGCACTGGCAACAGCAACAGGGAGGATTGCCCGCTGGAGAACGCACCATGCAGTTCTCCAAGTTAGCCTTCGATGTCTCGTTTCAGGAGATCTTTTCAACGCTCTGTTCGGGCGGGTGCTTCCATGTCATTGATCCTCTTTGGCGACAGGACATGCAGCGCTTGTTGAGTTATATGCGTGACAATAATCTGCAACGCATCTTTATGCCTTTTGTGGCGCTGGAATTGTTTTGCGAGGCAGCTCAAACATTCAACATTTCCCCCCATGCCCTGAAGAATGTGATCACGGCCGGCGAGCAGTTGTATTGCACCAAAGCCCTTCGCGCGTTTTTCACGCAATTGCCCCAGGCATCCCTGCACAACCATTATGGCCCAACTGAAACGCATGTGGTTTGCGCCCACTCATTGCACGGATCAGCAGCAAACTGGCCAACCCGCCCACCGATTGGCGCACCTGTACACAATACCGATATTCTCATCGTAGATGACAGCTTCCATCCGATTTCATCCGGTGAACGCGGCCAGCTCCTCATAGGCGGCGATCTGGTTCACCGTTGTTATTTGGACAATGCAGAGCTGAACGCAGAACGCTTTATCATACTCCAGCCAGATTGTGGCACTGGCGGTTCAAAACTCTATTACAAAACCGGCGACATGGGCTTTCTGGATGAACTTGGGCAGGTAAACTATGGAGGCCGTCACGACCAGCAGGTGAAGATCTCAGGTCACCGCGTTGAACTCGGTCAGTTGGAAACCTCTTTGATAAATCACGGTGCCATCGAACAGGCTTCTATTGTCTTTGATGACCAGCATAAAAAACTCCATGCCTATGTCAGCCTACGAGTGGAAACCATCAACGCAGATGAACTTGATCACTATCTTTCAACACAGCTTCCTGACTACATCCGGGTTGACGAATTCAGACAGGTCGACGAATGGCCCCGCGCTCCAAGTGGAAAGATAAATCAAAGAGCGCTGGCCGGCTGCAAATGGCGCAAGATTGAACGTAAAAAACGCAAAATAAACGCAAATAACGCAATTCAACGCACAAATGAACTCATTGCAGCTTTTGAACATGTCACTGGTGCATCCATCACTGCGGACCAAACATTTTTCGAGGCTGGATGCTCTTCCCTGCAATTGATGCGCTATCAAATGCATCTCAATAAAGCCTCGGAAGAAAAAGTCAGTATCGCAGATCTGTTTCGTTATGTAACGCCTTCAGATCTGGCAGAACATCTTGAAGGAAAAACGGAATCAGAAACTCGGACTAGAAAAGCAAAGACAACTCAGAGCGCGGATAAAGTTGCTATTATCGGTATGGCACTCCGTGTCCCAGGCGCAGACGACCTGGCCGAGTTCTGGTCAATGGTTCGTGAAAATCGAAGCGGAATTGAACATTTCACTCCGGAGAACCCTGATTTCGTTGGTGCGCGAAGCCAGATGAGCGAAATGATGTCGTTCGATCCTGAGTACTTCGGTATCAGCCCACGGGAAGCAGCGCTCATGGATCCGCAGCAGCGACATTTCCTGATGAGCTGTGTACATGCTCTTGAAAATGCTGGCATTCCTCCACTGAACACCAACCAAAACATCGGTGTTATAGCAAGCTGTGGTGAGACAACCTACTATCACGCAGCCCTTCGCTCCAAACCTCCAACCGCCCTTCCCGACAAGTTCCAAATGGCCTTGCACCATGAGAAAGACTTCCTCGCCACCAAGGTTGCCTTTCAGCTGGACCTCAAAGGCCCCGCCATTACACTACAAGCCGCCTGTGGAAGCTCGCTGATTGGCATTCATACAGCCGCAGGCATGCTCCGAAATGGTGAGTGTGATGTCATGCTAGCAGGAGGCGTGCTTGTAGATCCCGATATGACTGGGGGCTATAAGTATCAGTCTCAACACATCTTTTCCGAGGATGGCAACTGCTCACCGTTCAGCAAAGACGCCAGCGGCACCATCGGTGCCAGTGGTGTTGGGGTTGTGGTGTTGAAGTCATTGGATCGCGCCCGAGCGGATGGTGATCGCATCTATGCTGTTATCGAAGGATCAGCCATCAATAACGATGGTCGGTCCAAAATGAGCTATACCTCGCCTTCAGTTTCCGGGCAGGAAAGCGTTATTCGTCAAGCCCTTACGAATGCAGGCGTGAGGGGTGATCAAGTCGGATATGTGGAAGCTCACGGAACAGGGACACAACTGGGTGATCCTATTGAAGTACAAGCCCTTTCATCTGCATACGGTAATCTCCCCATCGCATCCTGCGCACTCTCGTCTGTCAAAAGCCAGATCGGCCACTTAGGTGCCGGTGCTGGCGTCCTTGGACTAATTCGCGCAGCACTGTCGATCTATCACGGCTATGTACCCCCTAACCTTGGATTTGAGCAGGCCAATCAAGAGCTTGGCTTGGATCAAAAGGGGTTCTATATCCCGACCAACAGCAAAAAATGGGAAGATACACGCCCACGTTATGCAGGCGTCAGCAGTTTCGGAATTGGCGGCACAAACGCTCATGTTGTAATTGGAGAAGCCGCGGAAGACGAGCTTCGACAATACGCAACTACAAAATGCCTTGTTCTATCAGCACACACCAAGACTGCACTTTTTTCTTTGGCAGAAAATATCAAGAATTATCTTGAACATAACCCAACTTCATTTCAGCAGGTTCTCTCACATTTGCAATCAAGCAGGCGAGCACACCCATGGCGTTTTGCTATCGATTGTGATGAAGTCGAAGAAACAATTGAAGCTCTGGGATCATTCGTCCCGCATTACTGTGATGAGAATAAAGGAGCTTGCGATCCCGCCAGCCTAACCGCCGCTGATTGGCTGGCAGGCAAAGAGATTGCGTCACAAAGTGCAGGTACTCCGCCGCCTTGGGATTTGCCGGGTTATTGCTTCAATCTTCAACAATACAACGTGTTAGCGCTTCCAGCAGCCAAGAGTAAGGCGAGTGAAAACCTTCCAAAACGCCTGCCAGAGGAACAATGGCTAAGCCAGATGGTTTGGCAACCAGTCTGCCGCGTTGGAAGTTGCCAAACAGCGCAGAGATCAAAAACAGCGGTTGTCCTATATGATCCGAACAACGTCTCCGATGACTTTGCCGCACTTGATGCCGTCTACCATCGTGTTGTGCCTGTTTGTTATGACGGACGCATTTCTGGTGCTCATTCAGACAAATTGTCGGTAGATCCGTTTTCTACGGACTCCGTTGAAGACCTTCTGAGCCACCTGTCATTTATGAACCTTGTAGAGTTGGACTGGCTTCATGCACTTCCATTGTCCTGTAAAGGCGAGCAAAATGAGTTGGATAGCCTTCAGGAAGCAAAAAAGGTTTGTCTGGATAGCCTGACTTCTGTGCTTCAGGCTCACTCTAAATATGGGCTTGAGATATCCAGAATATGCCTGCTCTCTTACGAAGCTGCACCGGTGAATGGTACAGTCGCTCAGCCGCTACACGGGCTACTCGCTGGTCCGCTTTCTGTGATCCCTCAGGAGTTTGGCATCCAGACACTCTGGCTGGATTTAGAAGATACAAAACAAGGTTTCATTTGGCCCGAGGTTGCGTTTGTACTCTCACTTGAAGAAATGAAGGCACAACGCCTTGCCTTGCGTAATGGATTTGTTTGGGAATGCAGGATCTTACCTCTTTCTCAAAATGGCCAAAATGGCCAAACTGCCGAACTGACTAAACTGGATGCGCCAGCTCTCTTCGTGGTGACGGGTGGCAACGGAGCGATTGGAACTCAAGTTTGCAAGAGCCTGCTGGCTGATCCTCTTGCTCAAATCGCAATTATCTCCCGCAATCCGTGCATTCCAGAAAAACTTCTGCAGTTTGATACAAGAATTCACCTGATACAGGCTGACATAGGAAAGCCAGCCACGTGGCCTATGACGTTTGAGAGTGTCACCAAATTAAACATGCCTGTTGTAGGCGTTGTCCATGCCTCTGGAGTTGGAGAAGGAAATCTGATTTCTTTCCGTGACCCGATAGAAGTCTACAACAAGATGCTAGCAAAGTATGAGGGAAGCATTTTTGTTGAGCGTTTCATTGAAGTATTCAAGCCAACGAGGGCTATCTACTGCTCGTCAATGTCAGCTGTTTTAGGGGGAGCTGGCCAACTGGACTACGCTTCCTCCAACGCCTTAATGGATAGCTTTGCGCATTACAGCAATCCGGTGACCCCTGACACAATCAGAACCACCATCAACTGGGATATCTGGAGCGAAAGTGGGATGGCGACCCACTCCAATACGCAAGATGAACTACATCAAAAACACCTGACGCTTGGCCTATCCAACAAAGAAGGCCTGCGCACATTCTCTCGAGCACTTCATACAACTGTACCACAAGTTCTGGTTAGCACTTGTGGTGTTGAAAAGGCTCGATACTTCTATCGATCACTGGTCAGGAACGAGATCAAATCTGATGCGCGAACAAGCAAGACACACAAACTAAAACTCATTCGCGATCAGATAGAAACCCTTCTTCTGCAACAGCTTGGACTTGATCAGTTTGCCCCTGATGAATGCCTCTATGACTTAGGTATGGATTCACTTACTCTTCTGGACGTCGTTAGCCTCTTAGAAAATTATGGCATTCAGGTGTTACTCTCCCAAATCCCAAAGAACACTTCCTTAGACCTGATTATGAATCTGGTTGAACAACAGCACAGGGCACCCCCCTCTTCTCCAAACAGCACTTGGGCAGATGCAGTTGCCCCGCACCAATGGCATTCTGGTGAGGGTGATGAAGTTGTTGTTCTCATACATCCAATCGGAGGTGATGTTGAAGCATACCGAGAACTGGCAGGAAAACTCCCGGACAACATTGGGATCACCGTGATTGCCGATCCTGCCCTCACAAATCCCGATCTACCAAAAATCAGTTTAAAAGAAAGAGCTGCGGTTTACGCTGAAGCCATAGCGGAAAGGTTTGCAAATAAGCGGATTCATTTAGTCGGCTGGTCATTCGGGGCATGGGTTGCTCAAGAAATGGCACTCTGCTTCTCGAAGCAACAAAGAGCTCCCGGCAACTTAACGCTCATTGATCCGCCTGCACCAAACTCTGGCGAAAACCTGAAGCAAATGAGTGAGCAAGAAGTCGAAATCATCTTCTTAAAGGAGCTGAAGGCGAAATGGCCAGACAAAAGAACCCTTGTTGAGAACAGTCATGAACGACTGGCCTATCAAGAAGCACTTGTTCGCTGTACGAAAGCCAATCTGGAAGCGATGGCACACCATACAATGAGTCCGACGCCTTTTTGGCAGGCGAGTGTATTCTTGGCATCTGAAACTGCCAAAGGGTTGAACGGAACCCAAAATACAACAGCAAACTCCCGTGAGATCTGGGTTAAACTACTGCCAGATTTACAAAACTGGCAGATTGTAGAAACAGATCACTATTCAATACTCATGGGAGAAACGTTAGATCACGTATTGGCTACTGCTGGTTTGGCCAAAACACTCGAGTTGGCGTAATTGGAAGGGGGAGTGGACGTCTAAACTAGTGATACCGGGGTCCACTGCGAGGCTACAGCTGTAACCTTCCCATCCGACCTCAATATCCAGCAGTTTCAAAGGAAGAGGTTCTGAAGTGATCCAGGGGTGCTGTTGCTCTAATTTCACGTCAAGTGAGCTGAGGTCATCACGCAGCCCTTCACCTGTTGCCTTTAAGATGGCTTCTTTCCGGGTCCAACAGCGATAAAACATGGCTGAGCGATCCTTGGGACTCCTTGATTCAATGTGTAAACGCTCCATCGGATGACAAACGAGCGGCATCAAATCAGTCATTTGGCTGCCTTGTCGCTTGAGTTCAATGTCAACACCCAAGGGCGCATTATGTGCAAAAGCGACTGCAACCAAACCGCCTGAATGACTCACATTGAATGTCGGGTATCCTGAAAGGTATGGCTTACCACCATCTTGCAGCAGAAAGGGTATTGGCGGCTGATCCACTCCCAGAATGGTTCTAACGACCCAGCGACCCAAGGCAAACGCGCGCCGGTCTCGCAAGAACCTGAACCGGGCACCTCTTGTTTTCTCTTCAGCGGTTAACGCTTGGTCCATTGGAAATGGGTACTCCAATGGCAACAAAACAAGCATCACTTTGCCTGGCTCACAGCAACGTTGCCATTGCTCTTTCACAGCCAAAAACCAATGCTGAGCATCAAAGACGGAGAATGAAACAGGCATGATGTATTAAGCGAGCTCTATGGATGAAGGCTGGTGCAACTGACAAACAACGTTTGCAGCATGATCTTTTATCTGATTAAGGACTTTAGCTGGAGAATGCTCAATGAAAAAATGCCCGCCTTCGACTTCATCAACGGCAACGGTTTCAGAGCTCAACTTCGTCCATCCCTTCACTTTATGTGGTTCCACAATCTGATCCTTAGTTCCTGCGTAGGCAAAGATTGGTGACGCGATTTGACGGGGAACTCGCGGCCTGTAAGTCTCACAGAGTTCAAAGTCACCTATAATCGCAGGTAAAAGCAAGTCTACAAGATCGTCATGTTGTGCAATCTGAGCAAACTCGGGATTAAACGAGATGAGCTCATCAACCATCTCCTCGCGAGTACACCCATCAAGAAACGGTTGAGTTCTTGGAGCAAAAGGAGACGCCGATGCCAGCACAAAAAGAGCCGTTGGCTTCAGCCCGCTTTGCTTGAAAAGATGGAGCGCCAACTCGTAAGCAATCCACCCCCCCATACTTGACCCCAAAATTGCAAAAGGCGCACCGCCGAACTTCTCAATCTCTAGCGCTAGCTGCGATACAACCCTTTCCATCGCATTGATTGCTGGTTCTTTTAACCGGGTTCCTCGCCCTGGAAATTTAGCAGGCATCACATTTACCTGATCACCTAGCGGTGCTTTCCATCGATTATACAAGCTCGTATCGCCTCCCGCCTGAGGCAGACAGACTAAGTTCAGCTTGCACTTATCTGCTGTAGTATCAAACCACTGGGACGGCCATCGACAACTCATTTAGAAGTCCATCAATATAAACAAACCTAGTGATGCAAATAATACGCCGTTTTGAGGTAAGATCGAGTAAATCATCTAATGAATTTATCTACAAGATGCCCTGTTGCTACGGTTATGTAAACGTTTGAATATGTTCAGCGATGCCGTGAAGTGCTTGCGATACAAACGCACGTTAGTTTGAAAATGCATAAGGCTTAATGCCCCACATTAGTAGTTGTCAGAGTGAATTTTACGCACCGCAGGTCATCGCCCTAGAGAGGGAGACTTATTATCGCAGATGTCAAGTCGATAGTTAACGGCCCTAAACAAAGCTCTTAGGCGTTATGACTTTGATGAATAAGCCTTCAATTATCGTTACTCCGAATAAAATGAATAAGAAATTAATTACTAATACATACTATCCTGAATATGCTGCCCTTTGTCAAAGAACTCAAGTGTAAACGCAAAAATTAAAGCGACCTAATAATTAATTATACTCAAAGCATTTCCTATCATCAATTTGTGGATAGGTGGGCTGATTTGAATGAGAGAGTGTTTGACACATGATCACTACAGTCGGAATGAGAAATAGGACAAGAGAACAAGAGCGCCAGCTGAGTAAATAAATTTTCCGATTCAAATCAAGTGTCCTAAGTGGGTTTCATGGTGCATATAGTAAATCAGTCCTCACGACAAAACATTCTTGATGCTCTCAAACAGCCATGAGGCGGCGGGGCCCATGCGGGTGTGTTTGGGTTTGATGCATTCGACCGGGGGGCTCCAGAGTTTGTGCTCGAAGCGCAGGTTCAGTCGGGCCAGTTGGCCGGAAGCGATGGATGTGCTGACCAGATGCTCAGGCAGATAAGCCCAACCAACACCTTGAAGAACGAGCTCGCGAATTGTGTGAAAGCTTGTTGCGTACCAGAGCTGTGTTGAGAGCGCAGGAAACTGGTCCAGCACACTTCCTTGAGGGCTGCGTAAGAGAAGCTGTCTGTGAGAGAGCAACTCGTTTGCGCCGATTGTAGCGAGCTGGGTAAGCGGATAGCTGGGATGGCTGACTGAGACAAACGGCAGATTGCCGATGAACATCTGCTCTACCCCTTTTTGAACGGTCCCGCCGGAAAACATGAGGCCAATGTCGGCTGTACCTTGAACGATCATTCCCGGAATTTCAGGACTGACACTGGATAGTAAATCAATCCGCGTGGCTGGAAATTTCTTGCCGAACTCAATCAGGATTTTGCTTAAGGAAGGCAGCATAAGAGCATCGTCGAGCATAAGCTTCACGCTGGCCTCTTCTCCTTCAAAAATGCTGTGCGCGGCGCAGGTCATGTTGTCGAGCTGCATCAGCACGGCACGGGCGTAGGTCAGCATACGCTCACCATCCCCAGTGAGTTGAGGCTTGCGGGTGGAGCGGTCGAAAAGCTCAAAACCCAGATCAAGCTCAAGATTCACAATGGCGGTGCTGACGGCTGACTGCCCTTTGCCTATCGTCCGGCCAGCAGCAGAAAAGCTACCGGTCTCTGCAGCTGCAATGAACATCTTCAATTGCTCAAGGCTCGGCACAGTCTATCCAATCTATTGATAAATTCGTTAGTTAATCATTTTGTACCATTCATCAAGTCGATTATGCAACTTGGGCTCCTCCGGCATCCAACAGGAGGGCAACCAACTTTATTTCTAAGAGAATTAGCTCATGAAAACTCTGTTGCAGATCAACGCAAGCATGCAAGAACAGGACGCTCAGTCCTCACAGCTCTCCAATACAATGGCCGATGCACTGCTCTCCAGATTTGTGGGAATGCGGCACATAAAACGGGACTTTAGCAAAGACCCGATCCCTCATCTGGATCACAGCATTTTCCAAAGCTTCTATGATCCCATGGCAGCTCAGACGCCAGCACAACAAGCTGGACTGGCTCTGTCTCACACCTTGATTTTGGAGCTAAAGGAAGCTGATTTCATCGTGCTTGGCGTTCCGATGTACAATCTGATGATCCCATCCACTTTGAAAGCCTGGATTGATTATGTAACGCGAGCAGGACAGACCTTTCAGTTTACTGAGAGTGGCCCGATCGGCCTTCTGGAAGGAAAGAAATGCTATATCTCGGTTACACAGGGCGGCAACTTTCTTGGCACCCCAAATGATCTGATCACCCCTTATCTGAAAGCGGCCTTGGGCCTGATAGGGATCACGGAGATCGAGTTCATCTACGCAAACGGACTGGCGATGGGACCACAAGCCGCAGAAGCGGGCCTGAGTGAAGCCCATAAGCAAATTGCCAAGATCACACAGACCTCCGAAGCGGCCTGAACTAAAAGTGGTTGGCTTTGAGCAAAAGGAGAGGAGACCTTATCCCCCTCTCCGTTATCTATGTCACTCTGATCAGGCAGCGACTGCGGCTGTGATGAGGATTTCTACTTTGAGGCTGTCGAGGGCGAGTTTGCATTCGCCGCAGGCGCGGGCCGGTGGGTTTTCCGGATCAACCCAAGCATCCCAAACGGAGTTCATCTCAGCAAAATCGGCAACATCATTCAGCCAGATGGTGGCTTGCAGGATGCGGGACTTGTTGGAGCCAGCGTCTTCCAGCAATTTTTCGATGTTGGCGAGAATGGCGCGGGTCTGGTCAGCTGCGGTTTTGCCGTTGGTGTCGACCTGACCGGAAAG
>NZ_LCWX01000112.1:41441-46847 GCF_001431305.1 Pseudovibrio sp. POLY-S9
ATGCACGATGCCGTTGTAAACGACGATCTGGCTCATGCGCGGGCCTTTGCCCAGGCGAGTAATATCAGACATGGGGGACTTCCTATGCTTTATGTAAATCGGTTTGGTGAAAGCGCTGCCACGATTTCCTCCGGGAGTTCCGAAGGACGGTTGAGGCAGAGATCAGCGGTGAGGCGGGAGAGTGCCGGACTGGTTTGAATGCCGTAACCACCTTGAGCGGCGAGCCAGAAGAAGCCCTCTGCATCAGAAGCAAACCCCACAACGGGGCTGCGGTCCTCAACGAAGCTGCGAAGGCCTGCCCAGCTGTGTTCCACACGGGTGACGGAAAAGTTCACGGCATTTTCAAAACGGTACAGGCCTTCGGCGAGCACCATGTCATCCACGAAGGCATCATGAGGCTCTACAGGATCGGCATCCACGGGAGAGACGAGCAGTTTACCCGCTTCTGGTTTGGCGTAGAAGGGTTCTGCGGCGCCCTCAAACAAAGGCCAGTTGCTGCTGTCGACACCTTCCGGCAAGGGCAGAATTGCAGCGGTCCTTCGCTTTGGGGTCAGGCCAATTGTTTTGATGCCTGCAAGTTCTGCAATCTTATCAGCCCATGCGCCTGCAGCGTTGATCAGAACAGGTGCGCAAAATACGCCTTTGGGTGTGGTCACCTGCCAAAGTCCGTCTTGCCGCTCTATTTGATTGGCAGGTGCTGAAAGGACAATCTCCCCGCCGCGGGATTTGAAGAGGCGGGCATAGCCTTGAAACAGGCGGTCCACGTCAATGTCTAATGCGTTGGGCTCGTAAAGCGCGGAGGAGACTTTATCCGGATCGAGAATTGGGACCATGGCGAGGGCCTCTTCAGCGCTCCGTGTCTCTAATCCTTCTGCGTCTTCCTCGTAGGTTTCCAGCTGGTCTTCCTTGCCCTTTTCCGCCAGCATCAATAGCCCGCGCTGCGTGAGCACGGACCCCTCGCAAATGCCTTGCGGGTTCATGAGGGTGGGTTCGGAAGCGGCGTTTAATGCGCGGATGACGGCATTGCCGTAGTTGCGAATGAAGATCGCAGCAGAGCGGCCTGTTGAGTGATGGCCGATCACATCTTCCATTTCGAGCACAATGGCTTTTGCGTTCTCTGCCAGTTGAGAGGCTGCACTGATGCCAGCGATACCGCCGCCGATAATCAGAAAATCGCAATGCTGTGCCATGTCAAACCTCACAAAGATAAAAAGCAAGGCTGATATATCTAGTAAAGCGCGCGGCGATGCGAGGAAAAACCGATCTTACGCACTTTTATATTGTTCCCATAACAATGTTTGGACTGCAGATTTTCATTTGGTAGGAATGGTTTGAGATATTGGTCAGCCAATTATGAAAAGGCAAAGAACTGCCAAAGAATACGAATCTCTCTCGGGACAAACTGGGAGCTGCTCTAAGGTCGTATGCATTTGGTCGACCTATTTTGGGTGATTTCGATCGAGAGGTCGGACATTATTTCAGATCGGCTGCCAATGCATGCCAGTCAGTATAGTTAAATGTAAGTTTCTGTCGGATTTAGCATAAAGTCCGGCGTTGAAATAAAGAGCTCGGTTACTGCGAGCTGTGTTCGATGTAAGTTGATGCTAATATTATTATTACTCAGAAAGTATTAGTAAATCTCACTTTTTATGAAGATTATGTGACTTGAATCATCTATGTTTTGTTTTTCTGGGGTGCGTTCTGTAAGGCGTGACCAATTGTCAGTGCCAACACCTAGATTTGATATTTTGGTTGCCCTTTTTGCGAAATTGGTCAGAAATGCTGTTAAGGGATGTCGCCGAAGGGAAGATCGGTCTCATTTCGATAAATCGGGAATTCCGTAGCAGGCGTCGTTTGTCTGTGTACTTCAAGGGAGAATTTAGAAGAATGTTCCGCAAGTCTCATTTTATTGGTGCTGTGCTTACATCTGCTCTTATGGTGGGCGCGACCGTTGCAGAAGCGAAGACCCTGAAGGTCAGCCATAACCTGCCGACTGACAACCCGGCACATATCTCTCTGGAGTTCATGGCAAAGCGCGTTAAAGAGCTCTCCGGTGGCGATGTTAAAATGCGCATCTTCGCAAACGCGCAGCTTGGCACACAGCGTGAATCCGTTGAACTGATGCAGAACGGCCTTTTGGACATGGCCCGTTCCAATGCAGCAGAAATGGAAGCCTTTGAAGAGTCTTACTCCGCGTTGACCCTCCCATACATCTTTGAGAGCGAAGACCACTATTACAAAGTGCTGACCTCTGATGTTGCTGAAGACGTCTTCATGGCTTCCAAGGACAAAGGCTTTGTTGGTCTGGCGTTTATGGTGGACGGTTCCCGCTCGTTCTACGCAAACAAAGCAATCAACAGCCCAGCTGATCTGAAGGGTATGAAGATCCGCGTGCAGCCTTCCCCATCCGCAATCCAGATGGTTGAACTGCTCGGCGGCGCGCCTACCCCAATCTCCTTCGGTGAGCTGTACTCTGCTCTGCAGCAGGGCGTGGTTGATGGTGCTGAAAACAACCCGCAGGCACTGGTTGATGTGCGCCACGGTGAAGTTGCAAAAGTCTACTCCCGTGATGAACACACCATGATCCCTGGCGTTCTGATGGTCTCCACCAAAGTGTGGGATGGTCTGGAAGCAGAGAGCCAGAAAGCGCTGAAAACAGCGGCGCGTGAAATGATGGACTTCCACCGCGACCTTTACAACAAGCAGACCCTTGAAGCGATTGAAGCTGCAAAAAACAAGCTTCAGGTGAAGTTTGTGGAAGTTGAAAAAGCTCCATTCATCAGCGCAGTTCTGCCTATGCATGACGCACTTGCAGAAAAGTCACCTCAACTGGCTGATCTGGTTGCACGCATCAAAGGCCTTGCAAAATAAGCAAAATACTCTCCGGGCAATGAACTTAAACCCCGTCTCATTTGAGACGGGGTTTTTGTATGGATGACTGTGCGGGGTTTAGTCCGGATCAACCTTGATGCCGAGGCCGTGCAACAGAAGGTGTTGCTGGCTGGCGGAAACAATCATACCCCGATATCCACGCAGGCTTGTTAAGAAGAGCGCACCCAAATCAGCACCTCGCAAATCCGCGTAGGTCAGATCAAGATCTTCGGTTTGCGCATCAGAAAGCGTGCTGCGCTTCAGGTCTGCATTGGTCAGGTTCGTGTTGGACAGATTGCTGCTGGTCAGATCGCAGTCGGTGAGAATGCATTCCTCAAGATCCAGATCAGACAGGGTTGCGTAGTTCAGCTGGCAGTCGGTGAATGTTGCCCGTGTCTTCAACGCGCGTTTGCCCGCAACCTTGCCAAAGTCACAGCCCGCAAGTGAGGCGCCCGTCAAACGGGAGTTTTGGAAGGTGATGCAGAACATTTGCGAATACGGAAAGATGGTGAGGCGCAGATCGCAGTTGTGAAACTCCACATTGCTCAGGTCTGCGTGGCGAAAGCACCCGCCTGCCCGTGTATCGGCATAATAAAAGCTGCAGTTTTCAAACTTGGCCTCACGCAGATCGCAGCTTTTGAAGGTGCAGGCCGGAAACTGGGTGTCTTTCCAGCTGCTTTCGCGAAAATCTACGGAATTGAAGTCACCTCCGGGCTCAAAACTGCAATTGAGAAACTGCGCATCCCGCAGGTCTTTGCCCTCAAGCCAGGATGCTTCCAGCTCAGCATCTTCAATTGGTCTGCCAGATTCCAAAAGAGCCGAGAATTTTTCGTAGGTGAGAGCGTTGGAAGTATCTGAGGAAGTCATGTGAGCACCGTGATGAACGAGGAGACAACCACTGTGCCATGTGCAGTGGGAGCGTTCAATCCGACAGGTTCAATTAAGCAAGAAAAGACCGGCGTCGCCTTTTGAAATATGGAAGGCTAAGCCGGCTAGGCAATAATTTGCAACAATACAGGCGGCTCATTTCCCAAGCAAACAAACCACCAAGCAGCAAACTTAAGGACCGAATTGCGGTTGAAGGTATGCCTTCTGTGCCAAGACTGCCTCCGAAAACCTGTGCTCCCGACGCCTCTTGTTTGCTGAGTTAAATTTACTCAGAATTTTTCGAGGTGACTTGATGCAATTGCACTAATTTTCTGCAGAAAAACATAAAATTCTAAAATAAGGTGGTAACGCGCTGATATATCTAGCGAAAATATCAGATTATTTTCCTCGCCGATATGTCAGATGCATGAAATTGAGGGGGTGGGTTTAGGCCACTGAGGGAAAACCCTGAAGGGATTATATCAGGCCTGCCACGGATAGCGTGAAAGCGTGGTCATCACCAGCCGCACGATCTCCGTTTGCGAGCCAACATCCAGCCGCCGGGACACGTTGGCGATGTGGTTTCGTGCGGTATTGTAAGAAATGCCGAGTTGCTCAGCAGCGTCTCGTGTTGACGCGCCATTGGTCAGCGCCTTCACAACCTCGGTTTCCTTCGGGGTGAGATTCAGCAGATGGCTGATCATCTTGTCTGGCACTTCGGCAAAATCGGTCGGATCAAAGATCATCATCAGGCAGTATTTTGGTCTGGCCAAAAATTGCGAGAGATACGCAGGGGCGTCCTTTTGGGTCTCGATAGGCTGGATAAAGACCAGTGTGTTCGGACCAAATTCGTTACGGATGATGACCGGAGACGGCAGGGTGTGGGTGTAGATGGATTGCCTGACTGCGCTTTCCAGTGCGCTGGCCTCATCCACGGCCTTGGCAGAGAGCCGCATATAACGCCCAAGCTGCAAGTTGGTGTGCTTGCTCAGCAGCTTTTCTGCGCGCCCGTTCATCACCTGCACGCCGCTGTTTTCATCCACCACCAGAGCGCTGAATGGCATCTGCTCCAACCAGAACTTGCCTAATGCCTTGGTGGGAGCAACCGCCTCGCGCATGCGGCGCTGCAAAGCCAGCTGAAAAGCATTGCGGAAATACGGCTGCAGGAACTTCACTTCCTCATAGAGCTGGTCCTCATCTCTTTCTGACACAGCATAAGGAAGGGAGATGTTGATGTAGGAACACAAACCGTTCTGACGATCGATCATCAGAGTAATCGCGCGATCGATATTGTCGTTGGGCTCAATGAAGTTGCCGACATAGTCAGCGTGGATGTCTTCCTTGCGGAAATGACGATGCGGACGGCAGGGCTCTTCAATATCAACCCGCTTTAAAACGGAGGGCAGCGGATTGAGCTGGGCGACGGGCGCAAAGCTGTCGTGGAAGGCCTGCCCCACATTCAAAACCTTGCGATAGTCATAGTGACGGTCCGCCAGGCTTTGCACATTGATGGCAAAAGGAAACTCTGAGTACTTTGTCTGCAGTTGCTTCAACGCATTTTCCAGAGGCTCTTCATTCATGAAGGTCCGGAAGATATCGCTGATACTCTGATCAAGGAGCGGTGTCATAATCTATGGTCTGCAATATGGCTCGAAAGGAGGGGGACAG
>NZ_LCWX01000112.1:46947-50837 GCF_001431305.1 Pseudovibrio sp. POLY-S9
CGGTAATCAAAGATCTCTAATAAAGAAACCGCTTAAGTATTGAGCCGTCAGACGGGTTAAATCAAGTAAGTTGACCGTTTGGTCTAAAAAGAAACTGACGCTGCGATATATCAGCAACAGTGCATAGGTATATATGAGAATATTCTGAATAAAGAGGTGTGCTTGAATATAGGAAAGGCCCGGAAAACCGGGCCTTTGTGGTCTCAGAAGATTGTATTTGGCCGGGTGACAATGCCCCAGTATCTAACGGTGAAGAGGCCAAATGCACCAACCCAGCACAGGGCTGAGAGACCCAGAACCATGAAGTAACCCTGCGGATATAGGAGAATACCAAACACTCGCACTGCTGCACTCATGACAATGAGATAGTAGATCGCGATCTCAACCCATGTTGGCTGAAGTGGTCTGCCGGAGTGACCCAGCGCACTGCGTGTCATCATGGCCAGCATCATACCTGCGATGGAACCAACGGTGATCGCGTGGATCGCCAGCACCTGATCCCATGGCGCATCCAGCAAAGCTCCTGCCCGCAGCAGCAATGCAATTGGCAGCCAGGCGTAGGAAACCGGCAGGATCCAGAGGATCGGTTTGCCCCATGTGATCTGAGGGCGCCACAGGCCCATCTTTACAATATGCAGTCCGGCAAGCACCAGCAGGCCAACCGCGCGTAGGGTTGCAGCCTCATAGCTCATGCCAAAATAGATGTCGCTGACCAGCAGCAGCACCATGCCAAGGCCAATTGCATCTTCAAGGCGCTGGTTGCGCACTGCGCGTTTTACACCCAGGGCATTGTTGGTGAAGAGCGGGATAATACGCCCACCAATGACGGTTACGAAGATCGCGAAGACATCAACAGCCCAGAGGAACACATCGGCAGAGTCATAACTGATCAGATCCAACGCAATGGCGTGGAACAGACCGTTTGCAACAGCCAGCACCAGCAGCAAAGCCACCGCGAAGTAGTTGCGTTTGTTTTTCGCCTGATACAACGGAATTGCGATGCCAAGAGCGGCAAGAGGCAGGAAGAGAAGATCAAGAATTTGCCCGAGAGACCCGAGTGGCCCACTGCCCACAAACAAAAGTACACGCGCCGCCAGCCATAAGGCAAGCAGTCCGCCCAGAGCCAAGCCATTCGGCGTACGCCGGCCCGTCCAGTTTTGAACGGCGGTGTAGAGGAAGCCGATGAGAATGGCGACCGCAAAGCCAAAGATCAGCTCATGAGAATGCCAGAGCACACCTTCAAGCGGGCCATTGATCTCGACAAAACCGATAATGGAGGCAACCCAAAGCGGAACGCTGATGGCTGCATACGCTGCACCAACAATATAGAACGGACGAAAGCCGAGGGATAAAAATGCTTCCCAGGAGAAAGCTGCGCTCGCTCTGGGATGCTTCGGCATAGTTTGTGTTTGCTGCATTTATCAGATCTCGGTCGGCGAAGGATCTGCCTTCGCTCATTTTCTTATCAAGGCACAGGAAACGCATTCGACCAGAAGGGATGGAGCGATGGCCGAACTTCTCCACTTATCATTCCTTATAAACATGAAACTAATACTCATATTTGTGTAATGTCAAATAATTCTAAAATAGCCGCTCCGACCGTTTGTACATGACGGTTAAGGCACTGATTTCAGTAGAATGGCGGGCCTGTTCAATCAGTTGCGGGTAAGTTGAAATGTGAAAGGCTCTGCCGGATTTTTGCCTTGTTCTGCCTTGAGTCTGACGATATCGAGCGACGGGACACAGGATTGATTCATTGCACGCATTGCAGGCAGACAGAAACAGCTATGTCATTGCGGGGTCCAACAAGACCTATACGCTGGTGTTTGCGTCCTCATTAATGGTGCATCTGTTCGCCTACTGGGTGCTGGCCATGTCTCATTTGCCTCGTAGCTTTCGTGGAAGTCCGGTCAAAAGCATTGGCGTTGAACTCATTGGCACTGCTCAGTTTGAGCAACTCATCGCACCGCCAATCCCACAAGAAACACCAACGGCATCCCTCTCTTCTGCTCCACTGGAACAAGCAGCCCCGCAACCTTTGCCGCCGCCAGTTGTGAGAGAAGAAGTCATCCAAACCCCGCAACCGGTTGTTGCGCAGCACTTTCAGTTGGGCCGTTTGCTGGACGCGCCCGAAAACAAAGAGCTGAAAGAGTCGCTGGTTCTGTTTGACCCGTCCGACCAGCGCGAACAGCTCTGCAATCTGGAAGTGATGGAGCAAATCCAGTTATGGAACGAGAGCTTCAACCCGGAACGCGTGGTCGCCTTTGCTTATAAAGACCCGGTAGTCTTCGGCAATTCCGTCAGCGCAGACGGCGCCGCCTTCCGCAGCAAAGGCGACTGGTACCACCTCACCTACAAATGCACCTACAACCCCACCACCAACCTCGTCACCGCACTGGAATTCCTGGCAGGCGACGCCATCGCACGGTCAGAGTGGGAGGACCATTTTCTGTTTGAGGAGTGAAGGTTACTTTGTGTCGCGAACGGCACGAATGGCCAGAGAGTAGCCCTGGCTGTGGAAGTCGAGGGCGTAGGTGACGAAGTCCAGATAGTAGTACATGCCTTTCAGCTTCTGGTCTCCAGTGGCGGACCAGAAGTCGGCGTAGTCGGTGAAGGCTGGTGCTGTAAGGTCTGGAAACAGGGCGTGCAGTTCGTCTTTATCAGCGCAGGTGGAATCCAGCAGGCCATAAAGCTCGCGGATTGTTGGCAAACGCCAGCCTTGGCTGTTCTCCGCGAAATGAGAGGCAGCGATGTCTTGCCCAACCTGCATTGGCTCTCCGGAACAGCTCTGTGTATCACTCTCCCATGTCATCCCCTCAGCGCAGCGTTTCCATTCCAGCGCGTAGCCGGTTTGCTTGAGCAGAGCTCCCTCAAGAGTGAAGCGCTCTTGCAAGGCAGGTTTGTTGCTGCAATCAAGTTGTGCAGCGGCGGGGAATGCTGACAGGAAGAGGCCGAGAGCGGCACCTGTGGTAAGGAAGAAGGGCTTTTTTGTCATTATAAAACATCGCAAAGTGATTTTTGAAAGATCGCGGTGCGAGCATGTTTTATCAAGCAAACCGCAGCGCTATTTCACTTCACTGGCGGGAAATAGTGGTGTGTTTATGGCAGCTTGGGTATTTCCAGAATTAACCTGTGCGTCCTGCAAAGAAGAGCGGATTGGGGCCGCTCTTCTTGCTCCCGTGCTTAACAGCAAGCGCCCGTCTTACAGACGTCCACCTTTGGAGAGTCGCAGCACTTTCCAGATCCCAGATAGGTCTGATCGGAGAGATAAAACTCAACGAACAGCTTTTCAAAGTCTTCAGAAACGGACTTTTCTGCCAGACCAGTTTCCAGCAGACGTTTCTGCCATGCCTTCACAGTAGGAAAGCCCTTCAGGAAGTCATAGCCAGCATGACGCTCGATGATGTTGGCACGGTGCAACAATGGCAGCCATGCCGCATCGACGTTGCCGATCTGCGCGCCAGAGAAAAAGCCCTCGCCTGCAAGCTGCTGCTCAGCCTTGCCAAACAGAGCGCTCAGCTTCTCAGCGCGCTCTTCCAGCGTTGCCTTGTCGTGGCTGCGCATGGTGCTGCACTGGACCAGATAGTTCTTGGCGGCCTGATAGCTCCATGCCCGCTCAATCGCTTTCTGCTCTGGTGTGAATCCTGGGTGCATTAGCGGTGCTATTTCGTCGATGTATTCAACAATGGCATCGGACTCAAACAGGGCTGTGCCGTTCTCGGTGATCAGAACTGGCACCTGTCCGTTTGGAGAGACGTCCAGAAACCAGTCTGGCTTATCCTTCAGGCTGATGGCCTAGTGGGCACATAGCTGCATGTGTGGACGCCCCTGGAAATGCAAGCGGTTTTTCGTCAGATTGAGTGAATGCGGTCGAGTTCCTACGTGTGTCC
>NZ_LCWX01000113.1:0-771 GCF_001431305.1 Pseudovibrio sp. POLY-S9
TTCAAAACAACCAAGAGTAAATGCCTAATACTTCCAGCTAAATACTTGGTATAAATTCAGTAATATCAGATATTTACTCTTTAAGTTAGCGCCTATGGAGCTTTGCCCCCTTCCAAACTACTGACTTACTTTAAAGAGACTCGGAGTTTCAGTGTCCAGCTGGTCCGAGTCTTTTTTAGTTTCAGCGTGACAGAAATTGGTATTAACCACATATCATCACTCTCCGGTTTTAGGGCAAGGCTGTTGCCTCAGTCGGGAGAGCCTATCTTTCCCGATGCGTTGGCTGGATCAACGCGGCTGCTTCTGCCCCAAAAGTGCGACGTGAAGTCGTGTAAGTGATTGTCCTGACATCGGTTTTAGTAAATCGTTGGACAGGACCTGCCGTTCCTCCGGCAGTAGCCTAGGACTGCAGGCGGGGCGGGTAACTACCCGGTCTGAAGCCGGTCCGACAATGTACCCCGATCCCAGAAGGGTGAAGCTACCTCCGCGAGGAGGATGCGAAGCTGCAAGTATCATGTGGCAGGGGCCTAGGCTTGGAAGTATGGTGAACGTATGTGAACTGGCGATAAACCTCGTGACTGAAAACGTGCCAAAGATGCTGTCAGGCACGCACCAAAAGGTATGAGGGATGGACTTCAGGTTTTTTGGTCCTGAAGCGAGGGCAACAACACCTCCGGGGAAGAGTCAGCACCTAACCTTCCGGTGTCATCTACACGGAACACGGTAAGCCCGTACTCCTGCCATTACTGGCAGGCTATCCGCAAGGAGCGC
>NZ_LCWX01000113.1:862-3684 GCF_001431305.1 Pseudovibrio sp. POLY-S9
GCTGTTGGGAATGCGGGTAAAGGAGGCCGGAAAAAGCGAAAGCCGTGTTGTAACGATACGGATAGGGGTTGCGCCTTTAGCAACATTACTCCCCCCGAAAGGGAGCAGACTTCCGGCTGGTCTCTCATTGCGAGAGTTTTGTAGAACCATCTTTTAGGAGGACAAGCATATGATGGCTATATCAATGGCTGGTGCAGCCTCCTACGGAGAAGTGGACTGGAACCAAGTTGATTGGGATAAGGCCCGCCGAACCGTACGACGGCTGCAAAGACGTATCGCAAAGTCAGTTCGAGAAGGCCGCTGGGGTAAGGTGAAAGCCTTGCAATGGCTGCTGACTCACTCGTTTAGCGGCAAGGCTCTTGCTGTTAAACGTATTACAGAAAGCCGAGGCAAGACAACTCCCGGTGTCGATGGAGAAATCTGGAACACGCCGGGCAAACGCGCCAGTGGAATTAAGTTGCTCAGGCGACGAGGTTATCAACCAAAGCCTCTGAGACGGGTATTTATACCGAAGGCAAATGGAAAGAGGCGTCCGCTAGGGATTCCAACAATGCGGGACCGGGCCATGCAAGCACTTCACTTACTTGCGCTCGAACCTGTCGCGGAAACAACAGCAGATCCGAACTCCTATGGCTTTCGCCCATATCGAGCAAGCCGTGATGCAGCTGAACAGTGCCATGTTTCTCTTTCTCGCATGACATCGAGTGAGTGGGTACTGGACGCAGACATCGCTGGATGTTTCGACAACATCAGCAAAGACTGGCTCATAGCTAATATCCCCATGGATACGGTTGTGCTCCGGAAATGGCTAAATTCCGGCTTTGTTCTGAACGGACAATGGTTTGCAACGGTGGCTGGCACTCCTCAAGGAGGTGTCATCTCTCCGACACTTGCAAACATGACCTTGGATGGGTTGGAGAAGATGCTAAGTCAGCATTTCTCTTCAACCTCACGCCAATATAGAAAGCACAAGGTTCACTTTGTCCGATATGCAGATGATTTTATCGTTACCGGTGTTTCAATAGAAATACTAGAAGAGGCGAAATCATTGATCAAAGTGTTTCTTCATCAAAGAGGCCTCGTCCTCTCAGAAGAAAAGTCTAAGATTGTGCATATTGAGGAAGGCTTTGACTTCCTTGGATGGAACGTACGCAAATACGAGGGGAAACTCCTCATTAAACCTGCAAAGAAGAATGTGCAGGAATTTTTGCGTAAGGTCAGGGCAATCATCCAGAGTGCCCAAATGGCAAAGCAAGAAGAAGTGATAACTCGCCTCAATCCGGTAATCCGCGGGTGGGCGAACTATCACCGTAACCAGGTAGCGAAGGAGACCTTCAGCAAGGTCCACCACCTTATCTGGAAGCGTATCTGGCGTTGGGCTTGCCGCAGACATACAAACAAATCACTGAAATGGGTGAAGAAACGATATTTCGCCCGGGATCATATGCGTGATTGGGTGTTCTGCGCTAAGGTGATAGATGGCAAACAGGGAGAAACTTTGAAGCGACTAATAAATGCCGCCGACACTCCTATTCGCCGTCATCGCAAAATCAGAGCAAAAGCTAATCCATTCGATCCAACTTGGGACGGGTATCTCGCCGAAAGACAAGCTCGAACCTCGTCTAGGAATAGCAAGACCATCACATAGCTCTGAGGCTCGGAAATAAAACTGGCGGCTCCATTCACATGGGGTTTCGAGAAGGCTTGAGCCGTATGCGGGGAAACTCGCACGTACGGTTCTCAAGGGGGGGTGGTCCAGCGATGGATCATTCCTACCTGACCTCTTAACTGCTTGTAGCAGATGCACCCCTTGGTTGCTATGGGTGATCACTCAAGGGCTGAGTGATCCCGTGCTTTTTATCTTTCTTCAGTACACCGCCCATTCAACGTCTTTGCATTCAATGTACTCGTATTTGTAGCGCTGTCCCATCCAGTCCATCGCCTGAAAGCTCCACGCCCCTTCCTTCGCAAGACGGGTGGAAAGTTCCTTTATCACCTGCGAAAACTCTTCGGCCTGAATGAAGACAAGATTGCCAGCGTATCCGGTTGAGGCAATCTCATCACATACCGGACTGATGAGGCAGGCAAATTCTCCCATGCCCGGATCAATGTCGAACTCATGGAAATAATCGTGCTCGTTGCCTTCAGCTTCGCACCGGAGCTTGTAGGTGTTGTCGTTCCAGTCCCGTGCACTGACCGACCATGAGTAATCGCAGTGGTAACGCTCTGACAGGATCGCAATCACCTCTTCAAAGGTGTCCGCCTCAATGATCTCCTGATAGTCAATGTCAGCTTCCGCGTTCCAGCCCTCACAATGCGTTCCGCTGATCGTGCAGGCAAACTCCCCCTCCGACAGATCGGCTTCCAGCCGTTGGAACACCTCGAACTCATCATCCAAATCATCTTCCTGCTGCGCCTCATCATCCAACATCTGAAAGTACAACTCGGCCTCAGGGTCATGCTGACGATTTTTGAACTCCAGCTCTTCGCGCTGGTGATCGGCGGAGCTGACAAACAAGTCAGAAAGGAACTCTTTCAGGGTCGTCAGGCTTGGAAGATGCAACATGATTTGTCTCCGTCTTGGTGTGGTCCGTTTCTATTTTCCTTGCCAAGTAAACGGGTGAGCGGGAGCTAGTGAGGAGAGAGGCTGTCCATGATCTCCCGCAGCCCAAGGGCGAGGAAAGATTGTGGTCAGGCGAGTGACGATCTAGCTTTCGTGAGGGCGCTGTCAGTGCTGGATGTATTTTCCCCATTTGTGCTGCTTGAAAATTACCCACTTTCGCAGCTTTGACTTTTGATTGAAGGGGCATGCCCCTTCAATC
>NZ_LCWX01000114.1:0-659 GCF_001431305.1 Pseudovibrio sp. POLY-S9
ACAGTCGCAAAAATCGACTTAACATCATAACATGACCGTCACCCATGTCCCCGAACAAACGTCAACCATCTCTCCGGGACAAACATCAAGTGCGGGATGACACCGGGGGAAGCCGACTGGCTGAGGAGCAAGAAGCCCGCCCACCACTGTCTTTCCAACCCCCGAGCCGGGACCCACACGATAATTGCTGCATAGCGCTAGCCTAGCGTTTGCCGTCAGGCACTCATGGGGCCCGGGTCTCCGCTACGCTCCGCCCGGGATGACAGTGGGGGAAGCAAATTGGTTAAAGAGTAAGCCCACTTATCTGCGGGCACATGAAAATCAGCCGAAAACTACGCCCACCGCCTTCTCTTCACGCAATCACCCTCCCTCGTCATCCCGGACAAGCAACGCGCAGATCAGGGATCCAGAGCAACACCCACAATCGCTTCCACTCAAACACACGAAGATGCTGGCCTGCGGGCACAATTCGCCCGGCCGCAGACCAGCAGGACACTCATGAAGGGCTGTGCAAGGGTAGTTGAGGCAGCCCTTGGAGTGCCGTTCACAGTGATCTAATCAAGAGACACAATATTGGTTTCGACCGGTGGTGGAGAGGCGACGCTGCGTGTCGCGTGACCGGACAATCCTTTAGGGAAGGACGTGCCAGACAACGCATC
>NZ_LCWX01000115.1:0-3411 GCF_001431305.1 Pseudovibrio sp. POLY-S9
GGCACCACCACTTACAGCGCCGGCTTTGAGGTCATGCCCGCCCGCCTGCCATACCGGCCCAAACTGCTCAAAAAGCCTTTGGTGGATGGCCCTCAGATCGCTCATGTCACCGGGCCGGAAGGTGAAGAGATTTACTGTGATGAACATGGCCGGGTGAAAGTCTGGTTCCCATGGGATCGTCATGGTGCCAAGAACGACACTTCCTCCTGTTGGATCCGCGTTTCCTCCAACTGGGCTGGCGCCAGCTGGGGTCACATCGCCATCCCCCGCATCGGCCACGAAGTCATCGTAGACTTCCTCGAAGGCGACCCGGACCAACCCATCATCACGGGACGGACATACCATAACAACAACCGCACCCCGAATAAGCTTCCTGACTTCAAAACCCGCATGGTTCTGAAGTCTGACAGTCACAAGGCGACTGGGTCCAATGAACTCCGCTTTGAGGATGAGGGCGGACAAGAGGAAGTCTGGTTCCACGCCCAAAAATTCCACAATGGCGTTGTTGAGAACAATGAGACGTGGAAGGTGGGTGCCAACCGCCACAAGCGCGTTGAGGGTTCTCAGTCTGAATCTATAGGCGGATCAAAGGATATCGAGGTGGAAGGCTCACACAGAGAAACCATCTCCGGTGTAAAAGACCTTCATGTGAAAGCGGTTCGCCGCACGCAGGTCGACGCAGCCGATAACGAAAGCATTGCTGATGACAAAACACTGCTGGTTGGTGGCAACTATACCACCAAGGTGAACCGCAACATTCGCATGGAAAGCCTGGCACATCAGCATTACACTGCTCCTGGTACCATCTTTGTTGATGGTGGTGATCAGGTGGTTGTTCGTGCCGGCTCTGCCATCTCGCTCAACGTGGGCGGCAACTTCATTCGCATCGATGCGAGCGGCATTAAGATTGAAGGCACTGTTGTTAATGTCAATTGCGGGGCAGGGGCTCCTGCGACTGGCAAAGATGTTCCATTCATTGAACCATCTGCTCCAGAAGATTATCAAGGTCCTCATGCTGAGCGTTACGCCCGCTCCTTTGAGAAGTAGGAGAGGACTATGTCAGGAAAACCCGCAGCTCGCTTAGGTGACATTGGCTCTGGCCATGATTGTCATTTCCCGCCGACACCTGCAATTGCCGGAAGCCCGAATATCTTCATCAACAACCGGCCTGCTGTAAGGCAAGGGGATGCCTATGCACCCCATGGCTGTTCACCATGCCCGTCTCCTTCTCACGGCAGAGCGTTGGCGGCTGGTAGCCCCACGGTGAACTTCAACAACAAGCAAGCAGGCCGTGTTGGCGATCCCATAGATTGCGGTGGTGCTGATGTCTCGGGAAGCGCCAATGTATTCATCGGTGCCGCGTCCCCTCCAGGGACTCGCAAGCCGTTCGCCGAGGAATGTCCATTTGCTAAGGATGCCTCATGACACAGGCAGCATTATCTATTGATGTCGAGCCAGATACGCTGATCGCGGACAGTGTGAAGGCAAGCCTGTTTGCCAAAGTCACTGAGGACATCGCTGCTTATGCGATTGTCGACGGACAATGGTGTGAAGATATCTATGGCCGTTTACTGGGAGATGAGCATACCGACTGGTGCAGCCTGATTGCTGGCGAAGTGGCACAGGAGCTTGCTCTGACAGCTCCCTATCTGGTGCGGTTGGAACAGGATAGCGATCTCACCAACTGGTTGATTGAGGAAGGTTGGGGCAAGGGCTGGGGGATTTACTTCCTAGCCTCAAAATCAAAGGCCAAAGAGCTTTACAGAACACCGCCCCCGGAAAGTCTGAAGCAGCAGGTAGAGCGCGGCGCCTTTGTTGCTTCACCGGATATCTCTGAGGATGAAGCCACGGATGTAGTTCTGCTACGTCGGCATTTCCGGCGTTATTTACGCGTTGAGTTTGAAAGTGATGGCCGGTTGGTACGGTTTCGGTTTTTTGATCCAGCTGTTCTGCGCGTCTGGTTGCTTTCTACAAACCAAATGGAAACGCAGGCATTCTTCGGGCCAATTACTGACTTCATTGCTGAAGATTGGTGTGAGGAGCCCAGCCTGTGCAATGCCCATCAGCTTTGGCATTTTGCAGCACCTGCATCGGGACAGCATTGCAAAGCAGGCCGTTTTAACATGCGAACCCACCAGATTACGCCAATGACGCCAATTACAGAAAGCTCCACACAAACCAACGAACGCCCCAAGAGCCATATCACCCTCATCCGCAAGGCGCAGGAGAAGGCGTTTGAGGATATGCAGTGGGAGTTGTTTAGTGAACAGATGGTGCAGGAGCTAGCTGAAGAAGAAACTCAGGCTGATGCCAAAAAATATACCGCAGAGCAACTGCGTAGTTTCACAAGAGAGCAAGTTCGCAAAGCAAGAGAGCTTTCCTTTGATGAGTTTTCTTGTGTGCGCCGGTTTGTCTTATGGGTTGCCGCAGGCGGGCAAGAGTATTTGAAGAATGATCAAGTCATTGCTCACCTCAAAAACTCTGAGATTCCTGAGTTCGAGAGACTTTCGTTTTGCGAAGGCTTGGTTAAGGGCCGATGACTGATAAGATCACAGAAAAATGCGTCAAGTACGATTACATTACAGTCGCAGGCACCAGCGAGTATTTTAATCTATGGCGACAAACGAAAAGTATTGCGCAAGATGTACTGGAAGGTATGCCCTTGCCGGCGGGGACCCAGATGGCAGACCCCAAATTTGCCCGAGAGTATCGTCAAGAACAGCGAAGGCTGATGCGGACAACCTACGACTTCGGCAATAAGATGATGTTCCTTGCACAAGGAGTTCGCGCACTGCGGGAATATGGGGCGGTGGGGAACTTCAGAACCTTCATCTACTTCACTACCGGTTATACTAAACTTCAGCGTCAAGCAGTAGAAAAAGCAGCTGCTAAATATGCCAGCCCGGATCGGATTTTTCCTATCTCGACAGTTGGGGAGCTTATTACCCTGATCAATGATGCAACGTTTCCGGATGAGACTTGTGAACGTAAGATCAAGCGTATCGACCTCTTTTGCCATGGCCTGCCCCTGAAGCTTGAGTTTGGCTATAAAGGTAATAAGGCCGAAAAGCAGCTGTTTGAAAAAAAGCAGGCTCGGAAGCTTGATCCAGCTCGGTTTGAGTTACCGCATAAACTAAAAGCAGACATCTATTCATGGGCCTGCCAGACAGGAAATGATAATGAAAACAGCTGGGGTGGTCTGGCTCCGGCTCTTGCGAAGCACACCCAGGCACGGGTTCATGCTTATGCCCGTCGCACCCTTTATTCCAAGAGCTTCCATACGGGCGGTAAAAGCGAGAGCGAGGCCGGGCTTGTCCGACTTGATGACGGCAAGGAGCATATTGTCGTCTGGCATCCGGACGGCGCATTGGGCGGTGTTACTGAAGGCAACACACCTGGAAGCGCGCCCTC
>NZ_LCWX01000116.1:0-1279 GCF_001431305.1 Pseudovibrio sp. POLY-S9
TTGGCCTCGTTATCAAAGCCCCTCAAACCATAGCGTCCATCCTCTGCAATCTCAATTTTGTTCAGGGCTGTCCCATCAGCAAACTCAAAAAGCTCGATGTGCGGTCTTTCAGCGCTCCAGTTCTTGATGGTCAGAACATCGGTGATGTCACCCAGGGCTTGATTTGGCTTGGCCGGGTCAATCAGATAGAATTTCAGATCCCCAGCATCTGTAACAATCTTCAGGTCGGCAAGGGTGATGCCGTCTGTGAAACGGAGGGTGTCTGTGCCGGAGGTCTCGGTCAGGGTATCCTTGCCAAAGCCGCGGTTGATTACGTATGTGTCGTTGCCGGAACCACCCCTAAGGGTGTCATTGCCCTTTAGGCCTTCTATGAGGTCGTCCCCACCAAGACCTTGGATGTCATTATCTTGATCATTGCCGATCAGATGGTCATTGCCACTTTGGCTACCAATAACATTTTCAATCGAGATAAAGACGTCACTTTCTGCTGCTCCTGTATTGCGCGCACTATCAGTCAAACTGATGGTCAAACCAGCCTTCGAGTGAGCATAGCTGACTGTGTCATTGCCTGCTCCACCATCTAGGTGGTCACTACCTGCACTTCCATGCAGAACGTCATCGCCTTCTCCGCCATAAAGAGTGTCCCCTGCAGAGCCTCTGGCAAAGATGAAGTTGTTACTGGTCAAATCAGCCGCATCGACACCTGCAAGCAAAATCATGCCGCCGTCTGGTGCCGCAATACCAGCCCATGTGATGTTATTAAGCGTAATTCTGTTTGTTATGATCAGATCTTCAAATGATGAAACGGACGTAAGAGAACTCAGATCAACAAGATCATTGTTGACATCAAAACCGGCGTAGTGGTTGCTGCCCAGAGCCACGAGCTGCCCACCTGAAGAGGTGATTCCAACACTAGTGCTCGATACATAAAATTCTTGAGCATTCTCAATGGAGATTATGTCAACATCGCCAGTGAGTTGGCGCACTTGCTTGTCACCTTGCAGGTAAACACGGTTGCCAGCAACCTCTTCAGTGGACTCCTCGAAATGAGCATAAAGCTCATCATTGCCTCTGCCGCCACTAAGGGTGTTGGCTGCAGCATTCCCATAGAGCTTATCATTGCCATCCCCTGAGAAAGCATTCTCAATAACAGTCCCACTGCTAAAGGTGATGCTTTTGCCTGCAATGGAAGACTGATGAGTGCCACTTAAGTCAATCACCACATCACCTGAGACTGCACTTGTGTTGATGATATCAAGACCTTCAGTGTCTGTAATGA
>NZ_LCWX01000117.1:0-2547 GCF_001431305.1 Pseudovibrio sp. POLY-S9
TGGTGCTGGCATGCTGTGATCCTCCCGAACAGAGTGAATCACAAATCGAAGTTTTGGGGAATCTCATAGATTCAAACTTTGATCGAAACGCTTTAGCGATGAGCAGAAGACGACTGCCAGAAACGCGAATACCTTTATTGATGCACTTTCTTCAGTACCTGGGGTCGATGAACACGGTGTCATCCAGGCTGAGAAGCTGAAGGAATGGATTATCGAGGCAAGGCGCATTAGCGAGCCGACAGGTCATCGCGCCATGCTTGACTATCAGATCGGAGAAATCCTCGCACACGCCCCTTTGGCAGAAGATGGATCATGGCCTTGTGAACCTGTGCGGGAGGCTGTCAATGATCTGTATAGCGTCGAGATTGAGCGCGGCATCACAATCGGGCGCTACAATGCTCGCGGCGCGACTTGGCGGGATATAGGCGGAGCGGAAGAGCGAGAGTTGGCGGATCAGTACGAGGGCTGGGCTAAAGCTTGCGAGTTCGAGCATCCGCGCATGGCGAGAGTTCTGCGTGAGATGGTTCGCAAGTACATCGCGGAGGCCGAGTGGCAGGACAATGAGGCAATGATCCGTAAGCGCATGCGATATTAACTTCCGAACAAATTCAGCATCGATGCGTGAGGCTTGCACTGACGCTTCCTTAATGAGGCCAAAGTGGCTGACGTGGCGAATACAGCTGGTCTAATAATTGAAGGGAAAAACACTATGTCATTGGCAGTGATCAAGGGCGAAGTGGAACGGTTCATCACAAGCACCAGACCAGAGGTTTTGTGCCTGCAGGGCGGGTGGGGTGTGGGCAAAACGCACCTCTGGAACACGTGCTTACGTGATGCGGAGACCTCAGATCATGCAGGTCTCGAGGCTTACTCGTATGTATCGCTTTTTGGTCTTAACAACATTTCCGATCTTCGGATGTCAGTTTTCGAGCGGCGGCGATCTCTGAAGTCCGGCGGCCAAGAAGACAGCGGAAAGGGGTTGCTGGCAGGTCTGCAGAAAATGGCTAATTTTCGCAGTCGAGGAAAACTGCTGAAGGCGCTCCCAGGAGTCGCAAACCTATCCGATGAAGAGATAATCAGTTTGCTATCTGTCGCGGACTCCCCCCAGCAGATTGTTTGTATCGATGATGTCGAGCGGCGTGGAGATGGATTGAACGTAAAAGATATTCTTGGCTTCGCTTCGTTCCTGAAGGAAGAACGAAAATGCAAGGTCATCATCATTTTGAACGACGAGGAACTTGATAGGGACGGTCAACAGCAGATGTCGGCGCACCTTGAGAAGGTTGTAGACGTTTCCCTTACGATGAAGCCAACCTCTGCTGAAGCAGTTTCAATTGCTCTCACAAGGTCGGACGATTTGTCCAAGCAGATTGCCCAAAAGTGTCGCACGCTTGGTGTGCCGAACATTCGTGCCATACGGCGGGCTGAGAAATTTGCGCGGTCTATCATGAAATATTTGGATGGTTGTGAAAATAAGACCAAGGATAACGTCATTTCGTCTGTGATCTTGTTCTCATGGTCACGCGACCAGCCTGGCGAAGCGCCCACTACAGAGTTCCTTAAGTCCCTCACATCGACGTGGAAGTTTTTCGCGCTCGACCAGGATGGTGACGAAGATAATGGTGCTGAAGCCGCTCAGTGGAAGCCACTTCTAGAAGCATACGGCTACGGCTGGACTGATGACCTCGACTTAACTCTAATGGACGGCGTGGCTGCTGGTTACTTCGATCTTGAGAAATTAATCCCTCTGATTGCAGAATTCAACGCAAGGATAAGTTCGGAGAATGCTGACAGTTCCTTCAACGAGGCTTGGCAATTATACCATGACTCGTTTGGCGATAATGAAGTTGAGGTCGGTGACGCGCTATTCGCCTCGTTCAAAAAGAACTTCCAGCACATCACTCCTTCCAACGCACTGGGAACATTTCGCATTCTTAAGGACTTCGGCCGTGAAGCCGAGGCGAAAGAGTTGGTCAACCTCTATGTTGCTGGTCGGGACGAGGGGAGGGCATTCTTCGATCTAGACCAAAATCACTTCATCGAGGGTGAGATCGACCCTTACTTCCGTACCCAGTTTGACAAGAAGCGTGACGAACTTTCTGAAGTCCTTGACTTCAAGGAGACGCTATTGTCGGTTGGCGACGGATGGAACTCCGAACGCCTGGCATTTCTTGCGGACGCGCCTGTCGAAAAGTACTATGAAACTTTCAAAGGGAGTGAAGGCGAAGAGCTACGGAAACTGTTAGCAAACGCGACAAGCTTTCGGCGTATTGTTAATTCGACAGACGAAATGTCTCGCGTCACCCAAAAAACTATAAGTGCGCTTGAGCAGATAGGAAAGGCATCAAGGATAAACGCAAGGAGGGTTCGGCGCTTCGGTGTCAAGATTGACCCTGCGAGTGGCTAACGGATCCCTCTTCTTGCTCGGCACTTTGTGCTAGCAGCGAACGGCATGTGTGGATGGCTCCTGCTTTGCAAGACATTTTTGAGATGATCGGTACCTTTGTCAGAAGCAGTCATGTGTCCGGCCTGTTTGCGCGGTTTTGA
>NZ_LCWX01000118.1:0-351 GCF_001431305.1 Pseudovibrio sp. POLY-S9
AGCGGGATGGACTTGTTCATGGAGCAGGTGAACTTGAACGGAGTGTGCACGCGCTGACCAGCTGGCTGGCCGGACTGGATATCACGAGGAATGATGACGGTGTGATCAATGGCCTGCACCATGATCTCGTCTTCATGGCCTTCCTGCCACACGTTACCGACGGAATCTTCCGTAAACGCGCCCTGAGTGATTGGACCCTGAGTTGACCCTTCAATGGTGATATAAGCGGGTGTTGGCATAGTATGCTCCTGGTGAGCGCCCTCCGTGTGCGGATAGACGCAGCAAAACAAATAAATGAACCCCATTTGATGAGAATGGGCCACAGCCCCAGACCCCAGTCTGCGACAGCGT
>NZ_LCWX01000119.1:0-2466 GCF_001431305.1 Pseudovibrio sp. POLY-S9
CTGTTCAATACTCAAACGATATTCCAGCGGTTGTTTCTGGATCTGCAAGGCTATGAAAAATACGTCTGATTAGTTTTCTACAAAATGGCAGGAGAGCCTTATTTGAGAGCTTTATTGCGGAGTATAGAACACCTATTATAGTTGTTTTGCTTATTGTGGGGCTCTTAGCCGCCGCCGTGGCATATCTTGCTGAAGACGTTTTAGTATACGCGATTGCCCTTCCAGTACTTGGTGCCTGCAGCATGTTCCAAATTGACCTCACGCCGAACGAAACAATAGCTGAGCCAGAACCAAAATATAGGCACCTAGCCGACTTGGTAGATGCGCGACCCGCATGTGTTACCGGAACTTTGGTGCGATGTCAGTTAGAGCATATGCGAATTTCCATCTTTGCGAAGTCCTTTGAAACAGCAAATGGATACATGGGTCGTAAGGAAACACTGGAACGACTTGAGAAGCTATTTCCTCCGGTGGAAAGCAATCCATAAAACGCCGGTAGGTTAATTATGCCTGATTACATGGTTAGAGCGAGTGGACGAGTATGCGTGCAAAATCATGCCGGTGATGGTGAGAGTTCGTTTTGCGGTGATGTTTGGGATCGAATTGATGATGACGGAACGTTGCAGGGCGACCAAAGCAACGTTGTAGAGAGTTTCCGGACATCTGAAAGTTACAACTGCAATGAATGCCGTGAAGCAATCGAAGATGCAAAGGCAGCAATGAACAACGCCAGATTTAAGCAATCCAACTAAGCCTGGTGAGGTGAAACATGTCTAACGATTTATCGTGGGTAGAATGGAAAGAGCGCTTTGAAGATCACCACGAGAAGATCTGCAAAGACGAGCAAACCGGTGAGGTCAACGGGTATGGGCTACGCCCAGTAATGGAGCATACCGGTGAGGAGTGCTGGAAAGAGAGCTTTGATGAGGGTTTGTCTCCAGAAGACGCGCTCGCTGAAGATATGCAGTATTGGGAAGAGTAGTCCAATAAAGGCCAATTTGAAGGAAATGAGTATGTACGCACATTGTTATCGTAGCGGCGAAATTGAACTTTCTCACAAGTCAGAATTGTCTGGAGCAATTTGCATTGGGGAGGGTCGGAAGGCTGACCTAGTGCGGCGAGTTGAGGCTCGTGCACGCCACGCGCATGACGGAAAGACATTGCTTGTTCCGGGTATTCCTGAAGCGCAAACCAATGTGGAAGCCGAACAGAAAATGATCGAATTCCGCACCTTCCTTGCACAATAGTCTGTAAAGCGCCGGTAGGTGAGAGATGAAAAATCTAGCTGAAGAACTTTATGACCATGCGCGTAGTTTGAACTCGGGTGAGGACGTTGATTGTGGTGAAACTATCCTCTTGTTCTATAGCGCCGCAAACGCACTTGGGCGGGTGTCGTGCCCTAGTGGTTGTAAGTCGCCTGAAGGCGTGAGGTGTCAAGTCTGTGCCGATAGCGGGAGCATTTCAGTTGCAGATCATCTTATGCTTGATGATGCCGCGCAGCGTCATGGGTGACAGTCCAGCAAAGGCCGGTAGGTGAAGACAATGCAGCCAGCTCTATTTATGTCCGGAGCTTGGATCGCAAATATCAGATTTCTCGTTCGAATTATCTGCGTCTATCGGAGAGGCCAAACTCACATTGGCTGCGAATGAAATCACTTATTTTGCGACTTGATCGCAATCATCTTGCTCGGATCACATTAATTGCGAGCGGCAGAGGTGCGAACATTGGCGACCTTCGCTGCAGGTGCGAAAACACTCGCAGACAGCAATCCATTGCTGACACGGTGAGTCAGAGCTACCATTCGAGTACTTCCATCAAGAGTTGTGCCGTACGAGTGATCGGCTTTGTGGATGCGTTTGTGAGCAGTTGTTTCTGGTTTTCTTCATGATTTAGATTTTCTGGAGCGGAGAAGCCTGCTCTTGTATCTCAGACAAAACTTCATGTTGCCTCCTTAATCCTGAGCAATGTTCATCTTAATTGTCGCTTTTGCTGGTGAAGCCTGCCATTTTCTCCTCTGGAAGGAGCTGTTTTGGTGGTCATTTAGGGAGTCGCAGGGCTCAATCTAGCTTTGAAAGCACCCTGTCTTTGAGCAACTAGTCCAATTTTCCCTTACATATCAAGGGAGGGCCATTTTTGGCCCGCTTCTTTTCATAGTGTTTTCAAGGTGTTGCGCCAAACTTGTGGGTCTGATGCAGGTCTCCGGGCCAACTTTGGCTCGCTACGACTTCCCTCTACGACCTAGAATTACGTCAGATCTAAATTCCTATCAGGCTTTATTCTCAAGTTATTTCAATCGCTAAGTGAGTAGTGGCGTACTCTTTTCTTGTATTCATCTCGCTTTGGCATGCAAGTTGCACTTGTGTTGGCACGCTGTCGCAGACTGGGGTCTGGGGCTGTGGCCCATTCTCATCAAATGGGGTTCATTTATTTGTTTTGCTGCGTCTATCCGCACACGGAGGGCGCTC
>NZ_LCWX01000120.1:0-1312 GCF_001431305.1 Pseudovibrio sp. POLY-S9
TGCATGTGTGGACGCCCCTGGAAATGCAAGCGGTTTTTCGTCAGATTGAGTGAATGCGGTCGAGTTCCTACGTGTGTCCGGCCTCTGTATGCAGCATTTCTTACCGCGGGCCCTTATGGATAGTACGAAGATCAGATCCAAATCGTATTTACGGGTTTTGCTTCCCATGCACGCTACCTGGTTCTTCCGATCCCGTCATTCTCGACTGTTCGCCCATAATCCTCCGCTAAGACCTACCGCATTCCGGTTAACAGCTGACAGGCTTTATGCTGCCAGCTGAACTCGATATACCTCATCCTTCTTCATCAAGGCCCAAGCCATGCGGGCAAGTTTATTTGCCAGAGCAACGGCCACCAGTAGTCTGGGTTTCCGCTTCAGCATTCGGTTGAGCCATGAACCTTCAGCCGCACCACCTTTTCGCTCTACTGATTGAATGACAGACATGGCTCCCAGAATGAGCAACCTGCGAATGTCTCGCTGACCCATCTTCGAAGTTCGTCCTAAGCGGGTTTTACCACCGGTTGAATGTTGTTTTGGGGTCAGGCCGACCCAAGCTGCGAAATCTCGCCCTTTACGAAAGCTCTCACGCGGTGGTGCAAGGGTTACCACTGCCATTGCACACATCGGTCCAATACCTGGGATGGTCATTAATCGCCGTGCTGTTGCATCTTGTTTTGCCGATGCTTCAATCCGCGATGTCAGATCATCAATCTGCCAATCTAGTAAACGTAGGTGGTCAAAAAGCCTTATGCACATGTTGCGCATGGTCAATGGCAAGTCGGTTTCATGCTCATCCAACATCTGAGCTTCAAGCTTTCTTAAGTGAGATGGTCCTTGAGGAACCACAATCCCGTACTCAGCAAGGTGCCCGCGCAACATGTTAATTGTCTGGGTGCGTTGAGATATGAATAACTCACGTGTTTTCAAAAGCATGGATTGAGCTTGTTGCTCAGCTGATTTCACAGCAACAAACCTCATCTCAGGTCGGGTTGCGGCCTCTGCAATTGCTTCGGCATCAGCCATATCATTTTTCTGACGCTTGACGAAAGGACGCACATACTGCGGCGGAATTAACTTTACGGTATGACCAAGCTGCTCGATCTCACGGCCCCAATAATGAGAACTGGCACATGCCTCCATAGCAACCAAACATCGAGGCTGCTCAGCTAGGAAATGGAGTACACCGGAGCGCCTGATCTTTCGGCGAAACACTGTCGCTCCAGTCTTGGTTGAGCCGTGAAACTGAAATACATTTTTGGCGATATCAATCCCGATGATACTAACTTCCATGATCACATCTCCTCTCGCGCTA
>NZ_LCWX01000121.1:0-21960 GCF_001431305.1 Pseudovibrio sp. POLY-S9
CCATCGGGGAAATCTGCGACCTCTACAATCCGACAGAATGCTGGAACTACTTCAAAGCCGCAGGATGCATCTCAAATTAATCTCGAAACGCTTTAGGCCTTTTCTGTGGCCTGTTCACTCTGCAGGCCCTTCTGCTTCCAGTCCATCCAGAACTTCAGCCCCATACCGACCAGAAGCCCCCAGAATGCTGCCCCAATGCCAAAGAAAGACAGGCCAGACGCAGTGATCAGGAAGGTCAGAATGGCGGGCTCACGACTTGGCGCGTCTTTCAGCATGCCCTGAACCGAGACGGTGAGCGTTCCAATCAACGCCAGTCCGGCAACTCCGCCAATCAAAATGCGCGGTGCCAGTTCAACCACACCGACAAACCCGGCAGAAAAGATGCCGAAGATGATATAGACAACACCGGCAATCACTGCAGCCCAATACCGCTTTGCAGGGTCTTTGTGAGCATCCTCATTGGCACATATGGCAGCTGTAATGGCAGCAAGGCTGATCCCGTGCCCACCAAATGGCGCGCTGAGGACGGACCCAACGCCTGTCCAGCTGAAAAGCGGCCCGGGAACGGGCTGATACCCAAAGGAACGCAGGATCGAGACACCCGGAATATTCTGGGACGCCATTGTGACGATGTAAATCGGTATACCAATCCCAATCAATGCAGAGAGTGAAAACTCCGGCATGACGAACACGGGAGCTTGCACCAGTTTCAGCGAGCTGAGGCTTGAGGTATCTGCATGGAAATAAAGCACGACAAGAAAGGCCAACAAGGCAGCTGGAACGGCCAGTAACTTGTTGATCTGTCCCGCAACAAACCATGCCAGCACAACAGGCAAAGCGAGGGCAGGGATCTCGGCCACCGCTTCAAAGGGTACAAGACACAGCGGCAGGATGACGCCTGCCAGCATAGCCTGGGCCAGAGTAACCGGGATCAGGCCAACAATGCGGCCCAGGGGCTTCCAAAGCCCTGTAATGACCACAAGCACCCCAGCAAACACGAAGGCACCGACAGCGGCTGCAAATCCGCCCTCTGGAAGACCGGAGGTCGCCAACAACGCGGCACTGGGAGTGGACCAGGCGACGGAAATGGGAACACGCTTCCACAAGCTGAAGCCGATACCGCAAATCCCCATGGCGATGGCAAGTGCCATAAGGCCAGAGGTTGCTTGTTCTGCACTTGCACCAACCCCGCTCAATCCATGCAAAACGATGGCAAATGAACTGGCGAACCCAACAAAAGCAGAAAGAATACCAGCGCTGGTCGCACTAGCTGAAAGGGAGGAAGACATTAGGGCCCTGCAACAAGCTGTTGGCGTGAACCTCTCAAATTTGGGGAACAGAGAAGTCGCGCGAGGCGTGAGGAGATCTACTGGTAATGCTAACAGCCATGGTGCTGTGAGCAAGCCTTCAACCAGTACATTTATTTGAATTTTGCTCAACAAACACGTGTAGGGCTTCATCTCATCGAAAACACTATAATTTATCAGGACCCAATTATCGGGAGAGGTTTTTCAATATTTACGTTCGAAGGCAGCCTGATAGGCTTTTCCAATCTTTGGCGGTATTGCGGATTGGCCTCATGTTCTCACTTGATGATCGGCGCAGAATTCTTGTGACAGGAGGTTCAGGCTTTCTGGGCTCCTATCTCAGTGAGACCCTTCTGGAGGCAGGGCATGAAGTGCTGTGCCTCGATAACTTCTTCACTGGCACCCGCATGAATGTGGAACATTTGCTGGATCACAAACGGTTTGAGCTGTTGCGGCACGATGTGTGTCAGCCGCTGTTTGTTGAGGTGGATGAAATCTACAATCTCGCCTGTCCGGCTTCTCCCGTTCACTATCAGTTTGACCCTGTGCAGACCACCAAGACCAGCGTGCTTGGTGCCATCAATATGCTGGGGCTGGCAAAGCGGGTTAAGGCGAAGATCCTGCAGGCCTCCACCTCTGAGATCTACGGTGATCCGAAGGTTCACCCGCAGCCGGAAGAGTATTGGGGCAACGTCAACCCTATTGGCGTACGCTCTTGTTATGATGAGGGAAAACGCTGCGCAGAGACACTGTTTTACGACTACTACCGCCAGAACAACATCAACATCAGAGTCATGCGGATTTTCAACACCTATGGCCCGCGCATGCACCCCAATGATGGGCGTGTAGTTTCCAACTTCATCATGCAAGCACTGACGAACAAGCCGATCACTCTGTATGGCGATGGCATGCAAACGCGGTCTTTCTGTTACCGGGATGATTTGGTTGACGGGATGATCAAACTGATGAATGCACCGGATCACATTTCCATGCCGGTCAACATCGGCAATCCCAAGGAATTCACCATCAAGCAACTCGCAGAGCTTGTGCTGGAGCTAACCGGGTCCAAGTCCCGGATCATCAGGGAGCCTCTACCTCAGGATGATCCGCTCCAGCGCAAACCTGACATCACCCGCGCCCGGGATTATCTGGGCTGGCGCCCAACCACAGAGTTGCGCGAGGGTCTGGTCAAAACAATTCAATACTTTGAACAACTTATGTCCAAGCAAGGAGAGACAGAGGCAAAGAAACTTATGCCTGCGGAGTAGGGTGGCTCTTTAAAGCAGTTCGCATTTAAGTTGAAACACCTGAACTGCTTTAGTCTTTGTTTTTGCGTATCTTTATCCGAAAACCGGTTTCCACTTTTCGGAGATACGCTGTAGCAAATGCAGTTTTCTACCACCCCATCGGGTGATGGTCGCTGAAGAAACCGCCGTTTGGCCCGGCTTCTGGCAGTGTGGCGAGCCATATTCCGGTTTCGGCACCTTGCTCTGGTGTTCGTGGCGCAGTTTCACCGCCCATTCGGGTTGCGACCCATCCAGGGCACATGGAGTTGATCTTCACGCAAGACGGCAGTTCGCGGGAAAGCGCAAGGGTTAGGGCATTGAGCGCTGCTTTCGCCACGCCATAAGCGCCGGGGCCAGCCAACCCTTCAGTGAAAGACCCCCAGTTGGAGCTCATGTTCACAATGCGCCCGTATTGCCTGTCAATCATAGCAGGAGCCGCACGTCGGATCAGATGATACGGACCATGCACCATCACTTGCATGCTTTGTTCAAACTGTGCAGGGTTTTCCAGCATCGGTTCTTCATAGAGAACACCTGCGTTGTTCACCAAAACATCAATAATCCCAATGTCATCAAAGGCCTGTTCGATGGAGCGCAAGTCCGCAACATCCAGATGCACATGCCCGCAGTCAAGCTGCTTGGCAGCTTCCGCGCCTGCTTCCGCATTGCGCGAGCCTATAATGACGTCAAGGCCTTCTTTTTTCAGTCCTTTTGCGATGGCATACCCAATGCCCCTGTTACCACCGGTAATCAACGCACGTCTGGCCATCTGGCACCTCTGATCAGTTCACACCAACATTCACTGCAATTAAATAAGTAATTCATTTTCATATTATCATCAAGGCTCGCCAATGAGAAAGTGATCCGGGTCTTTTCCCTCATCCAAGTCGTAGGCAAAGCGGAAGGGTTCTGGGTTAAAGTACTCGCGATAATACTGAATTTTACCATGAGGCACGTGGAACAAGCCGCCATAAATCTGGTTGTATTCCCGTCCTGTGGTCAGTATCTCGACCTCCCCCGTAAACTCCGCAAAGACCCATTCAGGCGATATCATCGGGTAGAATTTCAGGTTGGAGGTGAAATCCGCTTCTCCGGCATTTTCCGGCCATGCGCTGTAGTGCTTGATCAGGTTGGCCTTGCCTTCCACCACATCCGGAAAGCCATCAGGCGAGTAGGGCATATCTTGCACGGCCTTTTCCGACCAGACATCAGCAAGAGCATCCATGTCCTTATTTTCCAAGGCCTTGAGGAACTTAACGACAGCAGCTTGCGCCTTGCGTCGTTTCAGGAAAGCAGGTGGATGGGCCTTGGCTCTGTTCTTGGCTGTCTCCAGTATATCACCATTGCCATTCTCACTCTTCAGCACAAAACTATGCTTGAAGATACGCCAGTGATTGCTGCGCTTATGCAGGCGGAACTGATAGAGGCCCTCGACCTCCCAAACCTTGTCACCAACATACAGCTGCCCCGCAACCGAGCACGAGGCGTTGGCAATGCCTTCCTCAATGCGGATATTGAAATCATTGAGAGAATGGCGCATCAGATCGAACCCCGGCAGCAGCTCTGCCCAGTCCATCAACTGCTGTTCCCGTGTCTTCTTATGCGCTGTGCCACCAAGCAGCGAGCTGTAATCCATCTCCACGTGGTCGCTATAAAGCAGGCCAAGGCTTTCATAATCCCCCCGATCAAAACAGTTTACAACGCCTTCCAGCACCGTGGTTATGGCGGCGGTGTCTTTTGCTGTTTCAAGGTCGGACGGGTCGTTCATCAAAGATCCTGCTTATAGCGTAGAAAGGAAGTGCTCAGCGACAGCTTCCAAAGCCCGGTCAATGGGTTGGGTCTTGTCATAAAAGTCAAACTGGCTGACATCCTCAAACCACAACGTGGTCGCCCGGTCCCCCATACGCCGCGCAAACTCCTTGGCACCTTTCGGGATCGCGGCAGCCTCACTGTGCACAATCAGGGTTGGTTGATTTTGCTTCTCTGCTGTGTGCACACCATCAAACGTCAGCCACGCTTCCCACGAGGCCAGATTGAACTTGTTGTCAAACTCCGGGATCAGACCGCGGTCTTCCTCGGTGTAATACTCCACGTCGAACATCAGTGCAGTGTCATCGACTTTACTCGCGGCCACGATATACCGCGGCTCTTCATGGGTCAGCGCATCGCGGCCCACCTTCATCAAGTTGCTGACGCCTTCCACACCGCCGTAAACCTCTGAGATAATTTCCGAATTATGAAGCCATGGAGCGACAAGTGCCAGTGAGTGGACGTGCCGGTTTCCACCTGTTGCAGCGCTCATGTACCCTGCTGAAGCGCAAATTCCCAATCCGCAGATCCTGTCCGGATTCACATCCGGGCATCGTCCCATGAAATCAATAGCCGCGCGGATATCATCCGTCTTGCGGGCAGGGTCTTCCAGATACTTGGTTTTGCCATCATGTGCAGAAAGACCCCAACCACGAAAATCGAAAGCCAGCGCTACAAAGCCACGCATGGCAAGCTCAGAGGCGTAAAGACCTGCCATCTGCTCTTTCACTGAAGTCCAAGCTCCGGTGACCACAACCCCGGGAAGCTTGCCATTGGGCGGTCTTTTTTTCGGGAGGTAGAGATCTCCGTGCAAGACTTCACCGTGACACTCAAATTCCACGGGCCGTACTTCAACCTTGTCCAAATTATTACCGAGCTTCTTCCTCTCAGGCATTGGCTGATCCTTGGTTCTTTGCGCAATTGTTAAAGACTAGGATCAACCAAAGACCAGAACAGGCCTTTAACAGGCAACATGGGCTTGTCCGCATCGTAAAAACGTAACTGCACGAACACTGCAAAATCGCTTAAACTCCTAGCAGACCAGAACCGGACGCAGGGTCATTCGCACAATCCATTGAATGTAGTTTAGAATTAGCTAAATTATATATTGCTTTCTTAGCCGGCTACTCCCATATAAGCCGTGTTGCAGAAACGAGGCCTGAGATGAACGAGAAAGTCGCGCACTGGAATGCGGTTTATGATGCTCGCGAAGAAGAGTATCTGACCTGGTATGAGACCCAGCCAACACTGTCTTATCAGCTCGTCACCCAGCATCTCAAACTTGGCGAAACCTTCATTGATGTGGGTGGTGGCGCCTCTAAACTGATAAGCATACTGCACGCTGCAGGTTATGGACCGCTTGCCGTTCTCGATATCTCATCTGTCGTGCTGGAAGCTGGCAAAGAGCGTCTTGGCGGCGTTGCGGATGATGTAGAGTGGATCAACGCAGACATCACCAACTGGACACCAGAGAAGACCTATCAGGTGTGGCATGATCGGGCTGTCTTCCATTTCCTCACGGAGATTGAAGACCAAAAAGCCTATATAAACGCGCTGGTTAAGGCTGTTCCCGTTGGTGGCACTGCAATCATCTCCAGCTTTTCTGAGGATGGTCCTGAGAAATGTTCCGGTCTTCCTGTGCAGCGGTACTCTTCGCGCACACTTGCCGCGAAACTTCAGGCGCTTGCGCCGGGCGTCTTTGCGCTGACAGGCGCACAAACACATACTCACATTACGCCAAAGAAAAACCAGCAGAATTTCCAGTCAAGCGTGTTCGAGCGCGTTGCGTAATATGTAAAAGACCGACTTGAGAACCCTGTAAGCCCCTATTAGAACGGCGGAATTCAGCAAGCGATCTATATTTATCAGAAATCATAGATGGCGATTTACCATCATCTTGGCAAAATGTTGTCCCATCATGTGTTTCTAATCAGACTGCTTGCAGAGTTGAGTATGTAGCAGGCGACGATTTGGGAAAGAGGCGAATTATGAGTGATACGAACAGGTCCCACTCCGAGTATTCAGAGGACTTCCTTGTACCTGCTTCCAAATCTTCCATTCTCGAAGCCGCTATAACTTGCTTTGAGAAGTTCGGTTACTTTGAGACCACTTACGCTGATATCGCCGCAAACGCTGGCCTGAAGGTGAAGGATGTAACGCAGGTCTTTCCCACGAAAGATCAGGTACTTGCTGAATACATCACCACCTATGAAGATGCCCTGCGCATTCAGCTGGATGACCATGACAAGGACGAGGAAACGCAGCTGCAGCAGATTTACTTCATCTGCAAAACAGCGCTGATTTTCCTGCGCACTCACAGGGTGATCACCGCGATCTGGTTTGAATTCTATCGCCACAACGTGGCCAAGGTGGTTCTGCGCCGCTTCTTCGGGCAGATCAAAGCCCGGCTTTCCGATCTGGTTAAGGAAGGCATAGAGCAGGGTAACATCAAAGAGAAAGACGAGCACGACGTGGTGGAAGCTATAATCGCTCTCGTCGAAGGGACTTTGATCATTTCCCGTCTTGAAGAGTCGACAGACTTCGAACAGCGCTTCGACAATTCATGGTCGATCATGGAAGAGGGGCTGCGGGCATAACCCAGCCCCGGCCTTCACCCTAATCATAAACAATCCCCGCTGGTCCACTCAGGGAATTACCCGCATTGAAGTCCTTGTGAATAGACGTCATAAGGGATATTCCGAAGCGGGCTAGACGACCGGTCTATTTTTAATTAAAACACACCATATGAAGATGAAGAAAAGCGAAGCCACAAGACTACACATCTTGGAAACCGGACGTAAGTTGATAGCAGAGCAGGGTTTTTCCAGCATGGGCCTGAGCGTACTGTTAAAAACCGCCGGCGTTCCTAAAGGCTCATTCTATCATTACTTCGAGTCCAAAGAGCACTTTGGTTGCGTACTCGTCCAACAATACCTTGATGAATATATGAGAAGCTTGGATGCCCTGCTTGCGACAGAGGCTCTAAGCATGCGTGAAAAGCTGTTCCAGTACTGGCACCTTTGGGAGAACTATCAGCACTCCGAGGATGCATCGAAGCACTGTCTGATCGTAAAGCTAAGCGCGGAAATAGCAGACATTTCTGAAGATATGAGAGAGCTGTTGGCCCAGATGACCACCAGAGTAGAGAAACGTTTAGGCGACATCATAGAAGCCGGCATCAAAGACGGTTCTATGGCACCCAAGTTAGAAGCCAGAATGGCCGCTCAGGTGCTCTACCAGATGTGGCTCGGCGCCAGCCTCATCGGAAAAGTTACACGAGATAAGAAACCACTCCAGAAAGCACTGGAGGTCACAGAAATAATGCTACCTGCTGCATAACGCCATCAACCCGTATGAACCCTAGTCCATCAGACGCCAGTCCAAAATCTAAGGTGAAGATATGAAAGTCTTCTATGACACTGACACTACAGCAGAAAACGGACGCTCCGCCAAACCGACGTTGAGCGACGAAGCTGCTAAAATTCGAGTGACCCCTCCAGGAGTTGAAGGCCCTGGCATTACACCGGAAGAACTCTTCGCAGTGGGTTATGCCTCTTGCTTTGAGCATTCGCTAAAAATGGTTTCCGGACACAAGGAATACCCGTTGAACTCCATTGAAGTGCGCGCCGAAGGCAACGTTATCGAAAAAGCAGAGGGTGGATATGTGCTGGACATTGACCTGCACTTGGAATTCTCTGGTTTGACCCGTGAGCAAGCCGATGACGTGATCCAGACAGCACACACGCTTTGCCCGTACTCCAACGCGATTTGTGGCAATGTTGACCTGCGCGTTTACACCAAGCTGAATTCATAAAATCTAATAATAACAAAGCATTACTGACATTAATTGAGGAACCTGAAATGCCGCAGAATACCGAAGTGAACCGCCAGATTGTGCTGGCGGAACGCCCTGTCGGGGCTCCAACATCCAAAAACTTCCGTCTTGAAGAAGCCGTTATCCCAGCACCGGGTGAAGGCGAGATGCTGCTGCGTACGGTTTATCTGTCTCTGGACCCGTATATGCGCGGTCGTATGAGCGATGCCAAATCCTATGCAGACCCGGTTGAAATTGGCGATGCTATGGTCGGCGGAACTGTTTCTGTCGTGGTGAAATCCAACCTGAAGAACTTCAGCGAAGGCGACTGGGTGGTGAGCCTGGGTGGTTGGCAAGACTACTCAATTTCCAACGGTGAGATGGTTTTCAACCTTGGCAAAGAGCCAGCAATGCCATCCTGGGCACTGGGTATTATGGGCATGCCGGGCTTCACCGCCTACGCTGGTCTTTTGGAAATTGGCGAGCCGAAACCGGGTGAAACCATTGCTGTTGCAGCAGCTTCCGGCCCAGTTGGCGCAACAGTTGGCCAGATCGGCAAGATCAAAGGCTGCCGCGTTGTTGGCATCGCAGGCGGTGCGGAAAAGTGCAAGCACGCCGTTGATAACCTTGGTTTTGACGTCTGTCTTGACCGCAACTCCCCAACCTTCGCGCAGGATCTGAAAGCCGCTTGTCCGGACGGAATTGACGTTTATTTTGAGAACGTTGGCGGTGCTGTGTTTGATGCGGTTTTGCCGCTTCTCAACGCAAATGCCCGTATTCCGCTGTGTGGATTGATCTCTCAATACAACGCAACAAGCCTGCCGGATGGTCCGGATCGTATGGGCCTGTTGATGGGCACTTTGCTGGTGAAGAAGATCCGCATGCAGGGCTTCATCATCTTTGACAGTTTCCCAAATCTTTACCCTAAATTCGCAGCGGATATGCAGCAGTGGATTGCAGAGGGTAAAGTGAAGTACCGCGAGCAAATGGTAGACGGTTTGGAAAATGCGCCGGAAGCTTTCATGGGCCTCCTGGAAGGTAAGAACTTCGGCAAACTCGTCGTAAAAATCGGCGACTGATCTCAAAACGAGAAGAACAAAAACAACACGAACACCAGTGCCACGGCACTGGTGGCTACTCCCCCTATGCCTGCTGAAAGGTAGATCACAATGAACGTGCTTATGGTCCTCACATCCCACGACAAGCTGGGCAACACGGGCGAAAAGACCGGCTTCTGGCTGGAAGAGTTCGCGGCCCCTTACTACGTCTTCAAAGACGCTGGCGCGACAATCACTCTGGCCTCTCCTGCTGGCGGACAGCCTCCGCTGGACCCGAAAAGCAACCTGCCGGATTTCCAGACTGCCGCAACTGACCGCTTCAAGGCAGATGCAGCTGCAAATGATGCTTTGGCCAACACCGTAAAGCTGGACAGCGTTTCTGCTGATGCATTTGACGCTGTGTTTTACCCGGGTGGCCATGGTCCGCTGTGGGATCTGGTCGATAACACAGCCTCTATCTCTCTGATCGAGCAGCTGTATTCCGCTGGCAAACCAGTCGGTGTTGTCTGTCATGCCTCTGCCGCACTGGTCAACGCCAAGGCTGCAGATGGCTCTGCGTTGGTTAACGGCAAGAAGGTCACTGGCTTCTCCAACACAGAAGAAGACGCTGTGCAGCTGACCGATGTTGTGCCGTTGCTGGTGGAAGATGCCTTGCAGGAAAAAGGCGCTATCTACGAGAAGGGCGCCGACTGGGGCTCTTTCATTCTGGAAGATGGCAACCTGATTTCCGGTCAGAACCCGGCTTCCTCTGAAGCAGCAGCAAGAGCAATTCTGGCACGCTTGAGCTAACCCTCTAGCATCCCCATTATGAGAACCGGTGCGGAGTTATGCTCTGTGCCGGTTTTTTATTGTCCGCTCCATGACGGGCATAAGTCCCGCCAGTTCAGTTTGGGTTCCTTTGTGCGTTCGTTTACGTTCTTTACGTTTTGCGTGCGTTGCAAAGTAAAATAAGCCGCTCTTACGCAGCCTGCCTTGCACCCAGCAGAGCTTTGACCACCGCCTCCATCTTTTCCGAGTAGTCCTTCGCATCTGAAGAGGTAACAAAGACCCCTTTGGCAGCCAGCACGAGGACCATGGTCGTCTCTGCGGGAGAAGGCGAGAGCTGTCTGTCTTCGATGAATTTTTCTAAGCAGTTCTCAAAACGGTCGATGGGTGTTTCTGCTCTGGATGCGACCAACTGTAACCCGCCCTCCAATATGTCCGCCCCATGAGGCGACTGGCAGACCATCGATACATGATCCCCGCCCCACCGCTCGAACGCCTCCAGAATAGCATCCAGCGCAGCATCGGGAGGTGCGTTGTCCAACACAGCGATGGCCGTGTCATTCACCTCGGACATAAACTCCAAGAGTGCCCAGTCACGCACATGATCTTTCGTCTTGAAGCGATTGTACAGCGTCTGCCGTGTGACCCCGACAGCCTCTGCCAGATCACTCATGGTTGTCTTTTGAAGGCCGTAGTGGCTGAGCAGCTCGACCACGGGCTTGTAGTTGATCATCGATGCCATTTGACTCTTTTTACATTTTTTATATAACTTGTCAAAATTGAATAACGAGAATCTTTGGTTGGGCTCGCCCCACTGAAGGGAATGGAGTGTCCCCATGAAACGCTATCGTATCGGTTATGTTGCTTTGCCCGGGTTCAATGAATCCGAGCTTGGTGAAATGCAGGCCGTTCTGGGTATCAATCCACTCAACCGCCCCAGTATTATTGGCGCGACCACAAAACCAGTAACTGGTCAGCATGGTCTGACCCTTGTCCCGGATCGTGTCTTTCAAGACCGCACACCACTCGATGTGCTGGTCATTCCAGACATTCCGACAGCGGCACAGGATGATCCCGCCTTCCATGCATTTCTGACTGATCAGTGCTCACGGGTTGCCTATGTGGTCGCCTCAAGCGGCGGTGTTCTTGCGCTTGCCAAGGCCGATGTGTTGGAAGGCAAAACTGCAACCGCAGATGATCAGGGAACAAAATTACTGGCAGACTACGGCGTCAAACCAGTGTTTGAACGCAAGGCAGTGGTGGATGGCAAATTTTACACCGCAGGTCATTCCACAGGCATGATTGAAGCTGCCTTCATGGTGCTGGAAAAGCTACGCGGCACCAGCTTTGCCAAGTTTGCAGAGCTGACACTGGAATATGACCCGCACCCTCAGTTCACCACTCACACTCCAAAAAAGCCAGTGGATCTGACAGCTGGCGATGCCCCAACCATCGCTATAGCACTGCCCTCAGGATGCTATTTGCCAGATTTCATGGGAGCAGTTGAAGTTTTGAGTGCGTTCCCCAACTCTAAGCTTCATGTGGTCTCTCACGACAAAACTCCAGTGCAATGCTTGCTTGGCTCCAAGGTCGTGCCAACAACCACCTTTGCCACATGCCCGCAGGTTGACTTCGTCATTATGGGCGCAACACAACCAATGCTGCTGAAAGACAAGGAACTGCTGGATTTCATCCGGCGACAGGAACCTGCTGCAAAAGGCATGATTTCCGTCTGTGCAGGAACATTGGTGTATGCAGCAGCTGGTATTCTGGATGGCAAAACAGCCACCTCCAACTTCCATCACACCCCGCTGCTGGACAAACTCGGCGCAAAATCCAGCGGAACAGAGGTGGCGATTGATGGCAAGTTTTACAGCGCGGGCCCTGCCATCGGCTCCTATGAAGTCGCGCTGAAAGCAGTCCGTGACATGTATGGAATAGATGCCGCGCACCACATAGAGCAAAACGTGCTGGAATACGCACCCAAGCCAGTCTTTGGCGTTGGCTCGCCGGAAAAGGCAGGTAAGTGGCTAGCCCGTATCAGCAAATACCTCATCGCAGCAAGCTTACCCTTTTACCTGAGCGCAGGCCGCAAAGGCGCCAGATATGTCAAATCTCAGGCATCAACGCGGCTTTTGAAACCAACAAGCACTTGATCGGCCTTTGACCCTATCGCTTTTCAAAGACAACGGAACACTGAGTGAGTTGGCCGAGTGTACACTCCACACCCTACGCTTCCCTTGGCCAGCAAGCATACTGGAGCACTCAAGCCGCTCCAGTATGCACTCCCGTTTAATCAGAATTTATAGGATACGCGCCCGAAGAAGGCTGTATTTCGGGTGTTTTCGCCGTACTCCCCCAGCACACCAACAGAAGCCCCAAAGTTGCCTTTGGAGTATTCCAGTGAGGCAGAGGCACGCGCCAGTGTCTGGTCAATATCGCTGGTCACAGACGCCTTACCGTTTGCACCTGAACGCAATACATCCCTAAGTCCGCCATCACCCAAAATCTGACGCAGGCCAGCCCGCAGATTGGCTTTCAGCTCACCCTCCTGCACCTGATATGTGCCTGCCCAACCGAGGGAGGCATCAACTGAGAACTGGTGATTGTTGATAGCATCATAGCTCACATCCGGCACGCCCTGATTGTCGACGCCGAATGCGCCGCGAGAGTGCCAAAGATGGCTCAGTCCAACTTCCGGCGTGAAGGTGTTGTTGCCATACTCCCAGATGTACTTGGCCGCGACACGGGTCAACAGGCTCTGGCTGTCATAGGTTTCACTCGCCTGTGCTGAACCATCCTTATAGGTGTTCCTGGTGTGATAGAACGTGCTTTGCCCGGTAAGCAGCACCGCATCTTTGCGATATGCGCCCTGTACACCAAAGCCATAGGTATCGACCGTTTCTTTGGCCTGATCATAGATACCGTTGAAATCAAGCGCACTGTGACCGTAAAAGACGTTCGCCCCAACAATCAGATCCGGCGAAACGACACGGTTGTAACCAGTCACCACACCTGTGGTGCTGGCAGAGTAGCCCAGATCACCATCCAGATTTTGCTGATAAAGATGAAGAGGGGCTGCATAAAACACACCATACTGCTCAGCAAGGTGTGGCTGGCTTACCATATCAGCGACAGCTTTTTCTGCATCCGATGCTGGCTTACCGTCATAAGCCAGCAGCAAACCTTCTCCGCTGGCGCTGTCTCCCTTTAACATCAGGTCGGTCAACAACCCTTCACCAATACGCTGCGTGGCATCAATCACCCCACGCTGCTGCTGCGCGACCAGCTGGGGACTGGAGACTTCCGGCGCATATCTGAAGATCACCTCTTGATTGGTGGTACCCCAACTGCTTTCAACAGCCTCAGCACTCCAGCCATGGCCAACAACACCGCTTGCATCTAGTTGAGTAAACTGCTGAACATCCTGACCAGCAACGAGATCCGGGATCTCATAGGCAACATCTATCTTCGTCGAGTTGGAAAAGTGCACATGCAGCGTGGCATTGTTGAACGTCACATTGTTGGGATCATCCGCCTGAATGGTCCCACTGAAGTTCTCATCCAAATCATCCCGGAAGAGGATGCCATAGGAGTTTACGGTCAACGCATTTGATCCGGCATGCACCTGATAGGCCTCTGACCCCGCTCCGCCAGTTGCGGTTGCTACAATCAAACCGCTGTTGTTGAGGGTCGTTGCACCGTTGAGCACAACACCATAGGCGAGGGCTTTATCCTGCGTTCCGTTGGCCGTACCAGCCGTGGCAGAAACTTCAATCAGGTTTGTATTGGTGAACTCACCTTTAACACCGGAGAGCGTTGTGCCTTCTATATATCCGATACCAAAGGCACGCGCCGCGCCGTTGGCTTTCGCCGCATTCAGGCTTTCTGCTTTTCCCCCAAAGGCCCGTACGAAAATCGTCCCACTGTTGGCTTTCGCATCCCCTTTGATCCCGATCGCGAGACCTTCGGCATTTGCGATTTTGTCGCCTCCCGTGGTGGCAGTTTTGCCTTCGGCTCGTGCTTCGATCCAGCCTTTGTTCTCACCGCCAAGTGAGCCATCAAGAGCTGACACGTCAGCATAGCCATAAGCGTTACCACCCACTGAACTTGCAGTTCCGCCGGTTGCCCTCGCAACCACGACACCCAAATTATCGGTGGTCACATTCGGGTCGGTATTACGAATGCCGTTGTAGACACCAATCGCTTCAGCAGACGCACTCGCATTTCCGCTGCCCGTAGCTGTCGCAGTGCCGCCATCAGTCAACGCAAAGATGCGACCTTTGTTGGTCCCACCAAGTGCACCAAAAATCCCCATAACGCGGGTCGTTGCTGAAGCATGGCTGTTTCCCTCAGCTTCAGCCGTCCCACCAATGCCTACAGCTCGAATCAAACCAGAGTTATCTTTAGTCAGCCCATTGTTGTTGCCATAAACATTTGCACCCGCTTCGGCGGAAGTAGCGCCATTGGCTGTCGCTGTCCCGCCCTGACCAAATGCAATAACATCGCCGCTGTTGCTGCCGTTTATGTAATCATTGACACCAACAGCAATGGCAATTGCATCTGCACCATTCCCCGTGGTCCCATCGCTAATCGCGGTTCCGGCAAAGGCTTCGACGCGAATTACACCAGAGTTGTCGCCTTCGAGCCTGTTTTCGACACCAAAAGCAAACGCATTGGCGTTGGCTATGAGGCCAGAAGCGGTTCCGGCACGAGCACGAATATCAATCTCGCCCGAATTATCGTCATTCAGGTTGAATTTCGTACCAGAGGCTTGAGCAGACGCATCCGCATTTCCGTTTCCAGAGGTCGCCTTAGCATCCCCCCCGGCAGCATTCACGAGAATGAGACCGCTGTTCGCTTCGATACTACCATTCACACCCACTGCCTGTGTTTTGGAGTTCGCAGCAGCACTGCCGGTCGTCTCTGACTGACCAGCACTCGAAATCACGCTTATCCGGCCCGTGTTACCAACCTGAAGATCTCCCTGGATGCCATAGGCATCAGCAGCGGCTTTGGCTTCGCCATCCGCTGCGGTCGCTTTGGTGTATCTGTTATCAGCATCGACAAGAATGAAGCCACTGTTGCCTTCAACATGACCCTTCACGCCAACCGCAAGTGATTGGGAATTTGAAGCAGCACTACCGGTCGTCTCTGACCGACCAGCACGTGAGGTCACGTCAATCTGACCCGTGTTACTCCCTCGAAGATCTCCATGGATGCCATAGGCGTCAGCAGCGGCTTTGGCTGTTCCACCTGCTGAGATCGCTGTGGCATTTCTGTTATCAGCATCAACAAGGATAGTCCCGCTATTCGCTTCCGCATCCCCTTTTACGCCGATAGCAAGAGCATATGCATCAACATCTCCTGCACCTTCAGAGGTAGCCTGACCTCCTTTAGCGAGAATGCTGATCAGACCTTTGTTGCCCCCTTCAAGATCGTTGTCGATGCCAGTGATATCAGCATCAGCAGCCGCGGCTCCTGAGGCGGATACAGCTATTCCAGCATAACCCTCAACCTTGATGGTGCCGATGTTGTCTCCCTCAACATCCAGATACGTGCCAAAGCCCTCAACGCTCGCATCTGCCTTGCCGCTTCCGTTGGCTGTGGCCGAACCTGCCTGCGCATAACTGGAAAGCGTTCCCAGGTTGTCGCCCATCAAACGGCCATCAATGGCCTTCACATTCACTTTTACACTGGCTTTGCCAGTGCCCGATGTGGTTGCACTTTGACTGGTGCCTTTGACCGAGATTGTCCCGATATTGTCTATTTCCAGCGTACCTTCAACACCATCAATGGTGATCGCTGCATTCGCACCGCTGTTCGGGTTTGCACTGCTATCTGCAAGACCACCGCTGACTTCAACAGCAATCTCACCAGAATTGTTCTGGGTAATATCGCCTTTAATGCCACGGATGGTTATTTCTGCACTCGCATCATTCCCGATAGCCTCGCCGCCGGTCACACTCACCTGCAATTGCCCGGAGTATTCTGCGATTGGGCCAGTGATCACTTGCGTGTCCAGCGCAGCATCGTTGGGCGTGGTCTGAGGTACAGTAATATGAACCGTCTGCGCCATAAGCGGTGCCGCGATTACAATGTTTGAAACAAGCGCAAATATGGAAACACTGCTCAAACTGCGAGATTTATAAGTCACCGCCCCACCCCAACTATTTTATATTCGTATTTTTATCGATAATTATAGATACCCCTCTCACACATCAAGGCGGACGCTTGGTCATCCACGCCTATATTAGTTGTTGCGTATTTTAGGATGTACTCCATTAAACTGCTACTTTAGGTTTTTCATATTTCTGACTTCGCGTATGCTTGGGTTCAAATTCTTGACATTTGACATCAAAATCATAATATAGTGCCATATGTCGCTGCGCTATTCAGCTGGTTTGATGAGAGGGAAGATGCCTAGCCTTCGTAAGATTGAACAACCTCTGGCACCCGGTGGGCCGAAGTTTACCGAGGAAGAAGTGCATGCCATGCAGCGGGCGGTGATCAACTTGTTTGAGCGTTGGCAGCTGACGGATGAGCAGGCCACTTTGCTGCTGGGAGACATTGCCAAGCGCACCTATCAACGCTGGAAGACCAGACACTATGGCCGTGTCAGCGTGGACCTTGCGGCGCGCCTGTCCAATCTGCTTGGCATTCACAAGGCACTTCGCCTGCTGTTTAGTGATACCAACCGCGGGTATGGCTGGGTGAAACGCGCTAATACAGACTTCGGCGGCAGATCTGCCCTTGAAATTATGATGGGCGGGCAACTCACGGACTTAATGCGCGTGCGCAGATATCTTGATGCGCAGCGAGGCAACTGGTGACTACATTAACTTTGGTGGAGACGGACCTGAAAGCTCCTGTAACACATGTCAACTGGCCCAAGTATTATCGGTTGGTCAACTCGGCCTACCCACCCATAGATTTGTTTGAAGACATTGCCGATCCCGCAGATTGGGAATTGCTGGCCGCTGCAGAGAGCCGCACCAATCCGCGCCTTGCAGAAACCATCGGCAATCTGGATCTTGTACCCGTTGAGCGACGGGTCAATGGAACGGGCTCTTCCTATCTGATGGCGCCTTTCACCCATGCCTCTCCTGACCGGACTGGCCGTTTCCATGATGGGTACTTCGGCGCTTTTTATGCCGCCAAATCTTTTGAAACCGCGCTGTTCGAGACTGTGCACCACACCGGGAATTTCTATGCCGCCACGCAAGAGGCACCCGGCTGGATTGCGCAGATGCGCGAGTTGATCGGCAGTGTTGAGGCTAAACTTGCTGACGTAACTGATCCCCGTTTTGACGTTCTGCTCCACCCCGATGATTACAGCGCCTCTCAGGTTTTCGCGCGCAAGCTGCTGGAAGAGGGCGGCGATGGCATTCTCTACCCAAGTGTGCGGGACGAGAGCGGGTTGTGTATTGCTGCGTTTTATCCCGACGTAGTGGAAGCTCCACTTCAGGCCCGGCATTTCAGCTATCACTGGAGCGGTGAGGCGATTGATATGATCAAGGACCTGAACTCAGGCGAAGTCTTCGAGATCGCTGATTAACCGCCAATACCTTATAAAACAGAGTAAAATTTCCACAAAGATTCCGCAACGTCAGAAACTGCGGTTTTGCGCCTTTCATTTCTGAAAAGGGCAGCGCCACGCAGGTTTCGCGCACTAGCATCGCACTATTGATTTTATAAGGACAATAATTGTGAGCTTTTTCAGCAGTAGCGGCGGAACCTACAGCTTCTCCAACTACAGCGTTGCAAAGTATATAGGCAATGGGTCATCGTCGATCAGCACACGAACCAATCAGAGCGTTTTGTCGTTGGATGATGAGTCGAAAGACAAGACAAAGACGCCTGACTTAAAGCCGACCTCGGATACTGCCGTTGATGCGCGTGCCAAGCTGACCGATCTTTATGGCGACCTTGATACAACCTCCAGCAAGTACAAGGATGACATCGAAGCGTTTCGTAAAGACATCTTTGATGATCTGGAGTTTGACCGCGAAACCCTTCACCTGATCGCCAGCAATGAAAACGGCTATTTCTCTGATGAAGAGATAGAGGCCGCAAAGCAAGTGATGCAAGAGCAGCTTGACGAGATCCTGAAGAAAGACGCTCCCGAGGCTGGACCGACTGCCGACAATTATCTGTCTCTTTTGAAGTATCTGGAGGAAGAAACCTCCGCAGAAGAGCAAAAGTCCTTCGAGTGGGCAGAAAGCAAAGCCAGCGCTCAGGCAGCTTATAAACGACTATCAGGCGGTAAGGAGAGTGACCTCTTTTCCGATGATCCGGTCGTCAACTTGCTCACCAAAGCCCATGAAGACCTGTTCGACGCGCAGAAAACCAATCCTGACGCAAAACTGGAATCCATGTCCGCTTACGATTCCGCTCAGTACCAGTGGGAACGGAACAACAACAGCTACGACGCTTACACCTCACCGGATGCCTGGTGGAAGTAATATCGCAATAGACCATATGATCCCTGCCGCAAACAGTGGCAGGGATCTCAGCCTTCATATCACCTAGGCCAAGCCTTCCAGTTCAACACCACCACGCTCGAACTCAACCTGCGAAAGCCGCCCATTTCTTAGAAGATGCTGAATGACGTAGGCGACTGAGAGAGCATCGTCCAAGGCATCATGCCCTCGTAAAGGGGGATGTTCCAGCTCGAAGTAACCAGCCAGATCATTACTGCGCGTCCGCTTGATATCGTCGTAGGGCATTCCTGCTGCGAGCATCAGTTTGCAGGCGTTGTCGAACTGATGCGCGGGAATGGATGGCTGGATGCCAGCAACATAACAACTGATCGCCATCATATTCAGCTCGTCTTTGCCCCAGGACCAAAGCGTGGCGCCATCGGCAAATGCATGCAGCTGATCGTTGCCCTCCTGCAATGAGACGCCTTCACTATCAATCGTCTCTTGCGTGATACCCGTGAGTTTACTGAAGAACGGATCAAGTTTGTACCTGTCGCCATAGCGATCGACTGGATTGATATGGACCCTAAACGTTTCGACGAACTCAAAGCTGCCATCGAGCGATAATTTCACGGCTCCAATCTGCGCGATGACCGGGTCGGGATCAAACGGGGCACACCAGAACCTGCGTTGAGCCCCTTCGGATGTCAGGAACTCACAGTCAAAGACCACTGCTGTTTTCATGAATGCCCCCACTACATTAATTCTGTGGCTTAGCCGCTACGTAATCAAAGCTGTTTCCGATCCTATTGGCATTCCGAAATCACCACAACAGAAACTCTCATAAAATGCGGAGAGCAGACCTGTCTCGCTGCGGATTACTTAACAGCACAACCATCAGCACATACAAAAATGGCCCGGTGATGAAACCGGGCCATTCTTTTGAAAACTGTATTTTCTCTTATTCAGCCGGGGCTTTTTCCACGCTCTCAGACTCATCATCTTCGGAGAAGAACTCCTTGGTGAGCTTGAAGACAATCGGGCTGAGAAGTGCCAGCGCGATCAGGTTTGGAATAGCCATCATCGCATTCAGCGTATCAGCCAGCAGCCAGATGAAGCTCAGCTCCGCAGTTGCGCCGAAGTAGATCGCAACCACCCAGAGGATGCGGTATGGCTTGAGCGCACGAGGCCCAAAGAAGAAGCCAACGCATTTCTCGCCGTAAAAGCTCCACCCCAAAATGGTGGTGAATGCAAACACTGAGAGCGAGATCGCAATCAGGTAGCCACCAACACCTGGCAGAGATGTTTCAAATGCCAGAGAGGTGAGCGCTGCACCGGAGGAGCCAGAGGTCCACACACCGGATGCCACAATCGCAAGACCAGTGATGGTACAAACGATGATGGTGTCGATGAACGTGCCAAGCATTGCGATCAGACCCTGATTAACAGGGCTCTTGGTTTCAGCAACCGCGTGAGCGATTGGCGCAGAACCCAGACCAGCTTCGTTGGAGAAGACGCCACGGGCAACACCAAAGCGGATCGCAGCCCAAACAGCAGCACCAGCAAAGCCACCTTCAGCAGCAGTGGAGGTGAATGCCTGAGCAAACACTGTCTGCACAGCAGCACCGATGGAATCGATGTTGATGATCAGAACAACAAGGCCAGCTGCAATGTACGCAATAGCCATGAACGGAACCAGTTTGCCGGCAACGTTACCAATGCGCGTTACTCCTCCCAGAATAACAGCAGCTGTGAGTGCCATCAGGACAACAGCCGTTGCTTGTGCCGGAATGCTGAAGTTCTCATTCAGAACGTTCGCAACACTGTTGGCTTGCACACCGTTACCAATGCCGAACGCAGCAACAGCGCCGAATGCAGCAAAGGTTGGAGCAAGCCAGTACCACTTACGGCCAAGACCGTTTTTGATGTAGTACATCGGGCCACCAACAAAGTTGCCAGCGTTGTCACGCTCACGATATTTCACCGCGAGGACAGCTTCGGCATACTTGGTTGCCATGCCCACAAGAGCAGTCATCCACATCCAGAAGAGAGCGCCAGGTCCCCCCAGGAACACAGCCGTCGCAACGCCTGCAATGTTACCTGTTCCGATTGTAGCTGAAAGAGAAGTCATCAACGCATTGAAGGGGCTGATTTCACCACCACCTTCGCCTTGGCGACCTTTCCAGAGCAGGCTAAAGCCCGTGCCCAACTTAAAGATGGGCATTAGTTTGAGTCCGATCTGGAGAAAAAGTCCTACCCCGAGAATGGCTATAAGCATCACAGGGCCCCAAACGATAGAATTGATTTCGCCTAGGATATTCGTCATTGTTTCCATGGTTAGCCTCCCACCATGATTTTTATTATGATTTAGTTTACATCCTCGGCATGCATAGGGAATACATCTACAATAGACCTATTTCAAACTTTTCTATTGTTTTTCAATTAGTTAATTTGAAAATACGTAGTTTACCTACGGTCATCACGAAAAATTTTGGTGAAAATTTCGCGTCTGACGGGCGTAAATTATCGTTTTCAACCGACCGCCCGGTACAGTTTTGGAAAATCCATCCCCGGATTCGTAACTTATGAGCACATTCTGATTAACCAAGATAAGAGAGTTGCGGGACTGCCCCAAGGGCAGGAGAAAATTACTCCTCCCGATAGATTTCCTGCTCGGTAAATTCCCAAATTCTCGTCACTGCGCTGTTGCTGGGTGTTGTTGGCAGGCGGGTCAGGAACAGGCTACGCGGGGCAGGGGGATCAAGCGGCAAAACTTTCACACCATCCAGATCCTCAGGCAGTGCCAGTTCCGCAATAATCGAGCAAGCAAGACCGGATCGTACCACTGCCAGAATGGATGTGATCTGCTGAATGGAGTGATCCACGCGTGGGTCTGTATCTGACCGGCCAAACCACTTCCGCACCAACGGCTCACTGCCTCCCTTTGTCATAATGAAGGGCTGCCGCTGAAAAGCCTCGACATTCATGTGCTGCGGCAAGTTCATATCATCTGCAGTGATCGCAACAAGACGGTCACAGGCGATGGGCAGACTGTCGAACTCCTCATCTCCATCCAGTCCCGTGACTACGGCCACATCCACCTCACCGCGTCGCAAAGCTGCGATGATTTCCTGATCCTGCGCCTCGCGCAGCTCCAGCGCGATACCGGGGTAGTGGCGTGAGAAGCGCTTCATGACATGAGGCAGGAGCCGTGTGGAGGCGGAAGGGCCTGAAGACCCGATGCGCACGCGCCCGCCTTTGTTCTGGCGCAGATCGTTGATGCTGGCCAGTGTGTTCTCTTCCGCCGCCTGCACGCTCAGGGCATATTGCGCGATCAGCTTGCCCTCATCCGTCAGCTGTACTGGTTGAGAACCACGACGGAGCACCTTTACGCTAAGGCGCTTTTCGAGCTCTGCAATAGACTGGCTGACGGCAGACTGGCTCACCCCCAATTGATGCGCTGTTTTGGTGACGGAGCCAACCGCCTGCAACAAAGGC
>NZ_LCWX01000121.1:22059-33851 GCF_001431305.1 Pseudovibrio sp. POLY-S9
AGAGCGCGCACGGCAAGCTCTGGCAAGCGCATTGCAAAAGAATTGAGGCCATCAGGCTTGGTCATTAGGTATCACCGCATATTATAAGCTTAGCTTATTATTTTATAGTCTCCCATTAGCCTAAGACATAGCAGCAGGAAAGACCAACCAAACCGTCAGGGAGAGCGCACATGGGGATCGCGATGGCATTGCTGCCAAGTCTGGGCTTGCTGGCTTTGGGCGGCGTGTTTGGCAAACGTCTGGATCAGGCCACATGGCGCGGCATTGACACGCTAAACTTTCAGTTGCTGTTCCCAGCCTTGATGTTTTCCGCCGCAGCAGCTCGCCCCATCAATCTGGATGATGCAGCCATCATTGGATTGGGCACCTGGGGTATTTTAGGGGTTGGGCTGCTGTTGGGGTGGATGTTGCGCCCGTTTGGGCCAGCACGGTTTCTGGATTTTGCCGCTGGCTGGCAAACGGCCTGGCGGTTTAATACGGCCATCGGGTTTGTAGCGATCAGTGCGCTGGATGCGGACAGTGCCTCGCTTATGGCCATCGCCATTGGCTTTGCGGTGCCAATGGCAAACCTGATGGCGATAACGGCTCTTTCCATGGGCAAAGGTCTTGGCCTGCGCAAGGCTGCGGGAAAGGTGGTGCTCAATCCATTCTTTCTGGCAGCCCTTAGCGGTGTTGCGGTGGGTTTGAGCGGATATCCGCTTCCCTCAGTCCTTTCGGAAGGTCTCAATCAACTGGCTCTGGCCGCCATCCCCTTAGCATTGCTGGCGATTGGAGCGACACTTGATTGGCAAGGACTGATGAAGCTGGATATCTATACGGGTGGGTTGAACTCCATAAAGCTGTTGGCCTTGCCCTGCATCGCCTGGTTTATGGTGCACAGCTTTGCCATTCCCAAAGAGCAGGCCTCTGTGCTGGTGCTGTTTGCTGCTTTGCCCACCGCATCAGCCGCCCATGTACTTGCCGCTGCCTTTGGTGCGGACTGCCGGCAACCGGCCACGCTGATCGCCCAGTCCACCTTGCTCTCATGCATCAGCCTGCCGCTTTGGATTGCCTTGCAAACCGGATAAGAAAACGGGCCCTGCGGTGAACCGCAGAGCCCAAGCCATTAGATAAGGAAGGTCATTCGTCATCTATGAGCACATGATGCTCATTTATGCGGCTTGTTTGAAAGCCGTAGGCTTAAATTCCAGAACCCAACAGGCTTCCAGCTTGTTTCTCTTCCATGGCAGGAAGGAGCGGATGCGGTACTTCACCTGACGAAGTTCCAGATAGTCCGGCAAGCTTGCACCGGGGCCAGCAGATTTCTGAATTAGATCTGCCCAATCCCGTGCCAGCTTGGTTGGTTCTTCGACGATTTGCATTCCGTCGCTCTTTTCTCCGGTGGTTTTGGAGATCAGCTGCTTGTAAACGGATGGGTTCAACAGAGCCTTCAAGGCACCACTCAAACCATGCAGATCTTCACCAAAGGCCTGATCATCTTCGTCAGCGATGTTACCGGCATTTTCCTTGTCTTGATCTGTTGGCTCATTCAGCACAACACTGCTGGCTTCTGTGGTGCCGTGTTCAACTTCCTTGATCACGACATTGTACTGATCCTTCTTGCCACCTTCCATCGGTGTGATTTCAACCTGGAACATGGCTGACCAAGGTTGTTCCTTCGCCCATTTCAGGATCTTGCGGATAATTGTGCCGTTGCTCATCTTGGCCATGACTTCCTTCATGGCATGGTCCTGCAAGCTGCTGATCGCATCATGTGCATTCCCATAGCTTTGCAACAGACCGTCACCCTTGGAGGTAAGGAACTCGTCCAGATGCCCTCTCTTGCCCTGAATGTCGCTGCTCTTTTGTGACTGATCTTCTCGCAGATCAGACATATTGAGAGCCAGATCGCCCAGATCACCTGCAATAGCTCGTGGCAGATTGTTGATTAGGTTAACCTCGGCAACAGTGTCAGAGGTTGGTTTTTGTTCCACAACCCAGGCCGTCTTCACGGTGTCCGTGTTGGAGAAGAAACCCTTCTTGATGTCGTGATAGCGGATTTGCTTCAAAGTCATGTAATCAGGCAGCTGATCACTGATATCCCGGCCACTTGCCTGTGCGCGGGCGAGGGTTTCACCCCAGTTCATTGCCAGATCACTTGGCTTTTCGACAAATGGCACATCATCATTGCTGGCTTCACCCGTAACCTTGGTGGTCAGGGCCTCCATCATTTTTGGTGAGCGCAAGCCGTTGAAGATCAGCTCAGGATTGGCCATGAGCTTTTCTTTGGACAGATTTCGCTGTGCCAGATCAGTGCTGCTGTCGATACCCAGACCGTCAGTGTCTTCATTTCCCGCAGCGCTGTCGCGCAGCTGCGCTTCAATGTTGAAGAACTCACCCTTGGTGGTGATGTCGATATCAACCAGCTTTGCCCATGGCTGGGTGGCAACCCAATTCATGGTCTTGCGGGGGCTGTTGGTCTGGGCAAGGTGGTCGTTGACCATGTTCTTCGCCATCTTTGCAAGGCCGGAGGCTGCCTTCAGGGCTCGGTCGTTCTGCTCTGCCAGTTCATCAACGGCAGAATCCACGGTCTGACCAAAGCTGATGGCAGACTGAACGTCGTTTGTGGTGTTCAGTGCCATGCCCAATTGCCGGGCAACGGCCATACGGTACTCAACAACTTCCTGTTCAATTTCTTCCAGCTTTTGTCGCTCACTGTCAGAAACTGCATTTTCCTTCGCATTGTCGATGGTGTCGCTCATAGCCTTGCCGAAGGCATGCTGGCGGTACAGCTCATTGACATCTTTGACGAGAGCATTCCCGAGCTTGACCATATTCTGGCTCATAAACACCAGCATTTCGCGGTGGGCCGGGGTCAGCTGCTTAGGGTTGGAGTTGGCTGCATTCTGCAGGAAATCATTGAAACGGGGATCGTCCGCCTGACTGTCAAAAATTTCCTTGGTGACACTCCGGGACTCATCCTTCAGCTCTTTTTTCAGATCACGGGTGAACTGCTGCTTGACCATTTCATCAGCTTTTTCCTGAGGCATGCCCAGTACATCTTTCACATGATGCTCCCATTTGGCGGCTGAAGGGTCAGCATAAGCTGTAGCGAGAGGGTCTTTTAAGAAAGCCTCTTTCTTCTGCTGGAAGGTACGCAAGCGGTCTAACCGCTCACGAAGCGTTTCAGATTCCGGCAGGCCAATTTCCTCAAAGACAGCATGGACCGGCATTGGCTTTGCGCCAGCGGGCCGTTCTGGAGGTGGGGTGTCGACGACGACATAGTCGCTCAAATCCGGGTCGGCAGTTCCATTGCGTTGGTCATGATTACCATGAACGCCATTGACCTGCTCGTTTGAGGTTCTTGCTGTACGGTTGGTTTCGTCCCCATCTTCCTCGGGGAAGTTCCAATGCATGTTCTGGTAGACTGCCTTGGCCCAATCGTGCTGCTCAGCATTCAACTTATTTACAGGCATGACACGTCTCCTGCTAACTAAGTTTTGTTATTGGCTAATAAAGTTGTGCTCCTCCTATCCGTTTATTTTAAGGCACGGAATCGACTTTAGTATAATAAGTTAAGACTGATTAAACCGGTCTGCTCAAATGCAAGCGGTCTAAGCATTTAAACCGACATTGCCGATCACGTTTTCCCAAAAACATCAATCACATCTGCTGATAGCGCAATCAATGATGCGTTGCTCAATTATCCTGATTTGCCACGCCAGCCCGTTCAAATTTGCAGATTATTTGAGGGACTGAAACCGCCTGTTTGCAATGAAATCTGCTTAGGATCTGCGCGAAATTGCAAACTAGAAAGCTCATGGATGTTGTATCTGACGTCACGCATGCGATTTTCTGACCTGAGCGAGCAGCAGGTGCTGGCGCTTGCCATCTCGTCAGAGGAAGATGACGCCCGCATCTATCGAGGCTTTGCAAAACGGCTGCAGGATGATTACCCCGGAACCGCCGCCGTCTTTGCCGATATGGCCAATGAAGAAGACCAGCACCGGATTGCGTTGATCGAACTGCACCAAAAACGCTTCGGCGACACCATTCCTCTGATCCGCCGCGAACATGTCTCAGGGTTTTATGCCCGAAGCCCCCTCTGGCTCTCCACACAGCTGACGCTCGATCAGATCCGTCATATCTCCGAGAACATGGAGACAGCCTCCCGCACATTCTACGAGAACGCCGAAAAGAAGAGCACGGATGCAGATACACGGCGCTTGCTGGGCGACTTGGCAGCGGTGGAAGCGGATCACCAGAACAAAGCCCGCACCTTGTCACAAACTCATCTGGCCTCAACAGGAGAGCAAGAGGAAGAAACCGCACACCGCAAGCTGATCCTGACCCTGATCCAGCCAGGCCTTGCCGGGTTGATGGATGGCTCCGTCTCCACACTGGCGCCCGTGTTCGCAACAGCCTTTGCAACAGGCAACACATGGACCACGTTTCTCGTTGGCCTTGCAGCCTCCATCGGCGCGGGTATTTCCATGGGCTTTACGGAGGCTGTCTCGGATGACGGGCAGATTTCCGGACGAGGCTCGCCAGTCTTGCGCGGCGTTGCGTCCGGCGTGATGACAGCTCTTGGTGGGCTGGGCCACACCATCCCGTACCTGCTCAGTGATTTTTGGGTGGCCACGTTCATTGCGTTTTTCGTTGTGGCGGTTGAGCTCTGTGCGATTGCGTGGATCCAGAGCAAATACATGGAAACGCCGCTCTTGCGGGCGACGTTTCAGGTTGTTCTCGGCGGCTCATTGGTGTTTGCTGCCGGTGTCATTATCGGCGGAGGGTAGACGCCCTTACAGGGACGCCCCACCTTCAGCAAACACATGCAGGAACTCACGGTTCACGGAAACCGGCAGCATATCCCCTTCACGCACGGTGATGGAATGGTCCACCCGCATGGTGATTGGATCAGAGGAGAAGCTGGTTTGCAGGTAGGCGAGGGACTCAGACCCAAGCTCTTCAACCAGTTCCACCTTCGCTGAGAAATCACAGGCCTCAGTATTGGTGATGCTCATGTGCTCCGGACGAATGCCAAGCGTGATCGCTCCATTCGCTTCAGCCCTTTGCGCATCATTGATGTTGAAGCCATCCAGCTGAATAGCCCCCTGCTGAGCGGTTGCCCCGATGAAGTTCATGGACGGCGCTCCGAGGAACCCGGCCACGAACTTATTCGCCGGACGCTCGTAAAGATCAATCGGGCGACCGACCTGCTCAATCACACCATGGTTAAACACCACAATCCGGTCCGCAAGGGTCATCGCCTCGGTCTGGTCATGGGTTACGTAGATGATCGTCGCGCCCAAGCGCTTGTGTAGACCAGCGATTTCCAAACGCATCTGTACGCGCAGGGCAGCATCCAGATTGGACAGCGGCTCATCAAACAGGAACACCTGCGGATTGCGGATGATCGCACGGCCAATGGCCACACGCTGACGTTGACCACCAGAAAGCTGACGCGGATAACGTTCCAGCAAGTGGGTGATCTGCAGGGTCTCCGCCACATTGCTTACGCGGCGAGCCACCTCATCCTTCGCCATTTTGCCAAGACGCAAGCCGAAACTGATGTTCTCGGAGACAGTCATATGCGGGAACAGCGCATAGGACTGGAACACCATGGCAATTTCGCGCTTGGATGGATGGGCGCGGGTGACGTCTTTGTCGGCGATGTTGATCTGGCCGGATGTCACATCCTCCAGACCTGAGATCATGCGCAGCATAGTGGACTTGCCGCACCCGGATGGTCCGACGAAGACGATGAACTCACCCTTTTCAACCTCAAGGTCCACCCCATGGATGACCTCCAGATCTCCGAATGACTTTCTGATGTTTTTCAGTGACAAACTACTCATAATGTCCCCGATTATCCTTTCACGGCACCCATGGTCATGCCTTTGATAAAGAAGCGCTGGAAGAACAGGAATACGATCAGCGTTGGCAGGCTGGCGATCAGCGACATAGCGCCCTGAATGCCCCAGGCAACGGAGTATTGGCCCTTCATGAACACAAGCCCCAGCATAATGGTGCGTTTCTCGTCAGACTGAGTGAAGATCAGCGGCCAGAGGAAATCGTTCCAGATCCAGGTGAATTGAAGCGTCGCCAGCACTGCAATGGCTGGCAGGCTGATGGGCAGCGCGATCCTGGTTAGCACCTGCCATTCGTTTGCCCCTTCCAAAATCGCCGCCTCACGCAGTGGGTTTGGCACGGTGGCGAAGAAATTGCGCATCAGCAGAGTACAGATCGGAATCCCCAGCGCAGTGTGCACGATGATCATCGGCCACAGCGTATCAATCAACCCCATCAGGTTGAACAGACGGAACAGCGGGATCAGGATGACCTGCGGCGGGAAGAACATGCCGGACACCACCAGCAGAAACACCAGATCACTGCCTTTGAACGGCAGCTTGGAGAACACATAACCCGCCAGCGTGCCAAGCCCGATGGAAAACGCCGTGGCAGGTGCGGCCACGAGGAACGTGTTGAGCATGTAGCCATGCACCGCCGGATTGCTCAGCACCTCAACATAGTTGCCCCAGTACATGCTGCTTGGAATGGCCCAAAGGTCACCAAGCGCAATATCCCGTGTGGTTTTAACGGAGGACAGCAACACGCCAAAGGTTGGCGCAAGAAACAGGATTGCCAGCGTAAACAGGCAGATGAAGATGACAACAGGCCACGGATTGAACCGCTTCGGCGCAACATATTCACCGCTGGCGCTGCTCAGACTAGCCGTATCAGCCATAGATTTCGTCCACCTTTTTAAGCTGTTTGAAATAGAGGCGAATGATGGTCAGCGCGACGAGGAACAGCACGACAGAGATGGCACTACCATAGCCCATCAGGTACTTTTTGAAGCTCTCGTTGTACATATGCATGGCCAGCGTATCGGAGCTGTTGAACGGCCCGCCGCCGGTCATGATGTACAGGATATCAAAACCCTTCAGCGAGTTGATCACGCTCAGCGCTACTACGACCACGGTGGCCGGTGTCAGCAGTGGCAGAATGACGTGGCGGATGCGCTGCCACGTTGTGGCGCCTTCCAGCTCGCACACTTCCAGCAGATCACCGGGAATAGCCGTCAGGCCTGCAAGATAGATCACCATAGACAGACCGGTTGCCTGCCAGGACCATGCAACGATGACCGAGTAGAGCGCGCTGTCCGGTTTTGCCAGCCAGGCGTAGTTGAAGCGGTCGTTGGTGACGTACTCAATTATGGAATTCAGCAAGCCCCAGTCGGGTTGGTAGATCCACACCCAGACCTGACCAACCACAACGGCAGACAGACAGATCGGCAGATAAAAGATGGTTTTGAAGATCGGGCCGCCGGGCACATGGCTGTCGATCAGCAGTGCCAGCGAGAGACCAAGAATTGTTGGAAGCACCACCGCAATGGCCATCCAGATAATCGTGTTTATTGCCGCAGACATGAAGAGGCGATCGGAAAACAGCTTTCCGAAATTCTCAAAGCCAACGAAGTCATAATTGTCACTGAAACCGTTCCAGTTGGTAAAGCCGTAATAAAACGAGCTTAGGAGCGGCCAGATGATGATCAGCGCGAATACGCTGAGGGGGAGCGCCAAAAGGGCAACGCGCCAGAATGTGTTGCTTTGATTCATACCCGTCTCAGAAAAAGCCTGCCTCGCAGTGGTGCATATCTATCTCCCCCAAACCTGCATGGCTTGGCGGGAAATACGTGAAGCTATAGAGGCAAGCCGACCGCAAACATGTTGCGATCGGCTCTGTTTTAAGTGTGATGATTATTCGGCAAACGCGCTTGCTGCGCTGGCCTGTGTTTCATCCAGAATGGCATCCACTTTGGATGGATCATCCATGAAGCGTGCGAACATGGACAGGCCAACTTCCGCCACTGGCGGAGGCGTGGACAGGTCGTAGTTGAACGCGAAGGTTTGCGCAGCGTCGATGGTGTCGAGCGCTTTGAGCATCACGGCGTTGTAGTTGGACTTGGCAACGTTCACGTTGGCAGAAAGAGCGCCCTGAATGTTGGCCCACTTGGCCTGTGCTTCCGGATCAGACACCAGATACTCAAGCAGCTGCTCAGCCCCTTCCGGGTTCTTCGCATTTGCAGAGATCACCAGACCATCAACCGGACCAACAACCGCGTTTGGAACACCAGCTGTTACTTCTGGGAATGGGTAGAAGTCATAGTCTTCACCCGGCTTCAGGCCGATGGAGTTCCAGTATCCGGTGATCCATGTGCCCATCAGGGTCATGGCCGCATCACCGCGGGCAACCTTGTCAGAAGCATCAGTCCAGCTGTCTGCGTTTGCATTTTCAACAAAGTAGCCTTTGTCGACCATGCTCTTCCAAAGACCCATCGCCTTTTTCACTTCAGGATCGGCATAAGAGGCTGTGCCGTTCATCAGTTTTGCGCGGTAGTCAGGGCCCGCTGTGCGAAGGATCAGATAGTCAAACCAGAACTGGGCAGGCCAGCGGTTCTTGGAACCAAGCGCGATAGGGGTCACGCCGTTTGCCTTCAGCTTCTCACAGGCTGCGAGGAATTCTTCCCATGTCTTTGGGGCTTCCGTGATGCCAGCCTTTTCCATAACAGCTTTGTTAAAGAACAGACCGGAGTAGTGGTAACCGAATGGCACCAGATAACGCTCGCCGTCATACTTGGTTGCACCGTCCGCAACCGATTTGGCGACAACGTTGTCCAAACCAGCTTTGTCCCACATGCCGTCGATTGGACGCAGGTCGCCTGCATCAATGACGAACTGTGTGCGTGCACCGGCCCAGTAAGAGAACACGTCTGGCAGTGCGTTGCCCGCTGCGCGTACTAAAATACCGGTCTTGAAATCTTCATGACCGATTGGGCTGTCTTTAACAGTGATACCGGATTTGGCTTTAAAGCCTTTCAGAATGTCCTTCAGGCCTTTCTGGCCCAGCTCACCGGTAAAGTAGTGAGAAATAGTGACTTCGTCCGCTGCAAATGATGGAACCATGGATGCTGTCGCCATGACGGGCGCAAGCACCGCAGCAAGCAAAAGTTGCCTTCTGCGCTTATTCATATTTCAATCCCCTCCCAAGAGTTTGCATATGTTTTACAAATTCATTTCGTCAATAAGTTGCCTTATGTGCAACAAAGCTGAATATACGCCCCATTTCGCCGTGCATTTCGGTAAATGTCAACCCTATTTTGTACAAAAATACGTATACCGCCTCTTGCACTCCTGTAAAACCTGTGTCAATTCTGAGTCCAGATGCTGGAATTTTGTTGCCCTATGTTTAACTTCATGTAATTAGTTGTCCATATTTCAACTTTTCCAGTGTGTGAATGGAGATTGACGTTGCGCCTTTTACAATCGCTATCCCGTGGACTTCAGACGCTCGACTATCTTGCCCAGCAGGCCAAACCGCTGCGGCTTACGGATATCGCGAGTTACCTTGGTGTCGACAAGTCCAATGCGACGCATATTCTGCGTACTTTGGTTGCATGCGGTTACGCAACGCAAGGGACTGACAGGCGTTACGCTGCAAGCGAGAAAATGACAGGTTCTCAAGGGTCTGGGCCAACGGCTGAGGCAATTGTAGCAGTTCGCCAGCAGTGGCAGCCTATCCTGAAGCAGCTCACCCGCGAGACGGGCGAATGCTCACACATGGCTGTGCTGGCCAGTTCTCAGGTCTGGTATGTGGATAAAATCGATTCTGAGCTTCCGCTCAAGGTTGATCATCCCATCGGGTCGCTAGGACCGTTGCACTGCACCGCTCTTGGCAAGGCCTTTCTGGCGTTTGGTGATGCACAGGCAGAGCAGGAGCTGAAGCAGTTCACTCCTGTGACCCTGACGGACCACACCGCTCTTGCAGCAGAAATCTCCAAAAGCAGAGATCGTGGCTACGCGATTGACGACGAAGAATTTACCTCCGGCATCCGCTGTGTGGCGGGACCGGTTTTTGATGAGCATGGGGTGATGATCGCCGCGATCGGCGTTTCAGGACCGACAGTTCGAATTGATGACAAGCGCTTTGAGGAGCTTGGCGCGCTTGTTCAGAAAATGTGTTTTATGAGGGAGTAAAGGATGGGGAACCAGCCGGTTCGCGTTGCCATTCTGGGCACAGGTCGTATTTCGGATTTGCATGCCATTGAGTATAAGCAGAACCCGAAGGGCAAGATTGTTGCCTTGTGTGATCAAGACGTAAAGCAGGCCCAGTCTCAGGCAGAGGCATGGGGCGTTGATGACCCGATCATCAGCGATGATTACAGAGAGATTCTGGCCCGTCCGGATGTCGATCTGGTCGAGATTCTGCTGCCGCACCACTTGCATCTACAAGCCGCACTGGATGCTATCGCAGCTGGCAAGATGGTTTCGCTTCAAAAGCCCATGTGTATGAACATGGACGAGGCTGACATCCTTGTTGAAGCCGCAGAAAGCTATGACCGTCCTTTCAAAATCTTCGAAAACTTCATCTTCCATCCCCCAGTGTTGAAAGCCAAAGAGCTGGTAGATGCAGGCGCAATTGGAGACCCGATTTCCATCCGCATCAAATCCAATCCAGGCAAAAGTAAAACCGCCTGGAAGGTGCCTGCCGCTGCCAACGCATGGCGGCAGATGAAAGACATGGCAGGTGGTGGCCCGCTGGTGTTTGACGACGGGCACCACAAGTTCGCGCTCGCCTGGCATTTTATGGGCATGCCGTCTGACGTGCACGCCTTTATCGGTCAGACTGAAGTGTTCAAAGGCATTTATCTGGATGCTCCGTCCATGGTGTCCTTCCGGTTCCCCGGTAACAAGATCGGCAATCTGGAGGTGGTTTACTCTCCGGAGCTGGAAATCGCGACCAAGCATTACGCGCAGGATGACCGGGTTGAGATCACCGGAACGCAAGGCGTCCTCTGGATCAACTGCGGCCACGGCTCCATTGGCAACCCCGCACCACTGATTCATTACCGCGAAGGCAAAGTCACCGAGTACCGCGATATTTATGCGGGCTGGGAGCAAAGCTTCGTCAACTCCACACGCCACTACCTTGATGCAATCACAGAAGGTGGTGACCCGATCCTGACAGCACGGCAAGGCCGTGATGTTCTCAAGTTTGCGCTGGCGGCAGAAGACTCTGCACGTACTGGCCAGACGATCAGCTTCTAAGCGGCGAGGTACAGAGATGTCTTTATCTGTTCCAGGCAGCATGCAAGAGCGCGCCCACTGGCTTCAAGCCCAAGGCGGACTGGAAGCTGCCATCGCTGCAGGCCATTTTGCTGAGCAAGTCACCATGACGCTCTCTGAGGCGTTGGTTCTGGGCCTGATGCGTCAGGGCGTCACCAAGTATCTGGCAATCTTCGGCCACGGTTCTACCGAACTGGGCGAAGTGCTGCGCGTTTATGAAGATGCTGGCCTTGTGCGTACATGGCAGTTCCGCAATGAGGTGGAAATGGCCCATGCAGGCACGGCCCTGCGCTGGGTGTATGGCGAAGTGTGTGCTGTGGTGACCTCCATCGGCCCCGGTGCATTGCAAGCCATGGCAGGCTCTTTAGCTGCCGCCTCCAACGGCATTGGCCTCTATCACATCTATGGTGATGAGACGACCTTTGGCGAAGGCTACAACATGCAGCAGGTGCCAAAGCCACAGCAGGGTCTGTTCCAGCAGATCACCTCAGCCATGTCTCAGGCCTACACGCTGCACACGCCAGAAGCGCTGCGCAATGCTCTGCGCATGGGTGCCAGCTGCGTCTACCATCCGTTCAAGGCAGCCCCGTTCTACCTGAACCTGCCACTCAACACCCAACCACAAAAACTGGATATCCGGCTGGACAGTCTGCCGACTGTTCCAACCTACGAGCCAACCATTCC
>NZ_LCWX01000121.1:33956-44542 GCF_001431305.1 Pseudovibrio sp. POLY-S9
CAACCTGCTGGAAGCCGTGGAGCTGTTGAAGTCCACCAGCAAGATCGCCATCAAAGCAGGCGGCGGCTCCCGTCCGTTTGCTGAGGAACTTCGCGCCCTTGCCGAAGCCTCTGGTGCAGTGGTGGTGGAATCTCCGGGCTCACTGGGCATCCTGCCAGATGCGCATCCGCAGAACATGCATGTGGGTGGCTCGAAAGGGTCCATCAGCGGCAATCACGCCATGCAGGAAGCGGAGCTTCTGGTCGCCATCGGCTCGCGCGCTGTGTGCCAGAGTGACTGCTCCGGCATGGGGTGGCCAAAGGCAAAACACGTCATCAACATCAACGCCGATCCAATGGATGTGCAGCACTACGCCCAAACCACGGCATTAAACGGAGACATTGGCGAGGTGGTGAAGCTGCTGCTTGCTGAGCTCGCAAAAGATGGTGTTGCCAATAAAGCTGACTGGCTGAAAGACTGTGCTGCAAAGAAAAGCGAATGGACTGCCTTCAAGGCAGATCGCTATGCAGCAGGGCGGGTGAGTGACCTCATGTGGGGGCAAGGGGTCCTCACCCAGCCTCAAGCCATCAAAGCCGCTTCTGATTTTTGCAAAAAACACGGCGCCCTCAAGCTTTTTGACGCGGGCGACGTGCAGGCCAATGGCTTTCAGGTGGTGGAAGATGACCGTGTCGGCGAAACCATCACCGAGACCGGCGCTTCCTACATGGGCTTTGCAGTCTCCGCTCTCATCGCAGGCGGCGTGGCGGACGAGGGAAAATACTCTGTCGCATTTACCGGAGACGGCTCTTTCATGATGAATCCACAAGTGCTGATCGACGGTGTGGAGCATGGTGTTCACGGCACGGTTTTAATCTTCGACAACCGCCGCATGGCTGCCATTAGCCACCTTCAACTTGCTCAGTACGGCAAGGATTACCGCACCAATGACGGTGTGGCTGTCGATTACATTGCCATGGCGAATGCGGTGGATGGCGTGCTTGCGCTTTCTGGCGGAAACAGCGCGGAAGATTTGAGTGACGCACTGGAAAAAGCCAGAGCGCACACAGGTCTCAGCGTGGTGCACGTGCCGGTTTATTACGGAGAAGATCCGGCGGGTGGCATGGGCGCTTATGGCAATTGGAACGTTGGCAACTGGTGCGATGACGTTCAGGACAAATATTTGGAAATGAGCATTTAATCATGACAGATGCGAAGCTTCTTATCGGCGGAGAGTGGGCGCCAGCCAGCAACGGCGAAACCCGCGATGTACATAGCCCGGTCACCAGCAAAGTGATCGGCACCATTGCCGCTGCAAGTGCAGACGACATTGCCAGCGCTTTGAAACTGGCAAAGGACACGTTCCCGAAATGGGCTGCGGTTCCGGCATGGGAGCGCGCCAAGGTGCTGCGCAAGGCCGCTGATCTGATCCGCGAACGGACGCAGGACATTGCCCATGTAATGTCCCTTGAAACCGGCAAACCATTGGCAGAGGCCATTGGTGAGACCGGAGCAGCAGCAGACCAGTTTGAATGGCAGGCAGAAGAAGCCAAGCGCATCTACGGCCAGACCATTCCGGGCCGCAATGCTGATGAACGCCTGACTGTAAACTACCAGCCAGTCGGTCCATCTCTGGCACTGTCCGCCTGGAACTTCCCGGCCTTGCTGCCCGCTCGCAAAATCGCGGCAGCATTGGCAGCTGGGTGTTCCGTCATCGCCCGTCCTGCCTCTGAAGCAGCTGGACCATGCTTTGCCATTGGTCAGGCCCTGATGGACGCGGGCCTAATGCCGGGAGCCCTGGCTATTCTGACAGGTGACAGTCGCACGCTGGCTCCAGCGCTGATCAATGCGCCTGAAATCCGTAAGGTGTCGCTGACCGGCTCTGTGCCCGTGGGCAAAGACGTGATGCGTCAGTGTGCAGATGGCATGAAGAAAGTCACCATGGAGCTGGGTGGTCATGCCCCTGTGGTCATCCATAAGGACTTTGACCCGATTGCAGCAGCCCAGAAACTGGCAGCCACTAAGTTCCGCAATTGCGGTCAGGTTTGCATATCTCCAAGCCGCTTCTACGTGCATTCTTCCATCGCGAAGGAGTTCGCAGAAGAGTTCGCCCGCTATGCCAAATCTCTCGTGGTTGGTGATGGATTGGAAGACGGTGTTAACACTGGACCACTTATCCGCCAGCGCGCGGTAGACCATGCATTGCGCCTGACAGAGAATGCCATCGCCAAAGGTGCTGACCTGCTGGCAGGTGGTAAGCAGCCGGAGAACCTGCCCGATGGCAGCTTCCTTGAGCCGACGGTTCTGATGAATGTACCGGACGATGCCGCGATCATGATTGAGGAGCCTTTCGCTCCAGTCGCCCCGATCTCCACCTTTGATGATGTGGAAGACGTGATTGAACGAGCCAACAACACGCCGTTTGGTCTGGCAGCCTACGTGTTTTCTTACGACAGCGCTTTGGCACTCAAAACCGCTGATCGACTGGAAGCTGGCATGGTTGGCATCAACGAGACGCTCCTTGCAACCGCAGAAGCACCGTTTGGCGGCAATAAGGAAAGTGGCTTTGGCCGTGAGGGTGGTTCGCTCGGCATCATGGATTACCTTGTTCCGAAATACACCCGCCACCTGCTAATCTCCCGAGAGATCTGATGAGCAAAAAAGTACAGGGGGTGGAAAACGGCCTGACAAACTATGGCGACAAGGGCTTTGCCCGCTATTTGCGCCGTTCCTTCGCCAAGTCCATGGGCTACACGGATGCAAGTCTGGACAAGCCAATCGTCGGCATCTGTTACACCGAGAGCGGGTTCAACAACTGCCATAGACATTTCCCCGAGATGCTGGAAGCCATCAAACGCGGTGTACTCGCCTCTGGCGCACTGCCGGTGCCGTTCCCGATCATGTCTCTGGGTGAGGTGTTCCTGAGTCCAACCTCCATGGTCTATCGCAACCTGATGGCCATGGCCGTGGAAGAGATGATTACCGCACAGCCGATGGACTCCGTTGTGTTGATGGGGGGCTGTGACAAAACCGTTCCGGCACTGTTGATGGGGGCAGCTTCCGCTGGCAAACCAGCCACCATGGTTGTGGCTGGCCCGATGATGACAGGGCGCCACAAAGGCGAGCGCCTCGGCGCTTGCACCGACTGCCGTCGTTTTTGGGCGCAATACCGCGCAGGCACTGTGGATGAGCCCGAGATCAATCAGATTGAAGGCCGATTGGCGACTACTGCGGGCACCTGCGCTGTGATGGGTACCGCCAGCTCCATGGCCGTGATTGCTGAAACTCTTGGCATGATCCTTCCGGGTTCAGCTGGCATCCCGGCAGTGCATGCCGACCGTTTGCGTAATTCAGAGGAGACTGGTGTTGTCGCGGCCAAAATGGCACTTTCAGAAAACGCTCTGACACCAGACAAAATCATGACCCGTGAAGCGTTCGAGAACGCTCTGCGCGTATTACTCGCCGTTTCCGGCTCGACCAACGCAATCATCCATCTGACGGCAGTTGCCGGACGTCTTGGCATCGACATTTCACTGGACCGCATGAACCAGCTTTCTGATGAGACACCCGTGGTGGTGGACCTGAAGCCAGTTGGTCAGGGCTATATGGAAGATTTCCATTCCGCTGGCGGTCTGGATGGTGTTCTGGACGCGATCAAAGACAAAGTGCATCGCAGCCCAATCAACATTGAAGGCATGAGCCTAGGGGATCGTCTAGATGCATCAAAGGCTGATCCATTCGACCACAACGTGATCCGCAAAGCTGACAATCCCGTTGACCCGCAAGGAGGCCTGATCGCACTGAGTGGTTCACTGGCACCAGAAGGCGCAATCCTGAAACGTGCTGCCGCAACGCCTGAGCTTCTTGAGCATGAGGGCAGGGCAGTTGTGTTTACGTCTCTGGAAGATCTTGCCAATCGCATTGACGACCCTGATCTGGACATCTACGCAGATGACGTCATGGTGTTGCAAAACGCAGGCCCGCGCAGTCCATCTGGCATGCCAGAAGCAGGCTATTTGCCAATCCCGAAGAAACTGGCCCGTGCTGGTGTGAAGGATATGGTGCGTATTTCCGATGCCCGCATGAGCGGTACAGCCTTCGGCACCATCGTGCTGCATGTAACACCGGAAGCTGATCTGGGCGGGCCGCTGGCACTGGTGCAAAACGGCGACCGCATTCGCCTCTCTACCAAGGCCAAAAGCATCGACCTGTTGGTTTCAGAGGAAGAATTGGAACGTCGCCGCGCGGCCTTCACCTCACCAAACCCGGAACCAGCCCGCGGCTATAAGCAGCTTTACCACAACACGGTTTTGCCGGCGACCAAGGGATGCGATTTCGACTTTCTGCAGAAGGTCTGAGCGCATTTATAAAGGCGAGTGGGCAGGGTTTCTCTGCTCACTCTTCAGCACTGGGTCACGCAACTTCCGTTTGTTTTGAAGCGCTGGCTATTGTGCGTAGATTACTCATTTCTGAGGAGGTTGGAGACGCACCAGACGGCAGGCGAACTCCCGGCAAAGTGCACACGTCCAGCATCTCTTTCACCACACCTCTGAACCGGATCCACTCCACCACATCCCCTGTGGCAAGATTGATGACCTGCACTCCGCACCATGGGTCTGCATCACGTTTCTTCAACTCCTCATCCAACGGCAGGCCTTTGAATGAACCGTCACGTGGCAGGGAGAGACCAACGATGGCGTGATTGTTGTGAAACGCCAGTCCGCGTGCGAACCCGGGCAGAAAACAGCGCGGCTGAAACGCGCCACTGGCAAGATCAATAGTGCCAAGATAGCCCGTGCCTGAGTTAACCACCCACAGCTCACCCTTATGCCAACGCGGTGAGTGCGGCATGGAGAGTTTTTCGGTAATGACCTCATTGCTGGCAATATCGATCAGGCAGCCGCCTTCCTCCCGGCGATCCCGCCACCCGCTGATCACGTCCGCCCTACTGACCATGGTCACATAAGCTGGTTTGTCATCCCTGAGTGCAATGCCATTCAGATGACATCGATCTTCAGCGGCATGTTTGGAGATGAAATCAGGTGTCCACCAAGGAGCAAACGAGTGGATGGGATGCAAGGTTGAGAGACAGGAGTACATGGTGTTTGCAAAGACGATACTGCCGTCGTTTAGGGCCACGATGTCATGAATGTCCAGATCACCCGTCGTATGCGCAACACGAGGCACATAATACTTATCCGCGTCTCCCACACGTTGGTCTTGTTCCAGAATGTTCTCAAACCGGATCACCTGATTGGCTGTACCGAGGATCAACCGTTGCGGTTCTGCCCAAAGGCCCATGGCACGGCCCGTGCCGATGGCATGAAAATGAATACCGCCACTGGGTTTGACACCAACCAGAAACAACTGCCCTGTTTGATAGGAGGAAATGGCAAGCGAGACCTGATTGGTGCTGAGCCAGATTGCCATGCCACGAGAGCACGAGATATCGTTAGGCTCCAACCGCGCCACTGGCTCTGCATTTTGCGCAGGGTTGTGTGTTGAACCAGCCATCTCATCCCCTTTTAGATTACGCTTGCAACAATCTGGGACTATAGGCCCATCCCGCAGGAGGGGCCTCAGCGAGTTATGAGGGCTCGATATCTACGAGGCTTAGAATTTGATCGTAAAATCTAACTCGATGACATGAATGGTCGCGTTGTCACCAAACTGGCCATTGTATTCTGCGTTCACAAAAAGGTTGTCAGCCGCGCGGGCATCAAGGCCAACTTCCAGCTCAAATGCATCTTGAGAAATCGGCGCCCCATCCACGCCAAAGGCAGTGCTGCCTGCAAAGGCCAGCAAGGCCGAAGGATCTACATCTCCATAGGCGTGGCGCCAGCTGAGGGCTGCATTGACGTTGAACAAGTCATAGACGTTATAAGCACCCCGCACACCCAGATTGGTGAAGGTACTATCAAAACTGCCACCTTGTTTCGTCAAGGCTGCTGTTCCGCCATTCTCCGCAAAGCCATCTGTGTGTACGTCGATATAGGAAACACCAAGGAAAGGCTCAAACGCGAACGCCTCCATAACAGGAAACTCATAGTTGGCTTCGGCATAAAACTGCCAGCCGCGGCCTTTATAACTGCTGTGCTCACGCTCGTTGATGGTCGAGAAGTCCACCGTTCGCGCCCCTTCAAGGAAGTGCCAGTTGTAAATACCCGCCAGAACAAAGCCGATATCTTTGGCCACCGTCTCTCCATAGATGCCGATGGAGCATGTTGTCGCGGAGCCGCTGGAGGAGCGAGCATCCTGTTTTACATTTGTGCGGCCATAACCACCCAGAACACCCGCGAGCGTTTCCTCGGCAAATTCCCGGTCATACCCAAAGAGTAAACCGCCCAGACTGTTATCCAATGACGCGGTATCACTGGTTCCAAACGTGTTGGACCATGCCCCGTAACCAATGCCCCAGAAGTCGTTTCGGCGATCCTTTTCCGGCTCCGTGGGGTCTTCCGGAGCAAGCGTCGCTGTAATGGAACCAAGTGAGGCGTCTGCATTGCGAATGCGGTTGTTGATCAAGGCCATCCGGCGATAATTGTTCTCAACCAATGCTCCCTGAATGGAGGCATAGATTTCACCGGAAAGATCATCATAGGCCGCCCGCGCTTCAGCTCCATTGGAAAGAGCAAGCACTGCTTGAGGCAAGGGCGCAGAAAGTGGCAAGCTGTCCAAGCCAACACACGCTGCCGAGCGTTGGTTCTCCGTCTCTGCCAAACCGCAGAAGTTGCTGGCAAGTTCTGCGGCGCTGAGTGTGACCGTGGTTGCGCCGTAGTTCAACGTCCAGTCAATGAACAAGGTATCTTCCACACTGTCAAACGTTCCGGTGATACCGCCAGCCGCATCAACAATGGTAAAGGTACCAACAGGTGCAAACGTTGCTCCGCTGGTTCGCACTACACCGCCATTCAACGTGCCATCACCGGAAACATCCAATGTATCGCTTGCAGTCATTCCCGCATTGAACGTGACGATATACGTCCCATTGGCATCATTTTGGAAGTCACCTGTGATATCTGTTTCCTGAACAACATCATCTCCTCCTGGAGAGAGAATACCAGCGTTGGTGAGTAAACTACCTGCACCCAGAATGACCTCATCCCCTGAGTTAAACCTTGCGCCACTCAGGTTGTTGAACGCGTTGGTGCCCGCATCTAAGTCGATGCCATTGGTTGACGTGAGCGTGCCGGAGTTGTTGATCGTGTCATCCCCAGTCCCGCCTTTAATGTCGTCAACAACGCCTGAGATTGCGTTGGTACCAGTCAGGGTAAACGTCGTGTCACCGACTGTCTGAATGTTAATGCCAAACGATTGTGCATTGATGGTGCTGTCTGTCAGGTTGACCTGAAAACTATTCGCCGGATTATTTCCGTCGGCAACCAATATCCCATCTGAGTTTGTACCATTAGCGTTGATCGTTCCGCTGTGTGTTACAGTCGCGGTGTTCTCGGAGTACACCATGATACCATGCGCGGCGTTACCACCTGTGGTGATGGTACCATTTTGGTCGATCGTAACCGCTCCAACGCCACGAGCACGAGCAAAAATACCATGCGAGCCGATACCGGATGTGGTCAACGTTCCAACATGCGTGATGCCAACATCTCCCGTCCCATCAGATCGTGCAAACAAGGCTGTACTTGATCCGTCCGTTGTGTCGACATTACCGGTTTGCGTGATGGTTATGGCACCTGTACTGCCACCTTGCGTGGTCGCATAGATCCCTTGAGCATAGTAATTGCCAGTATTGGTGATATCACCGGTATGGGTGATCGTAATCTCTTCAGACAAAATGACTTCAATGCCTCGGCTGTAATAGCCATCCGTTGTAATATCACCGGTATGTGTGATTGTTACTACATCAGCGTTCCTCACCTCAACACCAGAGGCGTATTGGCTTATTGTCTGAATACCACCATTGTGCGTGATGGAGACATCACCAGCAACAGGCTCTACCTCAATAGCGTTCCGGCCATCCGTTATGATGCTGAAATCACCCGTATCGCTGTTGATGGTGATATCGCCATTAGACACAACCAGGATACCTGGAAACGCGAAGGACGGAGCAATATTCGACGTCACGTTTTCAATGATAAAGTTGGTATAGACGCCTGCTCCCCCATCGATATCGACCCCAACCGACAAGTCACCTGAACAGGTCACCGTCGATCCATTGATAGAGCACTGGGGTTGAGGCGACACAGATTGCGCGCTAGCTGGCATGATTGCCACGCTCGGCAGCACAATGATGGCCGTAGATAGAAGAAGAGATTGATAGAGACCGCCGGTGTTCAACATCCGTGCTGGTCTGAAAGATGTGACGACGCCGCTCATTTAAAACCTCAAGCTACAAAACTAAGGCACTTAAATTTCTCGAGATACGCCGAGTACTGCTCTCTCTTCTGACAATGTGCAGGTTTGTCAGGTAGATACACGTTAACGGAAAGGGCTGATATGCAAGTGGTTTTCCAGCAACGCAGACCGTTCGATTCCATCAACAAAGAGGTAGGGGCAAACCTTAACGGGGCACTCTCTTGTCACAAGCTTTGAAAATTGAGGGCACTGGTTCAACTGGACTCAACTGACGAGGCGCAAAAGAGATTCTTGGCGGAGTCAAGTTGTAGAACTTACTGTTATTCCTATGTGCTGCGCATATTGATGGAGGTTCGATGAACCCACAGAGGCAGTGCAATACATGATTTGCAGGCAGCCAATATTTTGTAAGTTTCTGTATATGCGCAGGTTTTCATCGTAACAGTGGAAAGTCATCTGATCTCACATCACATATCAGTGAAGGTGCCTAATCAAAACAATCGATAAGGCATTCGTTAACTCCTCTTCTGCTAGGGGATCTCCCTTATATTTGCTTAGGGGAGAGCATCATGTCATTTCTAGGAAGAGTTGTAGGCCATGTGTCTGCTGCCATTGTATTGGGGCTGACCTCATTTCCCCTGAGTGCTGCAGACATCAACTCACTCAAAGAACAATATCGCAGACCGCTGGAAATCCCGTTTCCGGAGAGCGCACCGTATTCTCCGCAGATGGCGACTCTCGGCAAGATGCTGTTCTTCGATCCGCGCTTGTCTGGCAATAAAAACATCAACTGCGTCAGCTGCCATAACCCATCCTTTGGCTATGAGGTGCCTGTTCCGACCGCCGTTGGGTCTGCCAACACCTTGCTTGGGCGTCAGGCTCCAACAATCCTCAACGCTGCCTGGGTTGCACCTATGTTTTGGGATGGCCGTGCCGAGACGTTGGAAGAGCAGGCCGCTGGACCGATCACCAATCCGGAAGAGATGGACGGCAAGTTTGAAGCCATCGTCGAGATCCTGGATGAGATCCCCGGTTACAACAAATGGTTTGGCCTTGTCTTCCCGCAGGATGGCATCACACGCGACACTGTGCTGACCGCAATCGCCACGTATGAGCGCACGGTTGTTTCCGGCTGGTCTCCGTTTGACCGTTGGGTTGAAGGAGACGAGGGTGCGATCTCAACCTCTACAAAACGTGGGTTTGAACTGTTTAACAGCAAAGGCAATTGCGCAGTCTGCCATAGAGGATGGAACTTCACGGACAACAAGTTTCATGACATTGGCACACCAACCGAAGACATTGGCCGCGGGCTTTATGAGGAAGACAATCCCAAAGCTCAGTTTGCTTTCAAAACTCCGGGCCTGCGCAATCTGACCTACCGTGCGCCATTCACTCACAATGGCAGCATTCCTGATCTGGAAACCATGATCGCGCATTACAATGCTGGCGGCATTGAGCGTCCATCCCGATCCGAGCATGTACGTCCGCTTGACCTGTCTGAACGGGAAGTTCAGGACCTCAAGGCATTCCTTGTTTCGCTCACCGCCGAGCGGACTGAAACACCAATGCCAACGCTGCCAAACTAAGGACCGGATCCATGACTATTCGCAGTAAAATCTTCATTCCGATCCTGAGCCTCATCATTGTCGCTATGGCGCTGATGGCATTCCTCGTCTGGCAGGCAGCCGAAGGCCGTGAAAATCTTGGTCGTGTAACGCTGAAAGCGCTGGAAGCACAGCGCCTTTCCTTCACCATTGTCAACCACTTCGAGCATGCCAAAGAAGTTGTCGATACAACTCTGGCCATGACCACTTTCATTGAGCCTGAAGAATTTCGCCGCGAGTTCAAAGACATCAACGCGTCTCTGGGTATGGACATTGAGGAGACGTTAGAGGTCGCGCTCAATGACGAGATGCAGCAGGCCGTTGTTTCAGCGCAGACCAGCTTTAAAAACTGGAGTAAAGATGCGGCTATCCTGCTGGGTATTACACCATCCCGCATGATCCCGACCAAAGAGAAGATCGAGCGCCACAATCAGGCACTTCGGGCTTCCATCAACGCGATTGTATCATCCACCGTTACCGCCAGTCAGTCAGCACTTGCGCAGGCCAATGCGGATGCACGGCGGCTGAACATCATTTCCCTCAGCTTTGCGTTGATCGCAGGTCTTGGCGGACTTGGCTTTGCTCTCTGGCTCGCCAACAGCCTCAGCAAACCAATCGTCTCGCTCACCTCCAAGATGGATGAGCTTGCTTCCGGTGCAGTTGATGTGGACCTTAATCTTGCCGCCCGCA
>NZ_LCWX01000121.1:44638-50683 GCF_001431305.1 Pseudovibrio sp. POLY-S9
AGGATGAAATCGGCAAGATGCAGGACGCGGTCATGGTGTTCCGAGAGAACGCAATCGCCCGACGTGAGCTGGAAGAACGCGCTAAAACAGAGCGCTCCCGCGAGCAATCTCGCCAACAGCAAAAAGAAGAGGTTGTGGAACAGTTCCGCGTGGTATTGGAACGCAATGTATCCATGCTCTCCAACCAGTCTATGGAAATGCGCAGCTCTTCTGAGCGCCTGTTCGATGTCGCTAATCAGGCGACTCAACAGGCCAACAGCGCGGGGGAAGCCTCTGCCAGCGCATCGCAAAACGTAGAGACCGTTGCAGCGGCTGCAGAGGAGCTTTCTGTTTCCATTCAGAAGATTTCCAGCCAATCCACACGCGCCAATACGCTGGTGACATCCACCTCTGAAATTGCGCAGACCACGGACAACGAAGTCATTGCACTTGCAAAGTCTGCTGAGCAAATTGGCACTGTCCTCAATCTCATTCGTGACATCGCCGAGCAAACCAATCTGCTGGCGCTCAACGCAACCATTGAGGCTGCGCGGGCAGGGGATGCAGGCAAAGGCTTTGCAGTGGTGGCCACAGAGGTGAAAACTCTGGCAAGCCAGACAGCACACGCCACCGAGGAGATCTCAGCGCAGATCAACGACATTCAGAGTTCAACCCGCAGCACCGTGGAAGCCATTGGCTCCATCACAGCGGCGGGAAAAGAAATCAGCGAGCTGACATCCTCCATCTCTGACGCTGTTGAACAACAACAAATGGCTACCGCAGAAATTGCAGAGGCTGTTCAGGCAGCCTCAGACGGAACAGCATTAGCCGCCAGCAACGTTGTCTCCGTCAGCGGTGCGATCAACGAGACAACCACGGAAGCGGGAGCTACCAACCAGTCCTCAGCCCTGCTGGAACAAGTCACCAACGACCTATCCGCCGAAGTAGACACCTTCCTCACCCGCATCGCAGAAGAAGACACCCCGCAGGCCGTGAGAGCTTAAGTGAATTAAAATACCCCGGAAATCTTAACTCAGCTTTCCGTGGTATTTTATTGATCATCAACTTTAGTTTGCTAACGGATTGCGTTTAAAGCTTTCCCAAACCCTTGCAATGGAATGTCGACTATCTGCTCTTTTCCCGGGGAAGGCGCAAACTTGATCATCAACTTACTTCCCTTGCTCCAACTTCTTAACAGATCGGCATTGAACTGCTTAGAGCTGAAGCAGCCACGCGCATCGCATGTATTGATCGGCAAAGTTTCCTGAAGTTTTTCATCTAAGAACAACTGCCAACCTGCACTCAAGTGAATACCTAAAGGCCCCTGAATCAATAGGTATGGCTTACGATTGCTTGGCGGTGCAACGACCTCAAACTTGAAGAGAAGCTTCTTTGATTTCTTTAAGGATATGGTTTGGACAGCCACGCACCGCAGCCCTGAAGCCTCTCGCGAAACACCCTCACATTTTGTCTGCCAAAATGATGCGCCTGCAGTTGCATCCTGTACGAACCCAGGCGTTATAACTAAGCTACAAGCTAAAAATACCAAAGTGTGAACCCGTACTCGCCTAGCAAACTTATAGGCACTTCCAAACAAACCCATCACCATTTGTAACTGACCCCTGCATGGAGTTGTCCAGACTGTGCAGCACCTGTCGTGATGTAGCTTGCATTGATCTGCGCATTCAGATTGTCAGACAAAGACATGTCTATCCCGAGAGAACCTTCAAAGGCGTTGCGTCCGGATGTTGCAGCAGCAACATCCCATGAAAGACTTCCCAGAGAACTCTTTACCGTTGGAGTATGAGCATTTCCGAAGCCATGCAGCCAAAACGCTCCAGCATTAATATTCAGAAGTGTCTCACCAAGCTCAAACTCACCACCGATTTTTACTCCGAACTTCGTTGAACCAGAGAAACCTTCGAAGGCCTCTTGCTGCAAAGCGACCACTGCTTCACCGCTCTCTTGGAACTTTTTGCGTTTCGCAAACTCTGCACGCAACCCAACGATTGGTGAGAGATAGAAGGAGTTTGCCGAAGTTTTCGACATCCAGTCAGAAGCCAAATCAACTTCATGTCCTAGCTCAATATCTGCATATGCTGTATATCCAGATGACTTCCCGCTTAGATCATATGATTGGTTCGATAATCGAACCGAACGATCTGCCTCAAAGTTATCCCAGGACACACCTGTCAACACAGTCGCGTAAGTAGAGTCTTGAAGGAACTTTAAATAACCATATCCGTAATAAGACTCTGTTTTGCCCGATCCGTCAGACTTCCCATCAACTGTGTTTGACGAAATCCCGGTTCCGAGCCCTGCAAGTACGTTTTCCGACAGCGGCATGTCGAGACCAAAGAGGAAGCCGCCAGATCTGGATGTAAAACCGTTTGCATATTGATCAGCATCTACTTCAGCATATTCCCCCATAGACCGGGCCCATAAGCCAAACTGATGGCCCCCTTCCATTTGGGAAGATACCGCATTTTCAAGCACAGCTGTATGCTGCAAGATGCTGTCACGCACCAATCGATTAGCAAATCGTGCACCTAAAATTGATGATGCGTAGATGCTTCCAGAGACTTGCAGAAGTGTATCACTCGTCTGAGAAGCATTTAAACCCAGTAGGCCATTGTACAAATTATCAAGATCAGCATTACCAGTACTCAAACCACGTTGAGCACGCTGACCATCAAGTGCATTAGCTACGGCTACAGCATCAAGTTTTCCCGTCCCCTGAGCAAGTTGCGCATAACTATTTGCAGCAACGTAAACAGTGACATCATTTTCATTGTAAACGACATCTAGGCGGCTGTTTTCATTAAGCCCGTTTGTAGGCTGCTTCACCAGTGCATACGCCCCATCAACGCCGCCTTCCGCAGTTACTATACTAAATGAAGTACCAATCTCTGGCGTATAAGTATTCGTCGCGGCCCCAGTGATACCACGCAGTTTCAAATCCAGCGTTCCGCCTGCTGTGTATACACTGTTAGCGCCAGTCAACACCAATCGATCATAGCTGCCTGCACCTGCTCCCGTGCCAGTCCCATCAATTTCAGCAAGGAACGTACTACTTCCATTTTGTGTTACATTCCCATTCACAACCATTGTGCCTGGAGAGTTACCAGGAGAGATTGTTCCACTGATGTCAAGGTCACCCTTAACCGATCCAGAACCTGTAAGAACTGCTCCATCTGCAACCATCAACTTGCTGTCGCCGACATCTAAGTTAGAGCCCGAGGCAAGATGAACTTCGCCACCTTGAACATTGAACCCACCATTGATCTGGTTTTGTGTTCCGGTAAATGTCATTTTACCAGAACCTTTCTTATTCAATGTTCCAGCCCCACTAATTTTGCCAGTCAGCGCAACATCATTTCCGTCTGTGTCAAAAGTTCCGCCGTCTTCAGCAACATTGAAGTCAACATTCAATGCTCCACCCGTGGAGACTTTCAATGTCCCACCCTTGAATGTAGAGGTTACTTTCCCATCATTCAGGTCATCCGTTGAGTAGCTATCTTGGGCCGTGTCGATATCTCCCCATATATCGGCCCCATCTTCAATGACTTTCAGCGCATCATCGATATCAGTTCCGAATATCAAAGAATAAGTGAAAGTAACGGTCTCGCCTGCCAATACGCTTGCCCAATAAAAACCAAGGCCAATCGTACTGTCGCCGACTGACGAGTTAACCCCATCAGCGCTGTTGTAGTAAAACTTGCCAGATTCAGACCAACTACTCGCTATCCCACCACCAGAGTTATCAAGTCCAGTTACAAATCCAATGATCGCTTTTGAGGTAGTCGCTTCAGAGTAAACAAAATTGTAGTTTTCTTCATCAACTACATAGTTGTTTGTGATGTATGAATCCCCCAACTGCTGTTGAACATCGGGATCGGTGAACACACCATAATGGACATCGGTCATGTCGATGCTTGCGGTCATTGAGATAGTTACACTGACATGCTTGTCCTCATCATCAAAGGCAATGTCTTGTTTTATTGATCCGTCAGCGTCAGAAGAACTAAAAATTACTCGATTGTCCGCAATTGTACCGTTGTATTCAATCTCACTCATGTCAGTGAGTTTTCCGGAAATTCCACTACCACCAGCATTGTTTGCTGATTTTCGAACACCGTCATTGTACTCTATATCAAAGCCATAAAAAGGAGTACCAGGGATCAAGTAATCGTATTTATCATTGAACGAACCAGTACCAGTTTCGTCGTATTGAATACCTGGCAAAGTGTTGTTGCCATAACCTAACGTCCCATCTTCACTGATTCCAAATTTTATGTGGTTCCCCTCTAAAATCATAGATCCAGCAGCCAACGCAGGGCTTTGCACGTCAGCGTATGCAACCGCACTTACTAATATGGTTGTCGTGAGCAATAAATTCTTGAAAAGCATTGAAAGACTCTGGTTTTAAACTAGGCATTTTTACGTTAACCAGAACCTATGCACTCATAAATTGCATAGCAATACCTCAAGCCAACGTTGCTCGGCGTCAGGTATCTCAATCCTAGAGATATCTTCAACACATCATGTGCGATGAAGAATTATCGATAAAAATAAATTTAAATAAATATTTATTAGATTAATTATTTCAGCACATTAAATAGATGTAGATTGCATTATTGAAAGTTCTAACAATCACTTTTCGTTACCTGGCTACCCCAATTATTTTCCATCAGGAATTTGGGGATAAATAGAATATAGAGTCTACAAACTTCATTTGGCAAGTGATGTTTTCTTAGGCAACCACCTCTCCCACCATCACTACCTTCGGCTGATTGGCACCCAAAACTCAAATTCCACCTGAGTTACAAATCCGTACAATTTTTGGGTTGCGTGATTTTCATATTAGAATATTAGAAGGTAATAATTAACAAGTCACAGCAGAGGTGGTCCTGTGACCCATCACAATGCGCCAAACGAAGATTTGCCTTTGGAAGATACGGGCATTTCGTCTATTTCGGGTAATGCTCGCAAGGGCTTGCCATTCAAGCGGATTATTCTGCTTGTCCCTGTCTTCATTGCTATCATGTTCACCGGTGGTGTCATGGGCATGTACTTCCAACCCGCTGGCCTACGCCTGTTTTATGAGATGACAGGGCTAGAGCCGGGCGGTGGAAGCAATCAGAAAATTGCCGTTCCAATCAACACGACAGTGACCAAGGAAGACATCAAAGCGCTGGAAGCAGGCGCTGTGGTGGCGCTTGGTAAGCTGATCCCGCGGGACGGCGTTTCTACCATAGCCTTGCCATTCGGAGCAGGGGATGCCCGCATTGCGGAGTTGCCAATCTCAGTCGGTGATTGGGTTGAGACAGGCACTGTGCTCGCCTTGTTGGACAATCGCCCTTCACTGGAAGCCAGTGTTGAGGCAGCCAAGGCGGAAATCGCGGTTTCTGAAGCTTCCCTCCGGCAGGTGCAGCTCTCTATCACAGCCAGTCAGGTGGAGAACGAAGCCGATCTTAACCGTTCCAAAACCAACGCGGATCTGTCACAGGCGGAACTGGAGCGCACCAAGTCTCTGTTTGCCCGCAAGGTGGTTACACAAGCTCAACTGGACCGCGCAGAAGCTGAAGCCGAAAGCGCTTTACTGGATGTAGCTCGCAAGGTGGCAACCCTGCAGCGTTACAGTGGTTCAGCCGATCTCTCTCAGGCGGATGTAGAACTCGCCAAACGCAAGTTACAATCTGCTGCAATCGCTTTGCGCACCGCTGAAGTAAACCTCGAGAAATCTGTTGTCCGCGCACCGTTTGATGGCACCGTGCTGGATCTGCTGGTGCAACCCGGCGAGCGTCCATCTTCTGCAGGCCTCATTGAGTTTGGTAATACCCGCGAAATGACAGCTGAAATGGAGATTTACCAGAACCAGATTGGCCGTCTGAACATCGGCGATGCCGTCATCTTACGCGCAGAAGCTTTGACGCAGGAACTGCGCGGAACGCTGACAGAGATTGGGCTGATCGTCGGACGACAGAACATCATTAGTGTTGACCCCGCCGCAAACACGGACGCCCGAGTGGTCACAGTTGTTGTGACGTTGGACGAGACATCATC
>NZ_LCWX01000121.1:50809-52143 GCF_001431305.1 Pseudovibrio sp. POLY-S9
AAATCCTCGGATATTTTCAGTCAGCAAATGATGAGGTAACCAAGTGACCCGTTTTCTCACATGGGTGCTGGGCCGATTGCCCATTGGTTGGTTGCAGCTGACGCACAACAAAGGCCGCTTTGCCGCCGCGCTGGCTGGGGTGGCTTTTGCCAACGTGCTGGTGTTCGTGCAGCTCGGTATGATGGGAGCTCTGACTGGCTCCACTTTGCAGCCTTATGAGCTGTTTGAGGCAGATATTCTCATTTCCGCATCTGATGCCAAGTCTCTTACCGAAGGCGGCAATGTTGCTCGTGTGCACATGCTGCAAGCGCTAACTCTGCCGGAGGTCGCAGCAGCAGCTCCTGTTTACATTGCCAAGGTGGACTGGCGCGTGCAGAAAGACCAGATCGCTGGTTTGCAACTGGTTGGGTTACCCATCGAAGCCATTGATTTCATGGCTCCGGTCCTTCGCCCTCAGTTTTTGCAGTTGGCTTTGCCCGATACTGCACTGGTGGACCGCAAAACACGTGGTGGAACAGAGGAATTCTTCAACTCACTTTCACCTGAAACACCCGCTGTCTTTGAAATGAACAACCGTCAGATCAAGCTGATCGGCACCTTGCAGATTGGCGCTGGTTTTAGTGCAGATGGCAATTTGGTGATGTCTGACCAGAGCGTCTTGCGGCTCTCACCCTCCCGCAGTTCCGGAGCACCAGACCACATATTGCTGAAGGTGCAAGAAGGTGCTTCTGTTGAGCGTGCGGTTGAACTGCTGAAGCAGGTATTGCCTACAGACACCTTGAAAATCCGCAGTTTCGCCAAAGCAGCATCCGACGAACAAGCCTACCAAACCTCAGAAAAGCCAGTGGGCATCATCTTCGGGTTTGGCACCATCATCGGCGTGCTGGTGGGCATCGTCATCGTATATCAGGTTCTCAGCACGGATGTGGCCGATCACCTGAAGGAGTATGCAACCTTCAAAGCGATGGGGTTTAGTGAAGGGTTCTTCCTCAGCATCATCTTTGAGGAAGCCATGGTCCTTGCAGTGCTTGGGTTCTTCCCCGGGGTGTTTGCTGCCATGGGCATTTACAAGATGCTGGCATTGAAATCCGGTCTGCCAGTGGGGCTCACCCTGGCGCGGGCGCTCATTGTCTTCCTCGGCACGTTGGCCGCCTGTGCGCTTTCTGGAACCATTGCAACGCGTCGATTGGCTCATGCTGATCCAGCTGACCTGTTCTAGGAGGTTCTGATGATGACATACACACCACATGCTCCAATCAGCGTCTCCGGTCTCAACCATTGGTTTGGCGAAGGAGAAGCCCGCAAACAAGCCATATTCGACGTTAACTTCGAGA
>NZ_LCWX01000121.1:52295-81918 GCF_001431305.1 Pseudovibrio sp. POLY-S9
ATTGACGCTCATGGGTTGCCTACGTGATGTACAGAAAGGCCAACTCGCCTTACTGGGACATGAACTGCACAGTGCAGACGAGACGATGAAGATCATGTTGCGGCGACGCCTTGGCTTTATCTTTCAGGCGCATAATTTGCACGAAAGCCTGACGGCGACCCAGAACGTACTGATGGGGTTGCAGGTTCACCAAAACGGCGTGAAGGCAACCGTTGATGCGGCACAGCAGGAGAAGGCTGCACGGCATATGCTCAGCATTCTGGGCCTGGAAGATCGCAGTGATTATCTGCCCGCCCACCTTTCCGGCGGACAAAAACAACGCGTTGCTATCGCGCGCGCACTGGTTTCCTCACCAGATATCATCTTTGCAGATGAGCCGACGGCTGCTCTGGACAAGGACACCGGGCTAACAGTGGTCAAGCTGCTCAAAGAGCTGGGAGAGAAGCGTGGCATCACCACGGTGATGGTTACTCATGACAACCGTATCCTGCAATTGGCAGATCGTATTCTGACCATGGATGAGGGGCATCTGGTTGAGGAAGCTGTGCCTGCATGATCTCTCAAACGAATACATGCAAGCGCCCGTTACACCTTGCGACAAACTATTACAACATTCCCGTTGAAGCGATAGTTGGCTCAACTATTCTAACCGCAAGCAAGCTCAAATCATTCTTATACGGGTATATACATAACTAGAACAAGCAAAGACAAGAAATAGATAATGGCAGCCAATGCGGCGCCAGAAGATTTATTTCAGATAGAACAATCAAAACAAAAACACCCCCATCAAATACTAGGCAATCACCAAACACGGAGAAATCCATGCGTAAACTATTGATCACTGCGCTGGTCGCTATGACTGCAACTTCAGCTTTTGCAGCAGACACAACCAAAGACGACGTCGTAGAAGCCCGCCGCGCTTACTTTACTCTGCTTGGGCATGATATGGGCGCTTTGGCAGCCATGGCAAAAGGCGAAGTTGAGTACAGTGCTGAAAAAGCAAAAGCGGCTTCTGGCAACATGATGACTGTTGCCAGCTACAATGCAGCTGGCCTGTACACTCCAGGCACATCCAACGCCGACCTGCCGGGCAAAACCCGCGCCCTTCCGGTGATCTGGGAAGACATGGCTGGCTATCAGGCCAAGGGAAAAGAATTCTATCAGGCACTTGTTGCATTGAATGATGTCGCTGACGAAGGTCGTCCTGCATTGGGCAAAGCACTCGGCAAACTTGGCGGCACCTGCAAAGGCTGCCACAAAGAATTTCGCGCGAAGGACTTCTAAAAATGACGGTTGCGAGCACTGATCATTCCTTGGAAACGCAGAAGAAAACAGGATCCTCTGTTTGGGACCTGCCACTGCGCCTGTTCCATTGGCTTTTCGCAGGCAGTGTTGCAGCCGCGTGGGGTTTGGGCAAGTTTGGGCCAGACGTGATGACGCTGCACTTCTGGTTTGGCTATGCAGTGCTCGCCCTCATTGTGTTCCGACTGGTCTGGGGTTTCATTGGCTCAGAGACAGCTCGTTTCTCAAGCTTTGTTTACAGCCCCAAAACTTTGTTCTCCTACATCGCAAAACTGCCAAAACGACAGGCAAGCAACTGGAAGGGACATAACCCGCTTGGCGGCCTGTTCGTTTTCCTTTTGCTTGGAGTGATTGGAGCGCAGGCAGCACTGGGTCTGTTCGCAGATCCGGAGGACTACATCAATGTTGGGCCATTGGCCTCGTGGGCGGGTATCGATAGCGCCCGCACAGCATTGGCGTGGCATGGCATTTTAGCCCGTGCAACGCTCATTCTGGTGGTTCTGCACGTGGCAGCGATTTTCTTCTACCGTTTGTGGAAGCGGGAAGATCTTGTCACCCCAATGATCACAGGCTATCGAAAAGCCAAGTGATCTTCGCAATAAATCAGACCGGGGCAGCAACATCTGCTCCGGCTTTTCTTTGCCTAAGAGGTTTCAGTTTCCCGTGCCTTAGCCGTCCGTTTGATCGGCGGCTCCTCAATCGGGTTATTTTCTATCATCCAGGGTTTGTAGCTGATCTCCGGATTGTTCGCCCGCTTAAGCACACTCGGATGAACGTGCGGTTGCCCGCGTTCTCGTGCGTTCAGATCCAACCGCGGCCACATTCTTTGCTTCACTTTGTAGATGTACTCAAAGATGCCTTCACGCGGATTGTGGATCGTGCCTGTCTCATCCGGATTCAACTTGGCAACCAGCGCTTTGCGACTGCTTTCATGAATGCGCAAGCCGTTTCGTTCTGCGTGCTCCAGCATCCAGTTAAATGTGATGTCTGAAAGTCGGGAATCCTCATAGCCACCGCCAATATCAGTGTGCACACCTGCAAACCAGGTCTGCTGCATGATCTGGTTTGGCGCGGTACTCTCATTCCACAGGACAGGATGAAACACCTCACGCTCATCATCAATGGATAGGGCCTGGTAAGCATTCTTCACGGCTGCAGGCAATGTCAGGTCATGGAACTCATGTTTGAAGCCGGGGAGTTTGTTGATGGCAGCGGAAAGGGGTTTCCATGGCAGGCCAAGCGCTGCGACCGTATCCCACACGCCGATGAACTCGACATCCGCCCACATATTGTGGTGCTTTTCGCGAAATTCCTGTGCTTTGGCTTTTCGCGCATGACAATCACTGATCTGGTAAATCTTGTAGGCTTTGGCGATCAGTTCTGGTCGGGATTTGGGTAGGATGCCGAACATCTCGATGAAGCCTGCAAGGCTGCGCACGGTGGTGGCGCCGCGGCTGAAGCCGAACAGGTAGATCTTATCCTTGGCCTGATAATTCTCGAAGATGAACTGATAGCATTCCATCAGGTTCTTGCTGATGCCAAGCCCGGTGGCATTGCCCAGTAAACGCGTAACACGAGAGCGGTGCGCTTTCGTCCCCAATCCGCGATCATAAAACAGCACTTGCCGTTTGGTTCTGTTTTCGCAAATTCTGAAGAGCTTATAGACGTTCGTGTCCGGGCCTTCGCCGCCCTCCTGACCGGTTCCGTCTGAAAACACCACTATGTTCTTTGCCATGGCCTACCTCCCAAAACTGCAGTGTCACTTAAACTTAATCAGCAAACGCAGGTAAGTACAGCTTATGCGAGTATCTACACCTCATGCACCCCACACATTCTCATGAGCCAGACAAAAAGAAACCCGGAGAGGGGGATCTCCGGGCTTCTGTTTTAGAAGAGAGGGTTCGGATGGAGGTGGCCGTCCTAGCCCTTATGCTTCTGGCAAAAAGGCCAGCCCCTCTTCTTTGAGGTGGATGAAGGCTTCTGCGCCTGTTGGAATAACCGTTGCACTCAGATTGTGATCAATGGCGAACAGCTTGCCAAATCCGGTGTTGAGGGAGTACTGGATCTGGTTGCCGAGATAAGCTGCGTAAGCAATGCCCGCAGCGATGCCATTGGTCCCATCTTGTGTAACGGTGATGCCTTCTGGACGGATCGCCAGCTTACCATGCTGACATGCCGGTCCGGAGTAAGGCAGAACAACAGAAGCCCCACCAACTTTCAGTGAAACTGTCCCTTCACTGAAACCTGCAATCTCACAATCCACCACGTTTGCATCACCAATAAAGTCCGCAATAAACGCGGAATTCGGCTGGTTGTAGAGCTCTCGCGGAGTACCAGACTGTGCAATCTCCGCTTTGTTCATCACGATGATGCGGTCAGAAACAGCCATCGCTTCTTCCTGATCATGCGTCACATATACAACGGTCAGGCCAAGCTTCTGCTGAATTTCGCGGATCTCTTCGCGCACGTGACGACGCAGTTTCGCATCAAGGTTGGAGAGCGGCTCATCGAGCAACAGCACTTCCGGTTCCAGCACAACAGCGCGAGCAACTGCCACGCGCTGCTGCTGACCACCGGAAAGCTCACTTGGTAGGCGCTCGCCGTAACCAGCCAGACCAACCATCGCCAAGCCTTCTTCTGCTTTTGCTTTGGCTTCCTTCGCAGGTACTTTGTTGACGCGCAGGCCGTAGGACACGTTGTCGACCACGCTCATATGCGGAAAGAGCGCGTAGGACTGGAACACCATGGACACATTGCGGTACGTCGCCGTTAGGTGCGTGACGTCCTTGCCGCCGATGTAAATGGTGCCTTCAGTTGCAGCTTCCAACCCGGCGATGAGACGCAGGGTAGTGGTTTTTCCGCAACCACTTGGGCCCAGCAGAGTGACAAGCTCGCCCTGCTGGATTTCCAGGTTGAGAGGCTTCAGCGCGGTGACAGAACCGTATTTTTTGACGACATCCCGGAACTGTACAGAGCCTGCTTTTTGCATAATAGACATGATTTACTCCAGAAACTCTAGGATTAAGCTGAAGCCAGCTCTTTGTTTTTGTTTGAGGTTTGCAGACGGTTCTGACGACGCAACTTGCGCTGCCCAATGACGACCTGCAGCAGCAGGATTGCCACGAGCATGGTGATGATCAGCACAGAGGAGTACGCAATCGCGATGCCGTACTCGCCATGTTCAACACGGCCCACGATGAACGAGGTTGCCATGTTGTGACGCGCACTCACTAGGAAGATCACCGCACTCACAGACGTGATGGCACGAACGAAGCTATACGCCAGAGCTGCGAGGATTGCAGGCCCCATCAAAGGCAGGATCACTTTGCGAACAGTGGTAAAACTGTTTGCTCCAAGCGTGATGGAAGCTTCATCAAGGCTCTTATCAAGCTGGGACATCGCCGCGATACCACCGCGCACACCCACTGGCATGTTGCGGAACACAAATACGATGATCAGGATGATGCTGGTGCCAGTCAATTCAATTGGTGGTGTGTTGAAGGCCATGATGTAAGCCACACCAATCACAGTGCCCGGAATTGCAAAGCTGAGCATTGTGCTGAACTCAAACAGGTTCTTGCCAGCAAACTTTTGACGCACCAGCAGGTAAGCGGTGAGCAAACCAACGACAGCGGTGAGTGGAGCCGCGATGGTGGAGATGGTCAGCGTGGTGAAGTAGCTGTCCCACGCCACACCCGTCCAGCGGATACCGTTGTTGAAGCTGACAGAGAATGCCCGAATGTAGTGATCCAGCGTGAAGGTGTTGTCATAACCCCAAAGCTTCACGAAGCTGCCGAATACGATCATGGAGTAGACAACAGCTGTGAATGCTGCCCATGGCAATGCGAAGCCGTAGCATGTCCACTTTAGCGCAGAGTTTAGCGGCGAATGTTGGCCGGAGTCTGCTTTACCGGTGACTGTCGCGTAAGATTTTTTGCCGAGCCACAAACGCTGCGCCACAAAGGCAGACAGGGTGAGCATGAGCAAGACGACAGCCAGAACAGCCGCTCTGGATGGGTCAGCTACAGCACCGACAATGGCAAAGTAGATCTCGGTAGACAGGACGTTGAAGTTGCCACCCAGCACCAGCGGATTGCCGAAGTCGGCGATACTTTCAATGAAGCCAAGCAGGAAGGCATTCGCCAAACCCGGACGCATCAGAGGCCATGTGACGTTCTTGAAGGTCTGCCACTGTGTAGCGTTGAGGGTTTGCGAGGCTTCTTCCATGGAAGGGCTGACGCCCTCAACCACACCGATAAGCACGAGGAAGGCAATCGGCGTAAAGGAAAGCAGCTGCGCGAGGTAAATGCCGGAGAAACCGTAGAGCCAACGGCTTTTCGAGATGTCAAAAACATCATGCAGCACATCTGTTACTACACCAGCACGGCCGAACATGAGGATCAGCGCCAGACCAATCACAAAGGGAGGAGTGATGATTGGAATAATGGTGAGAATGCGCAGCAGCTTTTTCGCAGGAAACGCGGTTTTGGTCGCGACCAGTGCAAAGGCAAGGCCGAGGAGGGTTGTACCAGCACCGGTGAGCACTGCGAGGAAAACAGAGTTCCAGGCCGGACCACAGGTTTTGCCACCAGCAAGGCAGGCAAGGCTCCAGATATCACTGGAGAAGAAGCGGGTGAAGAACAAGGCAATGTCAATACCTCCATCACTTGCTTCAAACGCGCGGATCAGGATCTGGGAAACCGGATAGAAAACGAAGGTGATCACCAGAGCAATAATGAGGCCGATGCTGCCAACGATGAACGCATCACCGCGCCCCTGACCAAGACCAGAAATGCTGGTGGTGAGGATAAAGAGGAGAGCACCGGCGGTTATCATCGCCCCAGAGCCAAAGCCAACCTGACCTGCTGCAGCTGAGCCGAAGTTGAGAGTATCAATGAACAGCTCTGGTCCGACTCTGCCAATTGCAAAGCCCTGCGCAAACAACAGAGCAAGGCCTGTCATAGACAGAATAACAAGGGCCTTTGCCCGGGTGCGTTCGTCTTTCAGCAAAGCAAACGACAGGCCGATGCCAACGAATGCCAATGCTAATGGAACAAACCACCAGCGGCCATAAAGCAGAGCTTGGAAGAGGGCAGGTGCGGCGTCTTCGCTAAGGAATTCGCTGAACAACCAGCTAAAAGACCAAAAGCCGCTTTCTACTGAGTACCAGGGAAATATGCAAAATCCCACTATTCCGGCGGCGAGCCAGAGCGCAATTGTCTTTCGCATGATGTTGATCCGAGAGTTTTGTATTGGCGCAAGCGCGAATACGATGCAACGCATATGGGGTGAAGGGCGGACAGAGAATAAGTCCGCCCTTCAACGCTCGATTTACTTAGTGAGAAGCGTTTTTAACTTCTTCGTTCCAGCGCTTCAGCAGGCGCTCACGAGTGGAACGCTCACCATATGTTGCAAAGTCGTAGTCGATCAGCTTGATGCTTGCCAGATCTGGAGACTCAGGAGCAACGGATGCTTTGGAGTTGGAAGGAACCTGGAAGGACTTCACTTCAATAGAGCGGGACTGAACGTCTGGACGCAGAGCGTATTCAACGAACTGCTTCGCCAGTTCAGGGTGCTTTGCACCTTTGATCACGCTCACAGCGCCAACTTCGTAACCAGTACCTTCGCAAGGCGCAACGATCTTCAGCGGGAAGCCGGAACCTGCCAGCTTAACCATGTCATGCATAAAGCCGATGGAGATGGTGGTTTCACCGCGAGCAGCAGCTTTACTTGGTGCGGAACCGGATTTTGTGTACTGGTTTACGTTCTTGCCGATTTCGGTCAGCAGACGATAGGCCTCATCTTCACCAAACAGCTGAACGAAGGTTGCCAGCTCAGTGTAAGCAGTGCCGGAGCTGTTTGGGTTAGCAACCTGAATTTCGCCGGTGTAAGCTGGGTTTGTGAGATCTTTCCAGCAAGCTGGAGCTGGCAGGCCGCGCTCTTCCAGAACTTCAGCGTTATACGCAATGCCGAGTGCGCCAGCGTAGATGCCAACAGTGCCGCCATTTGAGATCTTGTGCATGTTGGATGCCCAGCCCAACAGGTCGCTGGTGTCAACACCCGGATCCTGTGTCAGGCCTTCAAATGCTGCGATCAGGTGTGGATCACCAGTACCGCCCCACCATACGTCAATCTTAGGGTTGCTTGCTTCTGCACGCACCTGAGCGAGTGTTTCGCCAGTGCTTTTGCGCACCATCAGAACTTCATTGCCGGTTTCATCCTCAAAACCGCGTGCCATCAGCTCACACCAGTCCTGCTCAGCACCACAGACCATGTTGAGTTCTTCAGCAGAAGCTGTAGCTGGAAGTGCAGCAAGGAGGCCAACAGCAGCAAGACCACCTAAAAGAGCGTTTTTCATTATCTTCTCCCAAGTCTAAACGCATGTAGGTGTAACAACTTACAAGTACACCCACATATTCCCGTAACTTGATTTGAAAATTACATGAAACATCACAGGAGTGCTTATGCTTTACCGTTAAGTATGTTCTTATTTAACAGATATATATTTTAAATGTTACATTTATTACAGAATTGAATTACATATGAAATATTAGAATTATTGATGGGAAGGCACTTTCCCGTGCATTGTCGCCCCAATCTGAAGAAAATCAAAAACGACCTCCAAGTATGCGTCTGGGAGCATGGTACGGGTTGCGAGGAAGGTTACATAAATGACCGAGAGTTGGGATAGGTCACCCTCAAAGGTAGCTGTCGTTGATGACGACCCGGCTATTCGCGAGGTACTGCAGGAACTGCTGCATGAATATGGGTTCCAGGCACTGCCGTGCCACGGAAGCAAAGAACTCATCGCGCTCAAAGAGCTGGAAAGCCTTGATCTGGCAATCATCGATCTGAAGCTGGATGGTGAAAGCGGCATGATGCTCGCACAGCGCCTGCGCACATCCTATGACTTTCCAATCATTCTGCTTACGGGCACGGGAGATGAGGTAGACAAGATCGTTGGACTGGAAACCGGTGCTGATGACTTTTTGATGAAGCCGTTCAATCCGCGAGAACTGATCGCCCGCATTCGTGCGGTTCTGCGTCGTTACAAGCGCAATGTTCCGGCAGAACGAGAGCCTACTGGTACCACTCTTGCACCGCAAACACCGAGCGCTGGGATTATTCCACTTGGCGAACTCTCCTTCGTTTGCGACGAGCGGCGCTTGCTAGACAGGAACCTTCGGGAAATCAACCTGACAAATTCCGAGCTGCGTCTGCTGGAGTTTCTCATCGAGAACCCGAACCGTCCGATTGATCGCGTGGAACTGCTGGAGTATCTGGGCGGGGATCTTTCCCGCTATATGGACCGCACCGTTGATGTGTTGATCCTGCGCTTGCGCCGGAAAATTGAGGCCAATCCATCCAAGCCAGTCTTTTTGCAGACCCGTCGCGGCAAAGGCTATGTCTTCGCAATGGATGAAGCCGCTGTAGACCTGCCATGACTTTTTTGCCCCAACGCGTGAAAGCTCTGCTTTCCATCAAAACACGTTTGCTGGCAGCCATCACACTGTTGACTTTTGCAACTTTGTTTGCAGGGTCGATCGCGTGGTACTGGCTGGACCAAGCCAACGTGAAGCTCGTTGGGCATTATCAAAAGACTATCGAAGCAATCGCAAGCTCACTCCAACTGGCTAATAAATCCGCCGGTCTGGTGAGTTCTGCTCCCTTCATCCTCAACCTTACCTCGGTCTATCAGATCGAAAATGAAGGCTCTCGTTTGTTGGTTGAGCTGAGCAAGGCAGAGCAGCAATATCGAGACAACTTTCCGCTTGCACGGCAACAAGGAAGTCTTGGTCGATTTCTGCCCCAAGTGCAGCAAAACCTTTCGCTCATGCGCTCGCAGGTGGCCGTTCTGGTCAACGCAGCCCAGCAAATCAGCGAGTCTGAGGATCAGGTTCGTACCCTGCTTGTTGACCTCTCCAAGATGGAGCGCCTTGCAGTCAAGAACTCCTCCACGTTTTACCAGAATGCTGAGGAACGTGAAGCCTGGCAAGGGATTGGTCAGGCTGCCAACCTATTGATTTCCGCCGCACATGTAACCGATTTCCTCAGTCTGGGCGAGCTGCGTCGCCGCTATCATCTGCAAATGGCTGATCTGGAGGGCACATCTGCCCTTGAGGTTCAGGAAGCCGTTGCAGCACTGAAGACAATAGCAGAGGACAACGCAGGCCTTTATGCCATCCGTCATCTGGCAATGGCGGGACAACTGGAAGCCCGCAACGCGCTTTTCAAAATCAAATCCAGCGCACAGATGATCAACCAGCTGGTTGCTGAGTTTGTTCGTCTGTCAGGTGAAGAAATCTCCAAGCAACGACAGGAAACATCCTCTTACATCTCCAGCGCACAGCTCGTTGTGCTGCTCACTGGCATCGCGAGTATTCTTCTGGCTTTGATGTCAGCGCATTACATTGCTGGTTACGTGACCAAGAACATCAATCGCATCTCTCACGCCATGTCCAGTCTGGCCAAAGGAGATCACACCACCGTGCTCCCACGACCTGCCCGGCAGGATGATGAGATCACCCGACTGTTGCATTCCTTCCGCATTTTTCGCGCCAATTCCATTCGGTTGCGCCGCATTTATGGCCAGTTGCAACGCAAGACAGAGCTGTTTGAGACCACCTTTAACTGCATCGCTGAAGGGCTGGTTCTGACCAACGATGCCCACGACATGACAGCCTGGAACCCGCGTCTGGCAGAAACGCTTCGCATCAATGAAGCCGAGATTGAAAAGGCCAGAGACATCCGCGTGTTGATCCAGAACTCCGGGTTCAGATGGAAGGATGAGAATGTCCGTCCACACGGCACACGCTTTCGCTTTTCAGAACTGACTGATGATGACGGCATCCTGATCGAAGTGCGCAAAAGTCCCTTACCAGAAGGCGGTGCAGTCTGGTCATTCTCTGATGCCACGGACCGTCGCTTTGTTCAGGAACAGGCACAGCAAAAACAAAAGCTCGAAAGCCTTGGGCAACTAACCGGTGAAGTGGCCCATGACTTCAACAACATCTTGACCAGCATCTCTGGCAGTGTCGGAATAATTGAGCGCAAAAGCTCAAAACTCATTGATCTGAAAGGCAACATCCAACGCATTCATAGCGCAGTAGAAATGGCCACAAATCTGACCCAGCGCCTGCTTGCCTTTGCCCGCAAACAGCACCTTGAGCCAGAAGTCGTTGAAATCAACTATCTCATTGAAAGTGTGGCCGAGATCATTTCATTGAGCATCGATGAGCGGATCATCCTGACGACAGATTTGCCGGAGGAAGCAACCTATGTGCGCATCGACCCTGGCCAGCTGGAAAGCGCACTGCTGAACCTTTGCATCAATAGCTCCCACGCCATTTCAGATGCGGGTACGATTTCTGTTCGGGTTGTGGTCAATGGGTCCGAGAGTGTTTCCATAAGTGTGACTGATGACGGATGCGGCATGGATCAGGAAACGCTGGAACGCGTTTACGAACCTTTCTTCACCACCCGCCGCACATCTGCAGGGTCTGGACTTGGGCTGAGCATGGTGTTCGGTTTTATCAAGCAATCCGGCGGGGAAATGGGCATCACCAGCGAGAAGGAGGAGGGGACAACAGTGACCCTCGTCATTCCGCAGGCACCACTGGAAGATTTGGCGCCTAACACCGCGATTACGTTTGATCAGCCTCGCCGCATTCTGGTGGTTGAGGATGATCTACAAACCCTGTTGCGCGCCAAGACCATGCTGAAAGAGATGGGGCTTATTTGTATCGAAGCCAACAGCTACGGCTCCGCTAAAGTGCTCATTGAGAACGGAACCAAGTTCGACATTCTCTTCACAGATGTTCAGCTAGAAGATGGCAAAATCGGCTGGGATCTGGCCGAAGCCAGCATCAAAGCCTGCGCAGACCAAAAAGTGGTTGTCACCTCAGGGCGCTTCCCCAAAGCACTGGAACCACAAACACAAAACCTAGAGCGGATCACACGACTGGCCAAACCTTACAGCAAGGAACAACTGGCCGAAGCTTTGCTCAGCCAGATACAGCAGTTTGAGGCTGCCGGCTAAGACACTGCTTCAGTGTCTGTCTTCCGCCCAGAGCGTATCAATAAACTGGTGTTGATCACAGCCCGCATGACAAGCTTGCGAGAGAGCATAGCACCGCGCATCGTGGCAGAATTCTCTGTCTTTCATACTGCAGCCCTTGCCAGCTGATACTGCGTCGCCGCATTCAGGCGCAAAGGCATTTGAAACAAGACCTTCAGAAAGGTCGGTTTTCTTCGGTTCAAACAATCTCGATAAAGAAAGCATAGTCAGTTGCCTTTATTCTACGAAGTTTTCGCGGAGAACCACGGGCACGAAGTGGATCAGATATAGGGTGAAAGCGGGTGCAAACAGGAGCCAGGCCAGTGGCATTACATCCAGATCAGGGAAGAGCAGTGGACCGAGAGAACGGGCCAGACAAGCGCTTATGAGAGAAAGGATTGCCGCGCCCAGCAACTTTGGAAGTTTCAAAGAGTAGCCCGCATGTCGCAGACCCGCGATGGTCAAAACCATGAAGGTTGCCAGAGACAAGCCGCCGATGAAGATCATGTGCTGACCGGAAACATATGAGCCTGCAGAAAGCAGCCCAAGCAACCCGCCGGCCTCCAATGCAAAGCCAATTCCAAAGAACCAATAGACCAGGTAGAGCGCTTTCGCGAAGGTGGTTCGCAAAGAGCCCACCACATGCCAGTCCTGCAAGATGTTGAGCACCGCACAGGCAGAGGCCAGCGCCAGCCATCCTTGCAGAGCATCAGAGACACCCAACACCTTGGCAAGGGTAAACGCGGAGATGCAGAACAACGCCGCACGCCTCATTGGTGGACGCGGAACAAACACAGCGCCATCCTCTCGCGTGGCCAACGCATCATTCACAATCACCATGGAAACCGGAGCAAGAGCCGTGAGGACCATCAGGACGAACGCACCTTCCGCAACCGCAAGTCCCTGATTGAGAACGCCAATCTCAGAGTATTCCCAAAAGCACACAAGCTGGGCTGTGCAAAGAATAAGCACCGGCCACATGAGATGCCGCATCTTGGCACGCCATAGTCGGGGCAAGATAACAATCAGCAGCGCCGCGGGAAAGAAAGCCTGAACCACGAACACGACAGTCGGCGAAAGCACACCAAGCATCCAGAACGCGATACGTCCTACCAGCCAAAGTGCCCCCAAACCCGCCAATTGCGCACCCGCAATCTTTGGTGTGTTTGACCAAGAGGGCACAGCAGTCGTCAAAAAGCCCGCCATTGCGCCCGTGAAGAAGCCAAAGAACATCTCATATTGATGAAAGAGAAGAGGGTCTGCATCCAGCGGCACTGGCAGGACATCTGCAAGCACAAGTCCCCACACGACGATGGAGAACACCGCATAGAGTGCTGACAGCGGAAAGAAGACCCGGAACCCTTCAGAGAACACCGGAGCATAAAAGAACGAGGCCTGTTGCCGAGATGTATGTGCAAGATCCGTCATACCAGCTGCTCCCAGTTGCTCATGTTAAACAGCTGCGCAATCCGATCATCCGCCAGTAAGCTTGCCTCAAGTTCCAAAAGGCTTCGACGCGTACGCTCGGAGCGGGTCAGTGGCACCTCGTACTCCTTGGCAAAATGCCCCGGATCTGGCGCCATAATCAAAACACGGTCACTCAATGCCAATGCTTCGGTCACATCATGAGTGACCATCAGGACAGAGCACTGTTTTTCATCAACTTCATGCAGCACAAGCCGGTAAAGATCGCGGCGACGGCCAATATCAAGAGCGCTAAACGGCTCGTCTAAAAACAGCAGATCAGGTTCTACTGCAAGCGCACGCGCCAACGCTCCACGCTGACGCATGCCACCGGAGAGCTCTGAGGGATACTTGATCAGATCATCCTCAGTGAAACCCATGGCATAAGCGACGGCCCGTGCCTTCTTCATACGCTGGAACTTGGAGATCTTTTGTCCCTGAAGACCAAAGCTGATGTTGTTCAGAAGGCTCTTCCAGGGCAGCAATCGGTGTTCCTGAAACAAGATCGCCGTTCGATCTGCAGTGCTTGAAATCTTCCCAGCACTTGCCTCAATCAATCCCGCTGCAATGCGCAGAAAGGTCGACTTCCCGCAACCGGATGGGCCGATGATGCTAACAACTTCCCCTTTTTTCAGCTCCAACGCACTCGGTGCCAATGTTTGCTGCAAAGGATGGTAGCGGTGGTCTTCCACTGAGACAGATAAAACGGATGGCTTTGTCTCTGCTGCGCCTCTTGGCACAACGGAGAGCAGGGGAGCTGCATCATTCAGCATGCTTCCAACCCTCCACATAATCTTTGACAGGGTTGAGCAACATACCTTCGATGACCAGCAGCAGACCAACAACCACAACAATCCACGCCATGGTGGACGCGGTATCGATATTGACGCGTGCTTCAGCAAGGCCAGCACCAATGCCACGCGTGCTGGAGAGAAGCTCTGCCATCACCACCACTTTCCAGCTCAATCCCAACGCTGTTGCCCATGCCGGAAAGAGGTAGGAGACAATCTGCGGTGCCTGCACCTGCCAGAACCGCTGAACCAGCGGCACATGAAAACTCTGCGCCATCTCATCCAGCTCCTTCTCCCGCATCCGCACGCCTTGCAGAGCACCTGCGAAAATGAGCGGGATCGTTGAGATAAACACTGTAAAGATCGGCGTGCCGTCATCGCCACCAAACCACAGCAGCGCAAGCACGATCCATGCAATCGGCGGCACCCCAAGGGCCACGGTAATAAACGGCTTACAGAGTAGCGACAGTGTGTTGGACCAACCGGCTATCAGGCCAAAGAAAATACCAAAGGCGCTGGCAAGCAGAAAGCCAGCAAAGGCCCGCTTGGCAGTGATCAGAATGTATTCGAGCCCGGATGGCAAAGCGACAAGATCCACCAACCGGCTCAATGCTTCCAATGGCGCAGGCAACACCAGAGCCCCGAAGGTCTCAAAACCGACTTGCCATAGCGCGAAAATGAGAAATACCCCCGCCAGAGTGCCCCAACCACTCCAAAGTTTACTCATTAACGTCGATAGCATGTGATGGATCATCAGGTATGTTCTCGTTGTTTTTTTGGGCTCAGCAGACCAGGCGACCGTAACCTTTACGCGGCCTGCCAAACCTGCTTCGCTACAGATAGAAATCTGCGTTCGGTAGTTTTCCGCCAATGATGGATGGGTTCTTTTCCGCCAGAATGGAGTAGAACTGCTCCAACTCAGACTGAATGTCTTTGGCACGCTCTGCTGTTAGATGCGTATGCGGAATGGACTTGGCGATCACAGGCGCAGGAAGCGTGATGCTTTCAGATGCAACAGCCGCCGCTTCCTTGGGGTTTGCCTTCACCCACTCAGTGCCGGTGATACAGGCTTTGTGGAAGCCTTCAATCAGCTCTGGCTGCGCATTGAGCAAGTCATCATGCACCATCATGCCTGCCATCGGGAAGCGACCTTCGCCGCCCGTCACAGACGCCCATTCACTGGCCAGATCGATAGAACGATGGATCGACTTGCCCATCTTTTTGCCTTTGACCATACCCGCTGTCGCAGCTGGCTCTGGCAGAACGCAATGCTTGATGCGACCTGAGAGCAGAAGCTGTAATGCTTCAAACGGGGTGCTGACATAGTGCAAGGAGTAGTCTTTGCCCTCAGTCAGCCCGGTTTGCTCCATGACACGACCAAACACCAGGTCCGGCATATCATTTCGGAAGAACATGCCGATCTTCTCACCGGCCAGATCCGCAGGGGACTTCACAGAACCATCATAACTGAGCACGTAAAGCATGCCCCAGGTCATAATGTTCAGCATCTTCACGGGCAGGCCTTTGTTGGCAAGGTTCGCGGCAACATAAGACGGGGTGCCCGCCAATTTCCAGTCACCGGAAACGAAACCAGCGCGCAGGACATCTGGTGACTTGTAAACGGAGAAATCTACTTTCTCTGTAAAGTCAGAGAGCAAGCCTTTATTGGCAATGTAAGACAGCACAACAGATGGCCCCACTGGCGGACCATGCAGAGCCAGCGCCGGATTTGCCGCTTGTGCCACGAATGGCAGCGTACTACCCAGAGATGCTGCAGCAGTAAACACTGCAGTGTGCGAAAGAAAAGAACGACGTGTGATCATTTTTGAGTTTCCATCGAAACGGGATAGAAAGCGAACAGCTCGCAAATGCGAATGAATTGCAATTACTGTAGATCACGATCACTCCTTCGCTTATTTGACAAAAGTCAATAACCTGAAGATTAAACTCATATTAAAGCAATTTAAGACGTGAAACCCCGCCTAAAGGCTCCAAGATGCGCGGGAGCGTTGTGCGACTATTTCATAGTTTCCCTGATTTTTAGGTTCAAAGCACCCGACTATCAAAAGGATGAGCTTGCTCATGTAGGGTAGGCTCAAAGATACCCAAACTGCACGAAATCAATTTATGCTCTCTTGCGGTAAATGCGCAAAAACACATTCCTCATAATAATTGTGCGCATTCGCCGCAGGGGTAACCTTGCGTAGATCAAACCAGTATTATTACAGTTTGATATGAGAGTTTTCACATAGCTGAAAAAACAGAAGCGCAAGGAAGACCCCAGATGAGAATTGCTTACACCCTACCAAAAGGGAAACTGGTGCTGACAGAGCTTTCCGAGAAACTTCGGGAAAACGGCATACGGACTTGCGGTATCGTGCAGGCAGATACGGTCAACGAAGATCGCCATCGCTGCGACATGGACGTTCTGGTCCTCCCAGACGGACCACAGATTTCCATCACACAATCCCTTGGCAAGGAGTCTTCCGGCTGCCGATTAGACACATCAGCCCTCGCGCAAGCTGCAGGCGAAGTTACTCAGCGGATCGACGAGCCGTTTGACGTGTTCATCCTGAACAAGTTTGGTGAGCAGGAAGCCAATGGCAGCGGTTTTCGTGATTTGATTGTGAAAGCCCTGGAAAGCGGAGCATCTGTCCTTGTTGGTACCAACCACATCAACATCGATGCTTTTAAAGAATTCTCCGGTGGCATGGCAGAGTTCGTAGAGCCAAACGTTGCTGATCTCACCGCTTGGGTTGAAAATCGCTAGGCACTGATAACATGGATCATTCGCTACGGCATTTGCGAATGATCCTCTCTATTCCCAGTACGTAAAAGTGGTAATTATTCTTCACCTCTTTGCAATGCAAAGAGTTTTGAGGAAATAAGCTCACGGCGCTGCTGATCTTGCCCGAGGCGGAAAGACGTCTCCACGAAATCAATGTGCCGGTGCGCGGCCTCTTCAGCCTTTGCGCCATTTCGCGTGAAGATAGCCCTGCCGATCTCCTCGTGCTGCTCTAACAGCTGCTCCCCAGTCCCATCAATAGAGCGCAAGAACTCGCGATTATAGAAGACACCCTTCTGCGTCAATTCATAGATGGAAGACATCATATGAATAAGCATGGCATTGTGACCTGCATCTACAATCGCCAAATGGAATGCGATATCATTCTTCTTTGAAGCAATATCATCACCATTGGCCTGCGCTTCCCGTAGGTTTACAAGAATAGCCTCAAGTCGCTCAAGATCCAGTTTGGTTGCACGCTCAGCGGCCAGACGAGCTGCAAACCCCTCCTGAACGCGTCGATATTCAAGGTAGTCATAAAAAGCCGTCTGATTGCGGCTGATCAGATTGATCAAGGCAGGGCTCATAGCTGCACTGATAAGAGGCGCTATGAACGATCCTTCACCGTGACGGATAGCAATTAGGTTGGAATCCTCCAGCCGCTTCAGTGCTTCACGAACCTTCGGACGAGAGACACCCATACGCTCGGAAATATCTCTTTCAGAGGGCAGCTTCGTCCCCTCTTTCAGCACGCCGGCCAAAATGAGTCCCTCAATCTGCTCAGTTACAGAATCCACCACTGTATCGTGGTCGATAGGCTCAAAAAGATAATCTACAGACACCATTTTACACTTCCTGCCGGTCACAATTCCAATATTGGTCGATTTTATTTTCCAATTCAAGGGGAAGAGCGCCGAGAGCCACAATATTGATATATCAAAGCATGTATTACGCACTAATACGTTGTTTTACAGCCAATTTTCTATCCCTTAGGTATACAAACCCAACAATCCTACGCATCCACACCATTAGTATTTACCCGCGTGTCAAGCCCGAAAAACGGCTAAAACTGCAAAATATACTTCTTGATTTATTTCAGAGGTCAATATTATTTACCATTAGTCAGCTGCTTGGGAGGACAGCGCAAAAGCGCGTTTAGCAGCCGAATGCCATTTGGAGGAAACATGAAAAAATCTGTCTTAAGCCTTGCTCTCGCCGCCTCTGTAGCTGCATCTGTGCTTGCAGCTCCTATCGCAAACGCAGCCGACAAGCTGCTGCTGAAGACACCAATTGCCTTCTCTACCTCTCTGCCAGGTTTGGGAAGCCCAATTCCTCGTGTCGCTGACCAGCTGAAGCTGATGTCTGGCGGCACCATCAAAATGAAGGTGTATGAGCCGGGCAAGTTGGTTCCGCCATTTGAAATTCTCGACGCTGTTTCTTCAGGCAAAATCAATTCCGGCTACACAACAGCTGGCTATTGGGCTGGTAAAATTCCTGCAGCTCCACTGTTCTCTGCTGTTCCTTTTGGCCCGGAAGCTGGTGAATATGCGGCTTGGCTTTACTACGGCAACGGCCTGTCCCTGTATCAGGAAATGTACGATCAGGCTGGCTACAACGTAAAAGTTATGCCATGTGCGATCATCGCTCCAGAGACATCCGGCTGGTTCGCTAAGGAGATCAACTCTCCTGAAGACCTGAAGGGCCTGAAAATGCGTTTCTTCGGCCTTGGCGGTAAAGTCATGCAGAAGCTTGGCGTTGCAACTTCTCTGCTGCCAGGCGGTGAAATCTTCCCGGCGCTTGAGAAAGGCGCGATTGATGCGACCGAATTCTCCATGCCTGCCATTGACGCACGCCTCGGCTTCCACAAACTGGTAAAGTATAATTACTTCCCAGGTTGGCATCAGCAGGCGACCGTCTTCGAACTGCTGATCAACAAAGACGTTTGGAACAAAGCAAGCGACACTCACAAAGCGATCATTGAGAACGCATGTAAGGCATCTGTTACCGACAGTTTTGCTGAAGGTGAAGCGATCCAGCACGAAGCTCTGCTCGATAACGTCAACAACAACGGCGTTCAGATCAAGCAGTGGTCTCCTGAAATGCTCGACGTGTTCCGTTCAACATGGAACGACGTTGCTCAGGAAGAAGCCGCAAACGATGCATTCTTCGCAAAGGTTCTGACTGACCTCAACCAGTTCCGCGATAACTACAAAATCTGGAAAGAAAACGCGTTCCTGCCGCGTAAGTAATAAAAACTTGGGAGCGGCTTTTCCTTGCCGCTCCCATTTCTACTATTGGCCTCAGCCTTCCAGACCAGATAGTTGCGGCGTTGACCTGCAAGAGTGAATGCTATGATAAAAAATCCTCAGGACACTTCAGATCCAATTGAGCTCTTTGAAGAAATTCTCGAGCACGAAGACACTGACAAACAACCCATAGCCGTTGCACTGGATCACTTTGTAAAAGGCGTTGGCCACATTGTAATGTGGGCCAACCTGCTGCTGATCCTTGCAATCGTCACTCAGGTAACAATGCGTTATCTGTTTAACTACAACTTCCCTAAGCTTGATGAACTTCAGTGGCACATCTACGGTCTGGTGACCATGGTGGGCATCTCCTATGCGCTGGTCACAGACAGCCACGTAAGGGTGGATCTGCTGCACATGCAGCTGAGCCCTCGGACACAGCGTTTCATCGAAATCATCGGCATTTCTGCGCTTTTAGTTCCTTTCATCTATCTCATGGTGGATCAGGGCTACGACTATTTCTACGACAGTTTCCGTGTGAGCGAACGCTCCTCCAGCCCAACTGGCCTGCCTGCGCGTTGGGCACTCAAAGCAGTCATCCCGCTAAGCTTTGTTCTGCTGGGAGTTGCAGCACTCGCCCGCCTTATTCACGACGTTCACGCAATCTGGGTCGACAGTGAGAGCGAGCGGAAAGGGAAGGGCATCCGCCTGATCCTCCTCGCATTCCTTGGCTTTGCTATTGTTGCGTATGGCTTGTCTTTCCTCGTCGAGACCACCGAAGAGAAACTCGTCATCGCGATGTTTCTGAGCTTCATCGCGCTGCTCTTCTCCGGTTACCCAGTTGCCTGGGTTCTGGCAGGTGTCGGCATCGCATACTGCGGTCTGGCTTACCTGTTTGATAACGACCACATGGCATGGACCGGCCTTGAGAGCACGTTCACCGGTCTCGACTATCTGACACTGGGCGCTACTGTGAACCGTGTTTACGCGACCATGTCCAACGCTGTTCTTGTCGCTCTGCCTATGTTCATCTTCATGGGCTTGATGCTGGACGAAAGCGGTGTGGCTGAGCGTTTGATGACCTCCATGCAGAAGCTGTTCGGTACAGTGCGTGGTGGTCTTGCCATCACAGTAACGCTCATCGGCATAATCCTTGCAGCTTCCACCGGCATCATTGGCGCCTCTGTTGTGCTGCTCGGTGTGCTGTCTCTGCCATCTATGATGCAGCAGAAGTACTCCAAGTCCCTTGCGGCTGGCGTGGTGTCTGCCTCTGGTACATTGGGCATCCTCATTCCGCCATCCATCATGCTGGTGATCATGGCAGACCAGATGGCTCTGTCTGTTGGCGACCTGTTCATGGCAGCCGTCTTCCCGGGCATCATCATTGGGATGTTGTATCTGGTGTATATCTTCGTTGTTGCTCTGGTTAAACGCGATGCAGCACCAGTGCCGGAAGGCGCGAAGGCACCAGACTGGCACGCGATCAAGGATGTTTTGATCGCGGCACTGCCAACCTTGTTGCTGATCCTTGCCGTGCTGGGCTCTATCTTTGCCGGCCTGACCACACCAACGGAAGCTTCCGGCATCGGTGCACTCGGAGCAACTCTGCTGGCACTCGGCTATCGCAAGCTTACATTCCGCAAGTTGGTCAACGTGCTGAAGTCAACCTTCAACACCACGGCTTACATCTTTGCCATCTTCCTCGGCGCAACTATCTTCTCCTACGTCCTGCGTGAGATGGGTGGTGATGCATTGATCGAAGAGATGGTGGCCTCCACCGGCTTTGGTGCCAACGGAACCGTTCTGTTCATCCTGTTCATCGTGTTCCTGCTCGGCTTCGTGCTGGATTGGATTGAGATCACCCTGATTGTACTGCCTCTAATGCGTCCGATCATCAATGGCCTTGGTCTCGACATTGGTGGCTACGGCGTGATTGATGAGCCTGCACTGATCTGGTTCGTGATCCTTGTGGCTGTGACCTTGCAGACCTCATTCCTGACACCGCCCGTTGGATTCGCCTTGTTCTACCTGAAAGGCGTGTGCCCGCCGGAGATCAAGCTGATGGACATTTACCGCGGTATCATCCCATTCGTACTGCTGCAGTTGCTGGGCCTGATGCTGGTGTACTTCCTGCCTCCATTGGCCACATGGCTGCCATCCGTCGCCTATTAGGATGCCGAGATGAACAACGCAGACCTGATCAAGCAATTCGAGAGTATCGTTGGCACTCGCCATGTTCTCAGCGATCCGAAAAAGACAGAACGGTTCCGTAAAGGGTTCCGCTCTGGAGAAGGGGAGGCGATTGCAGTCGTACGTCCCGGTACGCTGCTAGAGCAGTGGAAAGTGCTGGAAGCTTGTGTTGCAGCAGATAAGATCGTCATCATGCAAGCGGCGAACACAGGACTGACGGAAGGCTCTACGCCCAAGGGTACGTATGAGCGCGATGTCGTGCTCATCAACACCAACCGGATGACACAGATTCAGGCTTTGAGTGACGGCAAGCAAATCATCAGCTTTCCCGGCTCTACTTTGTTTGATCTGGAGAAACTGCTGGCTCCACTGGGCCGCCAGCCACACTCGGTCATCGGTTCGTCCTGCATTGGCGCTTCTATCATTGGCGGTGTGTGCAACAATTCTGGCGGATCGCTCATTGAGCGCGGTCCGTCTTACACCGAGCTTTCTCTATTCGCACAGCTCAATGCGGATGGTAAGCTGGTTCTCGTCAATCATCTCGGGATTGAACTTGGCAACTCAGCTGAGGAGATTCTGAGCAATCTGGAAAGTGGCAATTACGCTCCAGCCGATGTGAATGACACCAACCAGAAAGCGTCAGACAGTGAGTACCACAGCCGTGTCCGCGATGTGGACGCCGTGACACCGGCGCGTTTTAATGCGGATAAACGCCGTCTTTATGAAGCCAGCAGCTGCGCAGGTAAGCTTGGCGTGTTTGCTGTTCGTCTGGATACGTTCCCCAAAGCAGGTGCTGAGAAGACTTTCTACATCGGCACCAATAATCCAGCAGAACTGACTGAGCTGCGCCGCCATATCCTGTCGAGCTTTGAGAACCTCCCGGTTTCAGCGGAGTACATGCACCGCGAAGCCTATGACATCTCAGAGAAGTACGGCAAAGACACCGTCGTCATGATCAACCACCTCGGTACAGATCGACTGCCAACTTTCTTTGCTCTGAAGGGGGCGGTGGATGCGTATCTGAACAAGATCAGCTTCCTCCCAAAGAACCTGACGGACCGCTTCATGCAAGTGCTTGCGAAGGTTTGGCCGGATGTTCTGCCAAAACGCATGTCTCAGTATCGCAGAGATTACGAACACCATCTCATCCTGAAGATGAGCGATGCAGGCATTGATGAGGCAGGGGCCTTCCTGAAGGACTTCTTTGCATCACGCTCAGGTGACTTTTTCGCCTGTGATGCGAAGGAGGGCAAGATGGCTGCACTTCACCGCTTTGCTGCGGCAGGTGCTGCAATCCGTTACAAAGCAGTGCACGAAGATGCTGCGGAAGACATCCTCGCGCTGGACATCGCATTGCGCCGGGATGATCGCAGCTGGTTTGAGCAATTACCCGCAAATATCGAAGAAAAGCTGATCCACCGGCTCTATTATGGCCACTTCATGTGCCATGTGCTGCATCAGGATTACATCGTGAAAAAAGGTGTTGATGTAGCCGCTCTTAAGCAAGAGATGCTTGAGATTTTAGACACACGCGGCGCGGAATATCCGGCGGAACACAATGTCGGACATATCTATAAAGCGAAACCGGATCTGGTCGAGTTCTATAAGTCCATAGACCCGACAAACAGCTTCAATCCGGGTCTTGGCAAAACATCGCGCTGCAAACACTACCACTGATTAAAAAGCCAGAGTGACCACTCTGGCTTATGTCCTTTTTGTGCTTTCGCGTGCGGAGATTGTGTAGCTCAAATCAACAATCGGAGTCGAAGGCGCACCTTCCTCGCCAATCACCATTGCACCGGCAAGACGACCGATCTCTCGCAGTGGAGTGGTCACCGAGGTGATGCTTGGGACGGTTTCTGATGAGATGCCCAGATCATTAAAACCGCAAATGCCAAGCTCTTCAGGAACGTTGATGCCACGTCGCTGACATTCAAACAGCACACCCACAGATAAGTCATCGTTGTTGCAAAAAACGGCGTCGCACTCGGGAAACTGCGAAGTGAGTTTATCCAGCAGGGTTGCACCCAACCGCACGTTGGAAGGCTCGTTGGTCACCGCAATGCACTGCTCACGTAACTCGCCATTGTCTTTGATTGCTTTTTTGAAGCCAGCCAGACGTTTCAGAGAGCGCGGGTCCATCTGCGCACCAATGAAGCCGATGTTTTTGTAACCCGAATCGATCAGATGTTGCGTCGCCGTTTCTGCGGCCTGATCATGCGAGAAACCAACAATCATATCGATGGGCTTCGGGCTGATGTCCATAATCTGTACAACAGGAACGCCTGCATTCTCAAGCATTTGCCTGGTTTCGTCAGTTTGCTCAAGACCAGAAATGATCACGCCGGAGGGAGTAGGGTTCAGGAATGATCGCAGGATGCGTTCTTCTTCCTGCGAGTCGTAATTGGTGTAACCGATCTGCATATTGAAGCGCGATCCGTGCAACGCATCGCTGATTCCGCCAAGCACATCAGTGAACACGTTGTTGGAGATGGAAGGGACCATAACCACGATGGAGCTGGACTTATTTGACGCAAGAGTAGAGGCAGACTGGTTCGGCACATAGCCAAGTTTTTTCACAGCAATTTCAACTTTCGCACGCAATGCCTCAGACACCTTTTCCGGTGAGCGAAGTGCGCGGGAAACTGTGATTGCGCTAACGCCAGCTTCTCGTCCAACATCTACAAGCGTTGGTTTTGGCATCAAAAAATTCTCCCTATTCCTGAGCGCCTTTGTAGATATTTCAGATACCTCTTGCAAAATGATTGCGCAATCATTTATGATCAAATTCTCTTAGGAGGAAAATTAGGGCCGTGGAAGACTATAAAAAATCAGTATTTGTCGTCATGGGTGTTTGTGGCGTCGGCAAAACTTCAGTGGCACGCGCTTTGGCTACGTGTTTACCGGCGACCTATGTCGAGGCCGATGATTTTCATCCTGAAGGCAATATTGAAGCAATGGGTCGGGGGCATCCGCTAACGGATGATATGCGCCGACCTTGGCTGAATGATCTTTCGCAAGCGATCGTTGACTTAAACAAACAAGAAGCAACACCTGCTGTTGTTGTTGCGTGTTCCGCCCTTAAGCGGTCTTACCGTGACATCATCCGCACTTATTTGCCTCATGCCTGTTTTATCTTCCTTTCAGGATCAAAAGATATCATTCGCGAAAGAATGCTCAATCGGCAGGATCATTTCATGCCACTTGAGCTGCTGGACAGCCAGTTAGAAATCCTGCAGCCTCCGTCTTTGGACGAGCTGCACATCAACGTCGACGTGAGTGGCGCTAAAACTGACATCATCAATCAAATTTTGCGCCAGATCATGCCGGAAACTGTGGCCTAAGGCCGCCAATACATCGAATACTCTTCAGGGAGGTACTGTGAGTATGAAGTTTTTGAAATTTGCAGCTGCAGCAGTCATTGCAGCATCCACCGCCACAACGGCACTTGCAGCAGATTATTCTCTGCGTTTCCAGTCTTCTGACCCAGCTGGTAACCCAAACTTTGAACTTCAGCAGGCTTGGGCAGCACGTGTTGGCGTTCTTACCAACGACCGCGTTAATGTTGAAATGCTGCCAGTTGGCACAATCGTTCAGCACACTGAAACTCAGGACGCTGTTGCAGCAGGCATCATTGATGGTCACATCACTGACACCTCTTACTTCACCGGTAAAGATGCAGCCTTCGGCCTGATCGCAAACCCGGTTGGTGCATACGGTTCTCCATCCGAAATGCTCAACTTCATGGAGTACGGCGGCGGCAAGCAGCTGATGAACGAACTGCTGAACCCATATGGTCTTCAGTTCATCGGTGCGACCACTCCTGGCCTTGAAGCATTCATCTCCAAGGTTCCTTTGGACGGCGTTGATGACCTGAAGGGCGTGAAAATGCGTGCACCAGAAGGTCTGGTACAGAACGTATTTGCTGCAGCAGGCGCAGCACCTGTGAACCTGCCAGGTTCTGAAGTGTTCACCGCGCTGGATAAAGGCGTGATCGACGCAGCAGATTACACAGTGTTCTCAACCAACCACCAGCAGGGCATGCATGCTGTAGCAGGTCATCCGGTGTACCCGGGCTTCCACTCCATGCCTTTGGTTGAAGTTTCCATGAACAAAGCAACATGGGACAGCATGCCAGCCGACATTCAGGCTATCATGGAAATGTCTGTTCGTGACTTCGCACGTGACATGACTGCTCAGCTGTCCATGCGTGATGCTGTTGCAGTGGCAGAAGCTATTGCAGATCCAAACATCACCGTTCACAACTGGTCTGCAGAAGAACGCGCTAAGTTCCGTGCAATCGCACGCTCTCAGTGGGAGAAAGTTGCTGAGAAGTCTGATAACGCAAAACGCGTTTACGCGGTACTGTCCGCTTACCTGAAAGAGCAAGGTCTGCTTGCTCAGTAAGCTGATTTAAATCGCGTGAAACATACCGGACCGTCAAGTTCCCCGACGGTTCGGTACCTAGCGGGGAGGCAGGGTGAATGTCAGATCACGAAGAAAAAGACGCTGGCCAAAGAGCCATACCTGAAGCGGGGCTGTTCGGGCGCATAATAGCAAAACTCAGCGCACTCTTTTCACTTGCAATCGTATCGTCTGCGGCAATTCTGATTTATGAAGTCGCTATGCGGTATCTGTTTAATTCACCAACCATTTGGGCCCACGAAACCGTCATCTTCCTGACGGCGACAACAATCCTTTTTGGTGGTCTTTATTGCGCATCGACGAACAAACACATCCGTGTGGTTCTGATTTACGATGCACTCTCTCCCAAGCTTCGGCGTGTCTTCAACGTTGCTATCTCCATTGCCTGTGCACTCGCCAGCGCCTTGTTCTCCTGGGCAGGCTGGCTCGTTGTAAAACGCGCAATCTGGACACCCGCCGGCGATTTCCGTCTGGAGACCTCCGGCTCTGCATGGAACCCGCCAACACCAGGTCTGCTAAAGCTGTTCCTGCTTGGTATCCTTATTCTCATGTGCCTGCAATTTGCAATTCTGGCCGTCAACTACGCTAAGAAAAAATGACCGATTTACTCGTCCTGATCCCGGATTTTAAAGCTCTGGGCATCGAGCTGGCTACGGTTCTGATGTTCGGCTCATTGCTTCTGCTGCTGCTGACGGGCATGCCTCTTGCTTTCGTCACACTGCTTGTTGCTCTCATTTTCGCACTGGGCTGGTTCGGCCCGGGCGCCGTGCCGCTGATCGTCAGCCGCATCTTCAGCTTCGTGAACTCCTTCGTTTTCGTCTCCGTTCCCATGTTCGTGCTTATGGCCGCGATCCTGGATCGATCGGGCATAGCCAAGGACCTGTTTGACGCCATGCGCCTCGTTGGTGGGCGTCTGCGCGGTGGCATCGCTATCCAGACACTTCTCGTGGCTGTTGTTCTGGCGGCCATGTCCGGCATCATCGGTGGTGAAGTTGTTCTACTCGGCGTCATCGCCCTGCCGCAGATGCTGCGTCTTGGCTACGACCGCAAACTTGCCATTGGCGTATGCTGTGCAGGTGGTGCACTGGGTACAATGATCCCGCCATCCATCGTGCTAATCATCTACGGTCTGACAGCGAGTGTTTCTATCGGCGATCTGTTCACGGCAGCGTTCTTCCCAGGCCTGATGCTTGCAGGCATGTACGCCGCCTATATTCTGATCCGCGCCTATTCCAACCCTGAAGTCGCGCCAATTCCAGAAGCTGGCGAGATCCCAATCGCGGAAAAAATGCGCCTCCTGAAAGGCCTGTTTCTTCCGATCCTCGTTGTGGTGTTCGTTCTTGGCTCTATCTATGGCGGCATCGCGAGTGTGACTGAGGCGTCTGCCATCGGTGTGCTCGGCGTAACCATCTCAACAATCATCCGCCGTGAATTTTCAGTCAAGCTCATCATGGGGGCAGCTAAGCAGACCTTATCAACTGTTGGTATGATCGTTTGGATTGGAGTAGGGGCCTCTGCACTGGTCGGCGTGTTCAACTTGATGGGTGGTATCCGCTTTGTTCAGGCGCTGATCACAGGTATCTCCGACGATCCAACCGTCGTGATCCTGTTCATGATGCTCATCCTGTTCGTGCTTGGCATGTTCCTGGATTGGGTTGGCATCGCATTGCTTACCATGCCGATCTTCGTGCCAATCGTCTCACAGCTTGGTTACGATCCAATCTGGTTCGGCGTTGTCTTTGCCATGAACATGCAGGTGAGCTTCCTGTCACCGCCATTTGGACCCGCGGCCTTCTACCTGAAGAGCGTGGCTCCGCCCGATATAAGTCTGGGCGAAATCTTCAGAGCACTGCTGCCTTTCATCATGATCCAGATCGTAGCCGTCGCCCTGCTGATCATCTTCCCCGGCATCGCAGTCAGCTAACAACAACAATAACCACACTGAAGAAAGAGCCTGCGACCACCGCAGGCTCTTTTGTTGTTTAAGCCTATGCGCTTTTGGCAGTGACCCACTGCTACACAATCTTTATCTGCAGTATTATGCTAGATCACCCACTCTCGTTCTAAACGAAGCAACGTATCGACAGTGCCCAATTTCTGAGTATAGTCTTCTCTCAAAGCGCCCAAGCGATCTGTCGGGTAGGGACCCGGGCCAAGCAAAGAGAGCACAGATTTCAAGTCCTCAGACAAACGTTCCAGCTCAGGCTGCAGATGTTCAACTTTCTCCCAAGCCTTCTGGGCATTTTCTGAATTAACTTTGGCATGCAATTCAGCTTCATGACCCCAGCTGCTTACAACTCGCGGGTGCGTCGCCTCAAAAGTTTGCAAGGCATCTTCTGCCACAGGTAACCAAGAGATATCCTGCTCGCTATGAGCTTGCTGATAAGCTTCTATTTTTTCCTGGCTTTCTTTTAGCTGAGAAATAGCATCTCGCACTTCAATCTGCTTACCAGTCAAATAATAAAGGCTCACCAACACATCGTCTGGCGGCATATTAGACTGCTTACCAGCAGGAATAGTTAAGTCCAAAACGGCTGATAGGCGGGTCTCCAGCAGCTCCAGCTCATGCAAATTCTTTAGCTTGGGCTCAGTCATCAACTGAGGATCAAACTGCTCAAACTCAGAAACTTCATGCGATAGAATCCTTGAAACCTCATAGGCTTCAGACTTTCGCGCACTTGTATTGTGATGAGCAGAGAACTGAGAGAGTGTGTGATAAGTCTTAGAAACCAGTTCACGCAGCCTCCCAAGGACAGAACTGTCTGCATTGCCCTGTTTTTCAGCTCTGATGACCGTTTTACATTGCTTACCCAACTCGATAATCGCAAATGCAGCATCACCTTGCGATTCATTTTTTGCACGCTGCACCAAGACGTTACGCACATCACCAAAAGAGTTTCGAATGTCTTTTTCGGTCACTTGCCGCTCAGAGCGTGCACCTCGGCCATCATATTTAGGATTTGAAACCACATCCTTCAGTACAGACCGGGCTTCACTTTCCTCAATCAGACTATCCTGGATGAAAGAAAGAGAACCTGCTTCAGCGGCATCAGGTCGCTGATTGATGGTGTTCTGTAGTCCGTCCATAAAGCGGGAATAATCTGTTTCAACCGCCGCGAGCCCCGGGATCTTAACTGCGTTTCCTTCATCATCCCTGCTAATTTTCGTTGAATGCCATAGTCCAGCATTTGGCATGTGGTTTTGATCACGAAGCCCTTGTTCAACACCAGAAAGAAGGGTCGCACCAACCGAGAACACATCGCTCTTTTCGGAAGTTTGGGGATGTCTCGGGTGTACCTCAGGGGCTTTATAGTCCTCGGTAAACCCTTTTGCGGTCTCTCCAGCTTTGGAGTGTAAACCAAGGTCAATTATTACAGGCTCACCAGTTTCTGCGCTCACTACGTAATTGTCTGGTTTGATGTCATTGTGAACTAAACCAGCCTTACTGATATGGCCAGTAACATCCAACAGTTTCTGCCCAATGTATTGAACACTGCCCCAATATTGCGCGCTGGAGATATCCCCGGCCTTCCATGCCTGATTCAGCTTGCGCATGGTGACACTGCCACGATCACCAATAACTTCATCCATCACCAAGGCTTCTTTGACCAAACTACCGTAAGGTACCGAGGCCATCCCATAAACTTTCCCTAGGTTTGGGTGCTCGCCTGCATTTTCATAGATTGTCTTATAAGCACTCAGTTCAGCCTTCAGGTGCCCGGCGGCGACAGTTCTTTCAATTTTGCCGACAAGATTGTGACCATCTGTTGTCGTATAAGTTGAGATATGGCTCTCACCCTCTGCAAACTTCTCAGTAATATTTGGCTTTAATGTCGAAAGATCTGGCGCATCTCCCACTACAGGCTCCCCAACCCAGTCATATGATTTAGGGAGAGTTTCTGGGACTGCTTTTAATGCAGCAGTACCATTCAGTAAGGGCGATTTCAGCGTCTCTTGCGGCAGCTCCTTTCGAAGCTGCTCAAGTTGCTGCTCCCGGTTTCCCTTAAAACTCAGAAACTGCTCTTGCGTTTCAACACCAAGGGAGGAGCCTTTATCAGATGTATAGAGCTTAACCGACTCATTTTGCGCGGCGGTTTCAGCCTCAACAGGTGTATGAAGGATCGGAGAAATCGGCTGAGATACAATACTGGTGCTGGGCAATGGCCTGTCTTTCAAAAAATGGACACACCACTTGCATAAATCAGGGAGACAACCTCCGCTGTATCAATCGATACATGCAACCCACACTAACGAACACTTCAATAATTGCCGCACACCTTAAAACGCAGATGTTCCAAGGCAGTTCAATGCAACCAAACACCCATGTTGCAACCAAGCAGAAGTGGCGGGGGGGGGGGAATGC
>NZ_LCWX01000122.1:0-4319 GCF_001431305.1 Pseudovibrio sp. POLY-S9
CGGGTGTTGGCATAGTATGCTCCTGGTGAGCGCCCTCCGTTTGCGGATAGACGCAGCAAAACAAATAAATGAACCCCATTTGATGAGAATGGGCCACAACCCCAGACCCCAGTCTGCGACAGCGTACCAACACAGTTGCAACTTGCATGCCAGAGTGCGAAAACACTCCTGAAAAACACAGACACCCCTTTCAACACTATGAAAAAGCTTGGTAAAATAGTTTTACGGTGCGCATAAGAGGGGTCAGGTAGCAGAACTTCGAGCAATATTCCGCTGCGTCAGTTTAAGCCATTTTTGGCCTAAGAAACCAGTAGATCCTTCACAACCAAACTAAGCTATTGATAAACATCATCAAACAGCTGGCCATTTTTGGCCAGACCTCGGCCGAAAATAGCCAGCTATTGATACATAAAGGAAAATCGGAACGGGTCCTCCAGGACAAGAGGTTTTCAGAGCTAGAGTGGAGCCTTAGAACGCTCCAAGCATCCCTTAATCCCTCAGTCACGGTCTTTGATGAAAGCGAGAAAATATCCGGTTAGGGCTCTTATCGTATACAATCGCGGGGTTTTGATCAGAGTTTTTGCTCCTGCAGTGAAGGATCAATTTCGTCCGCTCTACAGCTATTCTCAAATAAAGTGATCCGAGGCGGATGATTGCAATCCGAGCTACGGATAAGTGCAATTCGCCACAGTTAGGTGTAGCGGCTTGATATTATCGACGGCTCGGCTTGAGAACATCGAGATTTTGGACTCAGATTATTTGAGACTGTAATTTCGCTTCTGCTCAATTTACCTGAGACTGGGCTCGAATTAGTTGAGACAGGCTCAGATTTCTGAATATAAATGCAACGCACTGAGGTCGTGGGGGATTTGGCAAAGTGGGCCATTAGCTGCCCTTCGTGTGGTTCTCGCTTGGGTGGAGTAAATTCATCCAGAAGCGTCTTCAGCTATTTTCGTGAAGGGCCTGAAGTGGCCTGTTTCATCTAGGTCTTCCCAAAAACTAACGGCCAAATCATGGCGTATTTTTATTCATTTGCCTGATGAAACTGGAAACTTTTGAAACATCACCTTCCAAGAAGCGAGAAGGAGCGTTAAGCACAAATTCTTGTACAGTTTTGGTGAAATGTGCCTGATCATAAAATCCAGCCTCCGCAGCCAAATGCGACAGGGGTAGTTCTTCACCAGAAAGTATGATTGAGACGATATAATTGAACTGTGTGATGCGAGAAAAATACTTAGGCGATACCCCAACTATCTTTTTAAACCGACTCGTCAACGTCCTTTCAGGTATATTAAGCTCTTCGATCAGGTGCTTCAGTTTAATATCTCCATAGGCTTCTTCAATAAGGCGAACTGCTTTAACGACAAAGTCTGGCGCTGAAATCGCCTTACCTGCTTGCCATTTGAGTGCTTGCTGCAAGCAAATGAGATAGTCCTCTGTATCCTTGACACCGTTAAGCTTTGCCTGCAGTACAGCTGCAAACTCCGAAGCAGTTTCGTTCACCGAAACAGTTCTGTTAACGAGCGTATCACCATAGATACCAAACAGCTCATAAAGTCCTGTTGCTGTGAACTCTGCGAGTATATGGCCTATATGTCCTTTCCAATGAACGCATGCATTGGTTTTGTACAGCTGCCCGCTAAAATGGCTAACTGGAGGTTTCATTTGAGGGATCGTTTCACCAGCCACATCAACCGTCCCGATCCCCTTCCATATATGCCCCAGTAAAGGGTAACCCGTTGGAGGCGATTGAACAGTGAGATCGTTAACTTTCTGATCCGCAACGTGGTATCCTTTAATGTAACAAAATAGCTTAGGTGACGTAGGGTACTTTTTATAAATTTCCATAAAACCCTCATAGCTTGCCGTTTTTTACAAGACGCCTCATTCAGGTGTCGATAAAACGTACTCAGGCACTAAAATTAACTGGCCTCTTTATTCGAGTTTACTTATCTTCCAAATATTACCCATATTAACACTTCGTGTTGCCGTGGGTTATATAGATAATACAAATTATGATGGCCGATTTATTGTCGACTTTGTTGAGGCAGGCGGAAACTAAAAAATAACAGTCTGGGGTTTTGAAGGCTAGGCCCATACGACGAATTCACACTTGCATTGGTGTGAGATGCAACACAAGTGACCGAACCAAAGTGCCGTAGTCCGACAAGAACAAGCCGAGATTGCATCGCCAACTTGATCACAGTTTGCAACCTATCACGCTCCAGATATCGTTACGGTACTATTTGAGGAGCGTGTTTCTGTCCTCCGCAAGCAGCATTTGTGGATTATCGAAACAACATTGCGGGAAGAAGGGGAGGTGGCAACTAGAACATCATTTTGGAAAGCCCAAACGATAACCACGGCGTTTGTCGTTTATTTCGGTGACCGCCAATTGAAGCGAGCAAGTGTGCAAACATTGAGACCCTGCACAAGTTGCGGAGCAACATCTTAGAGAATTGGGGAAAAAATGGATAACTACATTTCGTCAGTTAATGAGTTAGAGGCGCTTTTTGTCAATCGTCACAATTTAAAGAGCTTTCATTACTTCACCAATGACGAAGGAATCTACAATCACTTCTGCAAATTGGTCGCCGAGTCGGTCGAGTCGGACGAAGACCTGAGAAACGCATCGAACATTACCGAAGATGAATTACGGTTGCTAAACGACAAGTACAATCTCGATCTTACAGCTGCGTATATGAATGGACCAGAGTGTGGTTGTGGCCGGATAACCAATGGATACGACTTTATTGTGAATGCCGTATACAGACATGGGTCTGGATTCCTAAGAAATCAAAAATCTACTTACGGTGCGCAATACATTATGCCAATGAGACGAGCCATGGACTATATAGTATGCACCAATTGTGGTGACTTGCTGCCATTGAAAGCAAAGACGACTTATAAGGATTCGTCTAGCATCGACTCTTATGGACCGTGCACCACCGATAGTATCGCTGTCAGTGACAGTGCGAGCCAATAGTGATCCATCCCTGAGCTTAATCGCTCGGTAATCCCTCCATGAATGGGGGGATTACCGAGCGACATAGCGCGAATTGGATTGTCACTATAAGAAAGGTCCGCACCATAAGGCGCGGACCCAATGTTTGGACTGGCCATGACTTAGTGGCGAGACTCTATCTTGATCTATGGTTGTTTCTACTTGCTGACTGGAAGCGCCTAGACTACGGACAAATGGCAGGTATGGTCACGCTGCTACGTGCTAGAAATGTCTGGAAGTTCGGGCCATGAGCGGACCTTCGGACGTTTCCATCAAGGGTTGAGTACAGCTTAGGTAAAGTGTTACGCAATCTCTGAAACAAGATTTCTTTAAAGTGAGTCCTCAATATGAGGCAACAACATCTCTACTTTTAACCTCGATCAGTTAGCGGGGGATTGCCACTTGCCTGCCTCACCCAGAAGCATCCTAGAGTGTCATACCTTGAACTACTCAGAAGTTCCTGAGCTATATTGGTATTTATCGGAATCTGAGGTGCCCCCAAGTGCGTTGTACCCCGGCTTCGACGGTTGTGCCACTGAAGCAAGAAGATTTGAAGAAAGCAACGCTGTTAGTTCTTGCAACATTTGTGTCTTGCATAGTGTCAAGTTCGGTTATTGGGCAAAATGCTGCGCAGTATGATTATCTATCTGCGCTAGACTTTGCAACAGAGCGGTTATTTGCGTGTCAGGAGCATTGCGACGGAAATGTTGCGGAATGGGTAATCTTCCGGGTTCGCCTTCAAGAGGGTTTTTGCTGTCTTGTAGATCTGGTCCAGTAAATCTGATTTTGACGGTGTGTCGGGGAGGGTTCCACGCAACACTGCCTGAGTGAATGCTCGGAAAAAGTTCACATAATTGGTGGCGTAGCGATCCAGATCTTTGTCTTGCTTGTAAGCTTCAACAAAGGGGACAGGGACTTCATAGCTTTCTGTTCGATCCAGTGTGTAAAGACCGGCCAGATTATACGCTGGGTTCGTTAGAGGGGATGTCAGCTCTTCCAGACTGCGGAAATAGACTGGCTGGTAGTATCTCTCATATACTTGCGAGGATATATTGCCGAGTTTGACATGCGCTAGAAGAGCGTCGTTGAGAAGATCGAACAGGCCGTCGCAGGTGCGGAGTTCATTTGTGCAGCCGAAGACCTGAACCATAAGCTTGCCGCCTGATACAAGTTCGCTCGCCCGGGCGGTTAAAAAGGCTGCCATGTCATCTTCGGCTTGCTTCGCAAATATCTTACTCTCTTCCTCTGTGACGTGACCGTTTGCCCGCCTTTTGCTGGGGCCGTTTGGCAATACGTATCCGGGCAAATTATCAAG